>CAZRWX010000039.1:1253-20239 GCA_964603925.1 uncultured Bifidobacteriales bacterium | reverse complement strand
GCTGGATAAAAAAATCCTCATTTACCAGATTCTCGCTTTTCTTATGTTCTTTTTAGGCGGCGTTCTGGATCTAATTACTGTACTAAACCTTATTCCATTTTATTTTAGTTATACCGTCATTGGCATATTTGGTTATGGCCTTATGGCCGCCTGGATTTTTGCCGAAAAGTTCCTCTACCTTGTCAATGAGAAGAACCTTGCTTTTAACAAGCTCCATGGAGCTTATAAGGAGCTTGAAAGTGCCAACGCGCTAAAAGAGCTGGGCGAATCCACTGCTATCATAAGTCATCAGATTAAAAATCAGATGTGCCAGGTTTCCTACTGGACTCAGCGTTTGGGGCAAAATGAGCCCCTGACAGACAAGGGCAAAGAGCGCCTTGGTCTTTTAAATGACGTTATCGCCAAAATCATTACATTCAGCACGAGTATTCTGGATATGTCTAAAAGCCACATTATTCAAGAGACCAACCGAGTTGACCTGTGTGCGCTTTTAAAGAAATGCATCAGCTCACATTTTCCTGATCAGGCAGAGGCCTTTAAGCTGGAGGGTATGGATGAGGCCTGTATGCTCCACCTGCAGTGGGAGAAGCTGGAACAGGCATTTATAAATATTTGTTCCAACTCTTTTGATGCAGCAGGCAAAGAGCCTGTTAGCATAACAATCAGGGTTGTGCAGGGAGAGTTTGTGGTCCTTCTAATAGTAGAGGACAACGGCACCGGCTGTACTCAGGAGGAGGAAAAGGAGATATTCAAGGCCTTTTATACCACCAAAAAAAGCAGTAACGGCACCGGCCTGGGGCTCTCTATGGCCAGGACTATTATAGAGAGCCACGGGGGCAAAATTGCGGCCTATTCTAAAAACCTGGAGGGCAAGGGACAAACAGGCCTTAAGCTAATTATGACCTTCCCGCAATACGATGCAGAAGGTGTAGTTCACGGTGTTAATGAGGACATTGTCCTGGTCAAAGAAGGCCTGCCGGAAGTAGACGCTATTCTAAGGATATTTAACAATGTGGGTATCAGGCCCTTTATAGTGCAGGAGCCGCAGGAGGCTTTGCACTCAAATATAGCTGGGAAGTTAAAAACACTTTTTATTACACCAGCCAATTACTCCAAAATTCAAAATGAATTGCCAGATATTTCTCTTTTTATGGTTTCCCAGGCAAATAACAGGATATATATACTAGCTGACAGGGGCCAACCAGAGGTGCTCTCCGAAGAGTATTTATTGTCCTGGGTTATTAGAACGCATCCGCCTAAGGCGGATGCGTTCTAATTTACCGATGGAGCGTGTTTCACTTTATGAAAATGCTCATCGGCCATTAAACCACAATGATTTAATATACGCCTTCCGACTTGGGGTAAAGCCGGTTTAGGGCCTCTATCTGCGGTAGATTCATACTCCTGAGCTTATCAGCCAACTTGCATACAGCAAGCTTGAACCAATAGGTATATAAGTCAGCATTCCGTTCCAGAGAAATAAGCAGATCTCTCAGATTGACCCACTGCCAGCCCTCTACCTCCATAGGACAAGGCACGGGGCTGCTGTTATACTGCCCGACATACACGTGATCATATTCATGCTCAATAAGCTTATTAGCAAACTCCGCGCGGTAAACAAAACTGAAAGCGCGATTTATACCACAGTCAAAGCCCATCTCCTCCCCCAGCCTGCGATGTACGGCCGCTGCTGTAGACTCCCCGGGGCGGGGATGGCTACAGCAAGTGTTAGTCCATAAGCCACCGGAGTGATACTTGCCTGTATGACGCTTTTGTAATAGCAACTTGCCGCTGGAATTAAACACAAACACAGAAAACGCCCTGTGCAGTTTACCAAGTAAATGTGCGTCCAGCTTGCCCGCCACCCCAAGTACTTTGTCGTTAGCATCTACCAATACAACCTTATCTTCATTGCATATTTCGTTATTAGCAACCATGTGACGCCCCTGTACTCAGCTTAATTTAGAACACCAATGCTATGACTAAAGCATGCATGTGTCAGACTTATAATGCAACAAAACTAAACTTAAAATATGCGGAGCGATACTTTTTTTTGCTCCTACATGTAAAAACTTGCTGAAATGACGCTGTCCTAATTTCAGAGCAGTTATAGAAAAAAAACTACAAATAATTTTTATTTTCATAATAATGGCGTTTATTTGAAGGGATCGCCAATATTAAAAAAAATAGGACCATATAACTTGGGGCTTGTGTATGAGGTAAATGAATTTTTCTTTAGATGTAATAACTAACCAGGAGAGTCCTATGACAGCTTTAAGTTTTATCAGGAATTCTAAACCTCTGTTTATCATAATCTACCTGGCCTGTATGGGTATGGCCTGTGTGTTTTCTGCCACCCATTATATGGGAGGCACCCCCAGCCCGCTGGTTGGGCTCACTTTTATGGGTTTTGTTTTCTTTATTTATATGATAAACCGTTTTACAGATGTAAGAGAAGATTTTGCTAATAACGCCACCAAGGCAGTATTTTTTAACAATCACAAAACCCTTATTAAGGTGGCAATATCAGCAGCAGTACTTTCTGTTATTGCCCTGACCGCTGCAAATAAATTGAGTTTATTTCATATTGTACTTGTAGGCACCGGTATTTTATACTCCTATCGCCTTATACCCTGGTACCAAAAGGGTAAGGGTTTCACATATTTTCGCATTAAGGAACTGCCCCTGGTTAAGAACCTGGTGGTAGCATTCCTATGGGCGCTTTCCATTTTTCTTATTCCTATTTTTCTACTGGATATTAGTATATCCAACCCAATTATTATAGGCTTTTTAATCGCCGCTGTGGCAGTATCCACATTTAATAACACACTATTTAATGATATCATGGACATAATAGGCGATAAAATATCGGGCACTCCCACTCTGCCAGCCCTATTTGGAAACAGTGTGAGCTATAGAGTATTATACAGCCTTAATGCCTGCTGGTTAACGGCTGTTGTTGCCATTTTTCTTATTGGCATGATAGACATTAAACATTTTATCTTCTTATTAACCCTAAGCCTTTACCCGCTCACATACATAAGCGGGTACGCCAGGGGCTGGCTTAAAAGTGGCTCGGTGGAGTTTCTTATGGAGATGGATCTTATAATCATCGCCTGTGGTCTGGCATTACTTGGTTCTGGCTTTTAAGAGGATTCTTCAGTAAACAAGGGTGTTTGTTTGTTATTATAACTCCTTTTAATTAAAGGCTTTACAAGAATAATAACGTTTAAGATGTTTATGATAAAAGCATTGTGTTAAAATGCCCTGCTTTTTTAGTACCCATTGTAACTAAACCCGTCTATAATAAATAGTAGAGCTAACGTCTGTCCTGACAGCGTAAGTGGTTTTTTCGCTGGTATTAATTTATGGATAACATTAAACCAAAACCATATCCTTGCAAGTAGCCCTTATAGATGACGATATTACCAATTGTCTTATTGTAGAAGACGCCCTTAAAGACTCCAGTAAAATCCAATTTATGGGTTTTACTCATAACTTTACAACTTTCAAAAAGGTCATCAAAGAATACAATCCCGATATTGCCCTAATCGACATAGACCTGGGCAATGAAGATAGCGGAATGGATGTGCTCAAATGGCTGCAAACCTCCTACCCCAAAATTAGATTAATCATGATTACTGTTTATGAGCAACATGCCCGGGAATGCTACAGTCTGGGAGCCCATGGTTATATTCTAAAAGATAACTGGGAAGAGCTTATACCCACCATAACCAGGGTTTATAAGGGGGAAATATTCATTCCAAAATCAACGGTGCCTGTTTTTTTAGACCAGGTTAAGAAACTGGAACAATCCAGATCCATCGCCATGCTAAGTGCCAGCGAAAAGGCCGTAATCCAACAGATAATAAAGGTAAACGACAGCAAAAAGGCCGCTGAGAAGCTGGGGATATCCTCCTTTACAGTAAGGCGCCATCTGCAAAACCTCAGGAAAAAGTTCGGCGTAAAACATACACGTGATTTACTCGAAAAATTCGGTTTTATAAAAGAAAAATCCTCGGTCTGATAAAGCTGATGACACTAATCAGGTTTGCGGCCGGATTCGCAATCAACACCGGCAAACATGGCTGTGTGTCGTTCTAATGTTTTGGCGTCAACGTCATATCCATAGACCCTCTATACGCATTTCCCAAAAGCCAGATAAGACAGCGAATACAAGAAACCTTCGAATATATAATGACTCAAGCTGCCGCAAACAGGGAAAATTTTATCTGGAAGTCCATTAAATCCCCCGAAGAACTTAAGCGTACCCGTCAGGAGACCATAACACTGTTCCTAGTAGATTATTTTATAGTGAGGCTTAAAGAGATGTTACAAAGCTAACTGGTGAGCCATCCAGTAAGTTGTTTCACCTGCACTTACCCTTCGTCTAGCCTGTCCTAAGCCCTTCGACTGCGCTCAGGACAGGCTTAGACGAAGGGCTCAGGGTGACAGGGCATAGTCACTGTCATGGTGAGCGGAGCGCAGCCGAAGGGCTCAGGGTGACAGGGCATAGTCACTGTCATGGTGAGCGGAGCGCAGCCGAAGGGCTCAGAGTGACAGGGCATGATCACTGTCATGGTGAGCGGAGTCGAACCAGACAGTGACATGTTCACAATAATGAGATAAAATTAATTTGACATAGACCCCTACCCCCCATTCCTGAACTGTTTAGGACTCATTCCCACCTTTTTGCTGAACTGCCGGGAAAAAAAGCTGACATCACTGTAACCAAGGGTATCCGCAATCCTGGCTATGGAATGCCCGGAAAAAAGAAGTAAATGTTTGGCCTCCTCCATACGCGCACGCAGTACAAAATCATTGGGAGTAATACCCTGATACTGTTTAAACAAACGGATAAAATGATCGGGAGTGCAATGAGTATGAGAGGCCATTTGCCTCACGCTGTAGCGGTTGCCGGGAAAACGCCTGATAAGGTCTGCCGCACTCGCAATAAGCTGATAATTGTGCTGTGCTTCCCCGCTTAATGCCTGCTGCTTTTCTGAATGTAGAATTTCTATTAATACCGTTTTCAGCAACATAACGCACTGAGAATGACAGGCTTCACCCATGGAAAACAACTCTACAATCCTGTGCATAATGTGCTCCAAAAAACTTATATGGGTCACCTGCCTGTGAATGGCGGGCCAGAATTCCGGTGTAACAGATTGCCCGGATGACGGGTCTATCAACTCAAATACCAGCCAGTTGATAACGGCCAGCTTTTTGGTGTCCTGCCGGGCGAAATGCGGTTTGCGCATATCGGTAATAAAACAGTCCCCCCGCTTAAAGTTAAAACTGTTATCACCTGGTTTGAATGTACCCCCGCCTTCAGAAATAAGCCAAAAATGAATACGCTTTAAATTTGAGCCGGAAAAATCCCATAGCCATTCAGGATCCCGATCTAATTTACCCGTCATAACCAAGCGAACATCAAACTCCAGCCATTTCATATCGATATTATGCAATTTTATACCGATAAAGTCTATTGTTATCATGTAATTTCGCATTAAATTAATATAAGAGATTATTTATAATATCGATTAAATAAAATTATTGGCTATTTTGGAGGTAAAATGAACACAGCAACCGCAGCTATGACGGGAATAGAACGGGTTACCAACACATTGAACAGGCTACCTGTGGACAGGTTGGCTGTTTATGAAGGCTTCTGGGAAGAAACAGTTACCCGCTGGCGAGGCGAGGGACATATTGCAGCCAATGAACATCCCATTGATCATTTTGACTTAGATATTCGTCTGGGAGGCTGGCCGAATACCCTGGCAAACCTGGATTTTGAAGACCAGGTAGTTGAGGAAACAGAAAGCACCATACTCAAACTTAACGGTAACGGCGCCACGCTCAGATGGATGAAAGAGGGTGCCACCACACCCGAGCACGTGGACTTCAAAGTAAAAGACAGGATTTCCTGGGAGGACATGGCCAGGCCCCATCTCACAGCGGGGTTGGATGAGCGCCGCTTAAATGCAAAGCAGTATCTGGAGGGCAAAACAGCTGCTGCCGATAAAGAGGCATTTTACTGCTGGAGCGGAGTGGGACCATTTGAATGGATACATCCTCTTTGTGGACATGAGCACATGCTCCTTGGTATGGCCATGGACCCCGACTGGGTTAAAGATATGGTAATGGTTTATTCGCAGCTTACACGTTCCATTCTGGAGGAGAACTTCTCCAAACACGGCAAGCCTGACGGTGTCTGGTTTTTCGAGGATATGGGCTTTAAAGGCAGGCCCTTTATGTCACCGGACATGTATAAGGAGATTGTACAGCCCGGGCACAAACTTTTATTTGATTATGTTCACAGCCAGGGTCTCAAGGTTATTGTGCACTCCTGCGGTTTTGTAGAGCCCTTTATGCCTGGGCTTATTGAGGCTGGCATGGATTGCCTCCAGGCCATGGAGGTTAAAGCCGGCATGGATGTGATAGACCTGGGTCGCCGTTTTGGTAAACATATCACTTTTATGGGTGGTCTGGACATTCGGGAGCTTATCAGTAATGATAAAGCCAGAATAGACACAGAAATGGAGAAGAAAATTACCGCTTTACAGGAAATGGGTTGCGGCTATGTAGTCCACTCTGACCACAGCATACCCAGTGAGGTTGATTATGAATCCTATAAATACTGGGTGGAAAAGGGCCGGTCTTTTATAACGGGGTAATAATACAGTTAATTTCCATATTTGGTTCCCCCGCCTTCCCAATGCCGGTTCTGCAAGGCAGGCGCTCCCGACAACGTCAGGTGGTCTTACGATTTTGGGAACCTTCCCCTTTATGCGTTGATTATCCTTGATATAAACTAATATTGATATATATATTATGGTATATATCAATTAGGGGTGCTTTATGGAAACTGCAAAAATATTTATGAACGGTAGAAGCGAAGCTGTACGCCTTCCTAAAGAGTACAGGTTTGGCACAAAAGAAGTCTTCATAAAAAAAACTGGGGACATGGTATTACTTATTCCTAAAGAAAAAGCCTGGGATGTTTTTCTTGGAAGTCTGGGCAGTTTTTCCGGCGATTACATGGAGGTAAGACCTAATGAAAAGCCCCAGAAGCGGCGCTCTCTATGACTTCTTACCTTTTAGATACCAACATATGCATATATATTATGAAAAGCCGTCCGGAGAATCTTTCTCATATTTTAAAAAAAATTAAATCAGAAGATATTGGTATTTCTTCAATCACATTATCAAAGCTGGAATACGGTGTTTATAAGAGTACTCAACAGGAAAAAAACGCTATAAATCTTCTCAAATTTTCCGTGCAGTTTCAAACTTTCCAATTTGATGACAAAGCTGCCAGGTTCTATGGTAAAATACGTGCTGATTTGGAAAAAGTAGGGAAGATAATTGGCAATATGGATATGCTTATCGGCGCTCATGCCCTGGCTTTACAAACTACTCTTGTCACCAATAACGAGAGGGAATTTAAGCGCATAAAAGATCTGAAATTGATAAATTGGCTAAAACCTTAACCATGGCATTTCTAATTTGAGCATATGAAAAATAACCCCGCACATTATATACTCATATCATGCGCCGTTTTTGCCAGGGAGTGCTATTACTGCGCAGCCGGCAGCGGCAATATCATCGACATTAAAATAGTGGAACAGGGGCTGCACGATGTTGGGGAGGCCAAAATGTCCTCAGCATTACAAAGCCAAATCGATAAGGTAGATACAGGGGATTATGATGCAGTTTTATTAGCCTATGGTTTGTGCAGCAACGGTATCAAAGGTTTGCGTTCCAGGCTGCCAATAGTAGTTCCCCGCGCCCACGACTGTATAACACTCCTGATGGGTTCCAAATCGGGCTACCTTAATCATTTCAACGAAAACCCCGGCACCTTCTACCACTCCCCGGGTTGGCTGGAGAGGGCAAAACACAACCTTTCCAACCCCGGCAGCACCACACGTCAAATGGGTATGGGCACTTATGAGGATTACGTTAAACAGTATGGGGAAGAGAATGCCGCATACCTCATGGAGACCCTGGGTGATCATTTAAAAAACTACACTGGCCTTACTTATATAGACACACAGGTTCCTGGCACCAGTCATCTAAAAAGTGAGGCAGCAGATATAGCCCGCGAGCAGGGGCTGGCCTACAGTGAATACACTGGCAACACACGCCTGCTGGCGGACCTTATGTCGGGCCAATGGGATAAAAAAGATTTCCTGGTTATCACACCGGGTAAAACTATTGCTCCCAGTTATGATGAGGGCATTATTAAGGTAGAATAATTACTTCAGGCTTTCCGGCACACGCTCATACTGCCACAGAGCCTCAAAAGGCTGCCGTTCACGTATAAGCTCGGGGTTGCCATTACTAATAAGAACCTCTGCGGCTAACCGACGCGAGTTATAGTTGGAGCTCATAACCGAGCCATAGGCCCCGGCATCGTGAATTATGAGGAAATCACCAACTTTTGCCTGAGGTAATTCACGCTTAACCACATCGCCACCCTCCCCTTGAGTAAATACATCACAGGATTCACACAGCGGCCCACCTACTACAACTTCACAGGTTTCGGATATTTTGCGATCATCAGCGGGGCAAATGGAGATCTCGTGATAGGCACCATACATAGCAGGGCGGATAAGAGTGTCAAAACCGGCATTGACCAGATAAAAACCGTTGCCTCCGGTATTCTTTATGGAACGAATTTGGGTAAGCAAAGAGCAACTCTCCGCGACTAAGAACCTGCCCGGTTCTGTTTCTAAAGAAACCTTATGACCGACAGATTCTTCAATTTTTTTACGGGCGTCGTCCCAAAATTTATAAAAGGCTGATACATCTACACCTGGCTCCCCATGATGATATGGTATAGGCAGGCCGCCCCCTGTGCTAATCACTTTGAGTTGAGGACCAAGATTGGAAGCTACCTTTACCATGGCGTCACATACCTGGGAAAGATGTTCAAAATCGCTGCCTGAGCCTATATGCATATGTATGCCGCAGATATTAACGCCCGCTTGCCTTCCCAGGCGCGTACATTCCGATAAATCCCCATGCCAGATACCGTGCTTGGAAAGTGGCCCGCCGGTATTAACTTTTTGAGAATGGCCATGACCGAACCCGGGGTTTATTCGAAGAATAATGTCCCTGCCCGGGGCAAAAGCACCAGCTTGTGTTATCATATCAGGAGAGCCAACGTTAATGGGAATGGGATATTTCTTAAGAAGGTCTACAGCATCATCATCAAAAATATCGGCTGTATACACTATATCGGATGCGCCCTCCCGTGCGCTAAAACCCGCCTTAAGAGCCCTGTGGATTTCGCCGGCGCTGACAGCGTCTACTACTGCTCCGCCTTTACGCATAACGGCCAGTATGGCCAGATTACTGCATGCCTTTTGGGCAAAACGTACCACATCAAAAACCTTAACTTGATTAAGGCGTTGCTCAATAACATCCCGCTTGTATATAAATAATGGTGTGCCGAAATCCCCAGCCAGTTGAGTGACAGGAATGCCCCCAATATCCTTTAAATAATTTTTCAAACCTTACTCCTCTTCGCCGTACTCTTCCAGGAGAAAGGTTTCGATATCCTCCAGGCGCTTTTTAAATGAACTCTCAATTTTATTCAATTGAAAGAACAGGGCGCCAAAAAAAGTTCCAACGCAAATTATAAACAGGAAAAAGATAAAATTTAGAATTGGAGCTCCTCAGCTATCTGAATAGCATTTAGGGCTGCGCCCTTACGAATTTGGTCGCCGACTACCCAGAGATCAAAAGTATTACCCTGTGATAAGTCTTTGCGTACACGGCCGACATATGCAGGATCTTTACCCGAGGCATCTATTGGCATGGGCCAGCGGTTTGCGGCCCTGTCCTCCAGAACTTCTACACCTTTGGCAGATTTGAGTACCTCGTAGATCTCCTCAACAGAAGTGGGCTTTTCAAACTCTATATTAAGGGCCTCTGAGTGGGCCCTGAGCACAGGTACACGCACGCAGGTAGCCGTAATGCGTATTTCTGAATCATTTAAAATCTTTTCAGTTTCTTTGACCATTTTAGTCTCCTCTTCGCAGTAGCCATTCTCCCCCATTTTAGAATTGTGAGGAAAAAGGTTGAAACCATACTGATAAGGGATAACTGTACGTTCAAATGGCTTGCCCTCAATGAGAGCCTTAGTTTCTGCTACAAGCTCGTCCATGGCGCGGGCTCCGGCACCGCTGGCGGCTTGATAAGTGGATACAACAACCCTTTTAGCCTTGAAAGCCTGATGTAATGGCCAAAGAGGTAAAAGCATAATAATGGTTGAGCAATTGGGGTTGGCAATAATACCCTTGTGCTCTTTAATAGCTTGGGGGTTTATCTCCGGAACAACCAGGGGAACACCCTCTGCCATACGATAATAAGAGGTGTTGTCTACTACTACAGCACCAGCTTTAACTGCTGAAGGCGCATACTCTTTGCTGATTGAGCCACCTGCAGATGCCAGCACCAGCTGAATGTCTTTAAAAGAATTGTGACCCAGCTCCTGAATTTTGATTTGCTCACCTTTAAACGTAATACTCCTACCAGCAGAACGCGAAGAAGCCAGAGGCCTGAGTTCATTAACGGGGAAATTTCTCTCTTCAAGAAGTTGGATTAGCTCGGTGCCGACAGCACCGCTGGCTCCCATAATGGCGACATTTATACTCATTTTATTACCCCTATAATTATTATTAAAAACCTGGTTAAATTTAAAATATCTTACGGAAAAATCCAGAAAGTAGACCAGAAAGGTATAAAAACCCTGAAACTACGCACCTATCATCTGTTTATAAGCATTGGCATCCAGTAAATCCCCGGAATTTGAGGTGACTTTAATCTTTATAAGCCAACCCTTATCATATGGGCTGGTATTAATAGCCGAGGGAACTTTTAAAAGGTGCTCGTTGATGCTTATAACCTCACCGGACAGCGGTGCGTAAAGATCTGCTACTGTTTTTACAGCTTCTACACTGCCAAACTCCTGGCCCACCTGTAGAACCTGCCCAAGCTCGGGCAGATCCACAAAAATTACCTCCCCCAGCTGCTTTTGAGCGTGATCTGTAAGCCCTAACAAGGCAAAAGAGCCCCCCGCCTTCACCCAATGATGAGTATCGGAATATTTAAGCCCCTCAGGGAAATTCATAAAAAGGCCCTTATTGTAGACTGGTTTGTGCCCTGCCCAGCAGGCTATGAGCCTTCCGGGCCTTGCTGCGAAACGCGCTGGATAACTCGTATTCCTCTGCGGAATCTTCAGCCTTATAATAACTTCTGAGGTTATGAGCACTGGAAATAAGATAATCTAAACCGCTCATGAGAGCCTCATGTCCTGCCCGAAGCTCATCGGGCGCCTTAAGAGCTGAGGCTTTACGCTTAAGCTGACCGGCCTGACTGTGATAGCTGACAGCTTTGCCCTGTAATGTTTCATATTCTTCGTCTGATTCTGCCTCAACTTTAAAACTGACGAGCTGGCCGCTTATAGACCTGGCAGAAGTAAGTATACTGATAACGCTGTTTTTATAAGCCTCCACTTCAGAGGCGGCCTCAGACTCCGACTCACTCTCCGCGCGCTTGCGCTCTTCTTCTAGAGCCAGCTCCTTCTCCTCCAGGGCATCGAGCTTATTCTCAATGGACTGAGCATTCATAGTCAGAGCCGCTGTGCGCTTTTGAGATGCCTCCATAGCATACTGAGTGACATAAAAAGCTGTACTGGCCAGACAGACAAAGGCCAGTATGTAGGAAATAATCATCTTGGCTGTGCCGCGGGAGTTTATAGCCCCGATAAAAGCTGAACAGGTGATAAGTATCATTAGTATGAGGTAATTGGCATGTATATTCATTTGTACCTTCCTTTCAAGGGAATGAAAACCTTTATAACCCGGTTAGGCCTTGACTGGTCAATGTAAAATTTCCTGCCCGCAACAACAACCCAATCACCTTTTTGGGGAATTCTATCCTGATAAGCACACAGCATACCACCTACCGTATGGTAATCGCCATGTGGAAATGAAAAGTTTAATATGTCCTCTAATTCATCAAGTTTAAGAGTGCCGTCAACATAAAGACCGTCTGGAGTTTTATCTACTCCCGCAATTGCCTTATTTGGTATATCCAGCACATCATATGTTAAAAAACTTAAAATATTTTGTTTTGACACAATGCCTTCAAAAGAGCCAAATTCATCAATAACCACTCCTAAATTGTCCTCTGGTGATTCCAATAGCTGTAAGATAAGTTTAGAACAGTTGACCCGGGGTATAAAAACAGGTGCCAGGATATGGTCCCCAACCAAACCATGCCATTCTTTTTGAATGGCAAAGTTTACATTAAAAACACCTATAATAGAGTCTTTCTGATCTTTGTAAACCGGAAGTAACTCCATCTGCCATTTGATACTGTAATAAATGGCCCGAGCAACAGTCTCACGAAAATTAACAGCTTTAATATTTGCCCGATTGACCATAAATTTGGCAATATCCGCATCCTCAAGAGCAAGAACCCTGTCAATTATTGAAGCCTCTTCCTTAGACAGGTGCCCCTCTTTTTCGCTCAGAAATACGGCAACTTGAATATCCTCGTAATTAGAAGACTCTTCTTTGTCGCCAAACAGCCGTCTGATAATTTTTAATATGCTCCACACAATAAAAGTAAGCAGCTGCCTGATATGAAAAATACCAATAACCTGATGCAAACCGTAAAAGGGCCAAATAGCAAGGACAGCCACACGCCCACTGTACCGCAGAGCAATGCTTTTAGGGAAAATCTCCCCAACTGCCAACAGGAAAACAGTAATAAGCAGAACCTCACCCAGGACCTTCAGCCACCCTGCCAAAAAAAAGCCGGGAAGCATAAAGGCCATACGATTTAGCAAATGCCCCATTAATATTACCAGCATTATATTAGCGACATTATTACCCAGAAGCAAAGTTGTTAACACAGAATTTGGCTTTTTCATAACCTGGGCCAGTAAACGCCGTGATCTAAATTTGCTACAGCTGAAACTGGTTAACTCAGAAGGAGCAAAAGAGAAAAAAGCAGTCTCCGTAGCCGAGAAAAAGCCCGAAATAAAGACGAGGATAATTATAAGAATGAGTTCAAAGATCACTAATAATGACCATATAAATGACAGCAGCCCGACTGGTTATCAGGCTACAAAGTAAAAATTAAATAATTGATAAAATGGGGGGTTCAAAAATAAAACAGGCCCCTGGGAAATTAGAATGGCAGATCATCTTCTGGTGCGGCAGGTTGTGTATTGCCCTGAGGACCAAAACTTTTTTGAGAGGCGCCCCCGCCCATATTACCCTGGGGCTGGTCGTAAGAACCACCCCCGGAGTAGGGCTCCTGGGGCATATCACCACCGCCCTCACCCCTGCGGCCCAGCATCTGCATATTGTCTGCTACTATCTCGGTAGTGTAGCGTTTTTGGCCGCTCTGGTCGTCCCAGGACCTGGTCGTAAGTTTGCCCTCTATATATACAGTAGAGCCTTTTTTAAGCCAGCGTTCGGCAATTTCAGCTAACCCGCGCCACATAACTATGCGGTGCCACTCAGTTTTATCAACCTTTTGACCATTACGGTCGGTATAGCTCTCATTGGTAGCCACATTGAAATTGGCGACTTTAGCCCCTGATGGTGTGGACTTGACTTCAGGATCTTTGCCTAAATTACCAATTAACATAACTTTATTTAATGAACCGGACATACTTCACCCTTTATTTTACGATTTGGTTACAAATCTTATGAACAAAAACTTTCATTGTCATAAAAATGTAGGAATTAATTCCTAATTCCTAATTCATAATTCATAATTTCTAAATATGATCACACTCCCCATAGATAATCTAAACGCCCTCTGGCCCAAATCGCTTTCCGGCACCCGGGTTGGGGCTGTGCTGCACCCCGCTTCGGTTTCCGCCACTCTCAGGCATTCGGCCGCAATCTTAAAAAGCGCAGATCCCGCCATCCTCAAGCTGACATGCCTCTTTGGGCCTCAACACGGCTTCCTGGGGCAAACTCAGGACAATATGATAGAATGGGAGGGGTTCAAGCACCCGCTTTATCAGGTACCCGTTCACAGTTTATACGGCGACCACCGCCAGCCCACCGCCGATATGCTCAAAGGAGTAGATGCATTATTAATAGACCTCCAGGACGTTGGCACCCGCTATTACACCTTTATCTGGACTCTTTTCCTGTGTATGAAAGCCTGCGAGGCTCAAAATATACCCATTATCGTTATGGAGCGCCCCAATCCCATTAATGGCATTACAGTGGAGGGCCCGGTTCTTTCCCCTCAATACACCTCATTTGTGGGTCTTCATCCCATTCCAGTCAGACACGGCAAAACTATTGGGCAGCTTGCCACCCAATTTAAAACAGAGGCATTTCCCTCCTGCCAATTGCATATACTGCCTATGCAGGGGTGGCAGCCAGAGATGTGGTTCGACCAAACCGGGCTGCCCTGGGTATACCCATCCCCAAATATGCCCACACTGGATACAGCCATTGTATATCCCGGCATGTGTCTTATAGAGGGCACAAATCTTTCTGAGGGCCGGGGCACCACAAGGCCATTTGAGTTATTCGGTGCCCCATTTATTGACGCCTCCTTGCTGTGTCGGGAGCTTGACAAACTCAATTTGCCTGGTGTTTATTTCAGGGAATGCTCCTTTCAGCCCTCCTTCCATAAGTTCTCCGGTGAAGTATGCGGAGGAGCGCAAATACATGTAATAGACAGGGATTGTTATCAGTCCTATAATACCGGCGTGGAAATTATCCGTACAGTCAAAAGGCTTTATCCCCGGCAGTTCCAGTGGAAGCCCCCCCCATACGAATATGAATACCACAAACTGCCCATAGAAGTGCTCACAGGCGGACCTGTAACCAGTACATTCCCCAATGATTAGTTCCGGTCAACCTTCCCTGACAGTCTTCTTCCTCTGTGCGGGCCTGGGCACACGGCTAAGGCCCCTTACGCTAAGAATACCCAAGCCCCTTGTGCCTTTTCAGGGTAAAAGCTGCCTTAAATGGAACTGGGAAAAGGTACAGCCGCTTTCCCCTGACCACGCCCTGTGTAATACCCATTATCATCCCGAACCAGTCCGGACAGAGGCAGCAGGTATGCAAATTGAGACCATACATGAACCCGCCATTATGGGTACTGGCGGGTGCCTTGGTAATGCCGGCAGTATACTTAGTCAAACAGATATGTTTCTTATACATAATGCAGACATAATGCATAATATCAATCTACCAGAGTTATGCCGCTATCACATTAAATCTGGTGCCATCGCCACCCTTGCCGCCTGCCATAGACCCAGGGTCAACACCCTGCTTGTTAACGAGGACAATTGTCTAGCGGGCATTAAAAACTATTACCAGGGGGAGTTACACAGTGGTATATCAGCATTGACATATACAGGCATAGCCCTTTATTCACGCCAGTTTCTCGATTTCTGTAAAAACAAACCAGCCGATATCAAGGAATTCTGGGTTAAGGCCTTAAAAAAGGGCCAACAAATATCAATCTTCAATTGCGGTACAAGTCCATGGTTCGATTTTGGCCAGCCCCAGGGCTTATGGGATACGGCCCAATGGGTTATGGAGCAAACGGGTAATTTTAATTACCAATACCCGGTATCGGGCAACCTGCCTTCAGGGTGCCACATAGGCAAGGCAGGCGCTCCCGGCTACACCACGGCTATGCCGTGCACGCCCGCTCATGTGAATAATGAAGCCGGAATTAAGTATCTGCCACCCGATCTTACGAATACCCTGATTTACGAAAAACCTGAGAAAGATATACCCGCCGGCACAGGCAACTGCATTATTGGCAGGGATTTTTTCTGGAAAATTGTAGCCGGTGGGAACCGTGACAGTTAAAAATGCAAATAATGAAGTTAGAAGGAAGAAGTAATTGTTCACAGAGCCTTTATTCCAAAGCAATCTGCCCCCGATGCCACACACCAGAGCCACTGTCCCCTGTCACCAATTCCCCATTATAACACCCTCTGTCAGCCAGTTCCACAACTCAGTCATTAACAGCCCCCTGTCCGCCAACTTTAACAACCTCACACCCTGGCCTCAATCTGATCACACACATGGCTGGCAAAGGGCATGGAACATGTAAAACCTGGGGAAACAGCGTTAAGCACATGCATGGAGCGCGCGTCACCCTCCAGCACAAAATCCATTTCCAGTTTCCAGGTTTTAATGTTTATAAGCTGAGCGCGAATACCCGGCTTACCCCATTTTTTAAACTTATCCCTGGTTACACCTTCTAATAAAGATGAACCCAGTGACACCATTTTACTGCGGAACTGCTTTTGCAGCTCAACCCGGGCTAAATGTTTATAATCAAAATTGGCAAAAAACATCAAAGCCAGATTACGCCCGGCAATCTCAAAGAATTCGTTCATTTTAAAATTTTTAAAACCCTTATAATTTTCTCTCCATAAAACAGGCATGGCTGTGGGCCCAATTTTAAGACTGCCATCTACTTTTACTGTATAATGAACGCCTAAAAAGGGGTAATTTAAATCTGGAACCGGATAGATATGGGTTTTAATGGCATTAGGAAGGTATTGACCATATAAATAAAGACCCTTAAAAGGTAATATGCTGTGATTTTTAGAAAAGCCAAAGCCCCTGGCAATTTTGTCAGCGTAAAGCCCCCCGGCATTTACCAGATAACCAAATTCAAAATCACCCTGAGCGGTTTTAACAACCCGTCCTGAAACCCCTTTATATGCTGTTCCATAATGAATACGAATACCCATATCACGGGCATCTTTTTCCAGAGAATTCATAACCTCCAACGGGTCTACTGAAGAGGTAATAGGAGAAAAAATAGCCCGGCCGCAGGTTTTTACTTTAGGCTCAATTTCTTTAGCTTCTGCTTCGGATATTTCCTGTAAAGGTACGCCGTTGTCTCTACCTCGTTTTAGCAGTTCATCGAGCAAAGGATGATCTTTTTCACTTTGAGCAACAACCAGCTTGCCGCATTTATTTATTGCCAGAGATTTTTCGTCACAATAGGCTGTAAGTGCATCGTTACCTTGCCTGGTAAACCTGGCTTTTAAACTGTCCGATGTATAATAAAAACCAGCATGAAGCACACCGCTATTACGGCCGCTGCCGTGCTCACCGCAGGCAGCCTCTTTTTCCAGAATATCGATTTTCTGGTCAGGAAACCGCTTTTTAAGCTCAATAGCGATATTCAAGCCAACTATACCGCACCCTATTACTAAAAAATCTGTTTTTTTCATGCCGATAATTATAGAAAGAAACAGCTACATATGACTGCTGGCCTCGCTGCTTCTTTTGTTTTCTTATTTATTAACTATTTTTGAATAAATCGACCTAAAAACATCTTTTTTGGCTTTTTTTAGCTTTTTTTAGCTTTTACAAAAAATATAGTGTTTTCTATTTATTTAATTTTTTTTAACATAATTCTTGAATTTTATATATTTTTGTCTATAATAGATACAAAGGAAATTTGCGCATGCCTAATATTTTCACCTACATTAATTACAGAAAGTTCCTAAAAGACAGCTTTCAGGAGCGTAAAGCAGAAACCCCCCACTTTACCTATCGTTATCTGGCAGAGCAGGCGGGGTTTAATTCAGCGGGTTTCTTTACCAACATTATCCAGGGTAAGCGTAACATTTCTTTAGAGATGGCGGGCAATTTTGCCCGTGTGTTTAATCTCAACAAAAAAGAAGCAGGATATCTGGAGCTCCTCGTTCTCTCTGACCAGGCCAAAACCCAAAGTGAAAAAAAGTACTATCTCCAGCAGGCCATATGTGAGCGCAATACCAAGTTCAAAGCCAAAGAGCTTAATATCGACGAGTTCTACGATAAATGGTACTACTCAGCTGTCAGGGAGCTGGCCATACTACTTCCCAACCCTGAGGACTGTAAAACTCTGGCCAAAAGCGTATCCCCCTCTATTACGCCTGCCCAGGCAAAAAAATCACTGAAACTTCTAACAACTCTGGGGTTGCTGGTTAAAGGCCCTGACGGCACTTATACGCAAGCCGACCCTTTTATCACATCCGGCCGTTCAGTTAACGCCGCCATGCTGGCAAATTACCACATGCAGATGGCAGAGCTGGCCAAACACGCCATAGACAAATACCCTAAAGACAAGCGTAATATCTCCACATTAACATTGGGGCTTTCACCGGCTTCCTATGCTAAAATAGTAGAGAAGTTACGGGATTTCCGCAAAGAGCTTTTAGAAATAACCAGCGCGGAAAAAAATCCCGAAAACGCCTATCATATAAATTTTCATTTATTTCCCATATCCAAAAAAAGAGGTTAACAGGATGAATACATTATCCAAACCGTCAGTTTTAAAACAGCCTTTATACAGGGCATATTTTAGTTTTATCATTCTTGCTGCCGGCCTGCTGTTATCCAGTTGCCTGTTTGACAGCCCCAAGGCCCAGGGAGGGTCAGAAACTGAGGGCATCTCAGGCACTCTGGTATTAAAAGACGGTACGCCCGCCTCCGGTGCTATAGTCACCCTTAGCGAGTATGCCGGCGACCCATTAGCCAAACCCCTTGGCAAAGTAGGAGCATCTGGCGACTCTTATACCGATACCACCGATGCAGACGGCGGGTATTTCTTTGATAGTCCGGCCGTGGCGGAGTTCTATCTTGAAGGCATCTTCATAGATATTACAACCGACGATACCCTGGTCACCTATATAAAAGGTATTGTCTATGAGGCAAACGAGTCTAAAGATTTAGGCCAGGACACCCTTAAAGCACCCGGCCAGGTTTATGGCTCTGTGTTTTACCAGAACATAGGTCAGGAGGACGCCGACTGTTACGTCCCCGGTACATCCTATTTTGCCCGCACCAATTCTTCGGGTATATGTATAATCTACAATGTTTCACCCGGAGAGTACTCCGCTCGTTTTCGGCTTTCGGGTTTTAGTCCTATAACTATTCCTGCAGTCACTGTGCAGTCCGGTC
>CAZRWX010000039.1:0-1153 GCA_964603925.1 uncultured Bifidobacteriales bacterium | reverse complement strand
GTATGGCAGTTTACCACCAAGGCAGTTACCGCCGGTAACCAGCCTCCCAACCTGCCTGCTGGCCCTTACCCGCTGGACGCTTCTCAAAACCAGGCCCTGGAGGTTACTTTGTCCTGGCAGGGCGGCGACCCTGATAGTGATAACGTTACCTACAACATTTATCTGGAGACAAAGAATCCGCCCGTACAGCAAGTGGCCGCCGGCCTTTCTCAGGCATCCTTCCAAATATCAGGTCTGGCGCCTCAGAGTACTTATTTCTGGTATATTGTGAGCTCTGATGGCAACGCCAATGTAAACGGCCCTATATGGTCTTTTACAACACAGGCCAATAACCCATTAAACACTCCTCCTGACCTGCCTTCAAACCCTTCACCGGTTACCGGCAGTACAGGCAAGGACCTAAACCTCACTCTTACATGGGTTAGCGGTGACGCCGACCAGGACACTTTACATTATGATGTATACCTGGGCACATCCAACCCGCCTACTACAAAGACAGCGTCCAACCTCAGCAAAAATCAACTGGAGATTTATGGCCTTACCACCAGCACATCCTATTACTGGTATGTGGCCGCCACAGACGGGCAGGCCAGCATCAACGGCCCGGTATGGTCATTCACAACCAAACAGGCTACATCAGGCAATACGCCACCCACAGTGCCCCTTCTCATTAACCCCACAGCGGGTGATACCGGCCTGGAGTTACCCATCAATTTAACCTGGTCCTCCTCAGACCCCGATGCCGGCGACAGTTTGTTTTATATTGTCTTTCTGGATAAGAGCAGCCCGCCGGTTTCCGCTTATGAAGTTAATATCCGCGATACCTCTGTGGCAGCCGCAGACCTGGAATGGGGCGCCACTTATTACTGGCAGGTTATTGCCAGCGACGGCAAAAGTACCACACCCAGCGCCGTGGGCTCCTTTTCCATAAAAAGCCTTGTTAAGCCCAACACAGCGCCCAACACCCCTTCAGAGCCGGCCCCCGCAAACGGTGCGGGCAATGTGGACACCAACAGCATCCTCACCTGGAAGGGCGGCGACGCCGATGCTGGCGATGAAGTTACCTACGACATCTATATCAGCACCAGCAACCCTCCTGTTAACAAGGCTGCTTCACTACCCGGCCAGCTATATTACCAGGCCTCCGGGCTTG
>CAZRWX010000038.1:0-20408 GCA_964603925.1 uncultured Bifidobacteriales bacterium | reverse complement strand
GATTTGCCCTTTATCTGCCCAGATAAACCCCTGAAGCAGCTGCAGGAGAGAGCTTTTACCAGAACCATTGGGACCCATGACCGCCCAGTGCTCCCCTTTGTTAACCTGCCAGTTTATGGCGTTTAAAACAGTGGTGCTGCCCCTGATAAGAGAAAGATTATTAATGGACAGTATTAAATTATTCCTAACCATTAATTTTAAAATTCATTTACAACTTCCACAGTCTTCATCAGTTCATCATAACCTTTAAAGCCCTGCTTATATGTACGCCCGGCTTCGTGCTGAAACTTGACACCCTGCCTTGTACCGGCCGGCAAACGCTTTAAAAGCCTGTGGACTCTTGAGTCTAATACCAGGGAGGTTTCATAGGGGAAATATATTTTTGTATAGCCGGACAAAATACGGGGGCGGGAGAGCAGCATGTTATCGGTAAGTACATCCACTCTTTCATTAAAAAGGATGCACTTTTTTTCATTTTTTTGCGTGTAAAGGCCGAAGTCATCAAACCAGCGCAGGTAGCTGCTGTAATCACAGGGAGCGCCCTGCTTTAAGGCTCCCGCGCTATTCTCCTCGCATTGAACCCGGCCCAAAGTACTTATATAAATGGCATGGCGGGAGCTTGTATCAAAGGACGTTACATTTAAAAGGGGCTGGAGATGTTCATCATTATAATTAGCCGCAGGCCCCGGGCGGCCTATAATACTGCGCCAGGCTTCATGGTCCGGTGGCCAAAGCAGCTCCTGTAAGGTCCAGTTAGCGTATACGGCACCTTGGGCGCTGTAATTGAAACCCGCCTGGGCCTGGGAATAAAAATTCCGGGCTGTTTGGGTTTGTAAATACTCCTTTTTCCACTCCAGCACAGGTACCCCTGTCTTCCAGTGGGCCCAGGTAAACTCAGTATCAAACTCCATCCCCAGCATACTGGCTATGGTAGAGGAAAAAGCCACGCATTTCAGCTGATCGGCATATGTATTAAAGGGGAACATGGTATGATGAAGTACATCTATGCCTGTGCCATGGAGAAGCTGATACAAATCGTGACTGCCCCTTACCCGGCCGTCCATAGGCCAGGTCTGAAAAAAAATACCAGCTTTAATACTACTGCTGTCAGTGTTTTTACGGCTGTGTACAGCCTGGGCAAAAATGGTATAAACCTCTTTTAACAACCCCTGACGGGCATGAAAAAAACGCACCTTCTGCCTGAAACTGAGAGAACGGTTATAGCTCATATTGGAATAACTGATGACAGTGGGAGGGTCCACATATATGGAACTCTCGCTACCCTCATCAAGGGATATTGAAACCTCATCAATTGCTGTACCTGAGCCCAAAATCTGTTTTAGTTTATCTAAAACCACAAGTGTATATACACCCACCGCCCTGCGCATGGCGGGGTTGGCAAAATTGGCGCAAGCGGTTGTATAGGTGCCGTCCTCCCTTTTTGCCTTGTAATAACCGCCGTCAAAACCGCTGGCCCCATAACAGGCGCTATGAGCGCTGTCATTTTGAAAACAAAGATCAAAAGGCAGATAATTGAACTGTGACCTTACAATGGGAGGTGAAGAGCCGGGGCTCTCAACACCCAGACATTGATTAAAGGGAGGAACCACTCTGGCAAAATAGTGAATATTAAAGGCTTGAAATGGTATACGCACCCTGAGCTTTAGAGGGTGCCCCCTGTGGCTGTGGTTGAAACGTTTTATTGACTCTACCCATGCCTCACCAGCCCGCGCAATATCATCCAGCTCCCCGAAAAGGTCTTTTTTGTGGGAACAACCATTATCAGCAATAACATGAACACTATCATATAGACCCTTCAAGGAATAGACTGTAATATCGAAGACTCTTATGCCCTTAGCATGGGCAGCAGCCAGAGCTCTGTCGATTAATAGAGATGCGGAATCCGCCCCCACACCCGGCTTAAAAACCGGATGATTATTGTAATGAATGCCTAAATCCGCCCTCCATTGACATACCTGGTCAAAAAGAGGCGCCCACACCATGTGCCTGCTGTGCAGGCTTGAGAATGAAAATATTGCTAAAACAAATACAAGGTACCGCATAATTAAAGAATCTATTAATAATCCATGTCTCTTTTGCCTTAAATATAAATTTAAAAGGCACTTTTAGCATTATTTATGGGTGAATTTAGCTGGATAAAATCGTTGATGCCATGACCAGCCGGCCACCATAAACGGGGGCTTTTAATTGTTATGGGTTGCGTAAGCTGGTTTATTACATGATATCGGTATCCTGATTATGGACATTTACTTCCCCAGGCCATATAAAAAGGTCATCAAAGAGGCCCACAATAAAGAGACTTTCACCTTTGAAACAGAAGCCTCACACTTCGGTATGTCTCATGGGGAGGTGGGCGCCTATATCCTGGATAAATGGAAGTTCCCAAAACCTATTGTAGAGGCCGTACGCTGGCACCACTGGCCAGACCGCGCTCCCCAGGAGTACCGGCTGGCGGCCCAGGTTGTGCACCTAAGCGACACTGCCTGTGCTGCTGTAGGCGGCCTGGAGCCCGGCGAGGAGAGACAAACGTCCTTTAACCAGAGTGCCTGGTACGACCTGGGCCTGGTCACTGAGGACATCGAAACAATTATAAATGAATTAACCCAAGAGCTGCAAAAGAGCAACATGTTCTTTGGCCTGGATTCATAAATTCCATTTTATAAATAACCGGTATGGGGCAATGCTCACGGCTACGCTACGCTATGCCGTTGCAAAAGGCCGAAGTTTAAATTGAGAAATTCATTTCAAAGCCAAAGAGGATAAAAAGCCCCAGGCCCTGTATAACAATAGGGGTGAGATCTCCGGAGTTGTTTGAGTTCGGGCTTATGCGTGTCCACCCCCGCTGCTTGGCATTATTGCCCCCCAGCCAGCCTAAAAAACTGCCGTCGTAATCGGCGAATATATTAGAGACCTGGAAAAACAGGCGGGCCTTGTCCAGAGGCCGCCAGGTACTGGATAAATCCAGGTTAAGGCGGGCGTCCAGCCTTTGACGGGACACCGTGGGATACTCCACGCTCTGCTTTATATAGCGGGTTTCTTTATCGTTACGTGAGTTAACACCGCCGATAGGATGCTGAGGAAGTTCGTACTCGTATATGGGCTGGTCATTATTGACATTATAGGTAATTATAATGCTGAGCAGGCTGTCCCTGCGGGGCACAATGCGTAAATTGGAGACCAGAGACAAGGTGCGGTTTGCCTCCCAGGGCAGAGCGCCTCCATCGGAAAGGTAGTAGTCCCCCTGCACTACTGAGCCGTTAACACTCATGGCAAAGTGGTGCCATGGCTGCCAGGTGGCGCTTAAGTTGGTACCAGACACCATGGCGTAATCGGCAGAACGCAGCTCTTTGTAGTTCCAGTAGACATCGGGCTCCGGCAGCAGAGGTTTATGGTAATACCTTGTATATAAGTCACAGGTGAAATTAATATTGCCCGGTGTACTGCCGGTGACACCTGTTTTGGCCTCCATGCTGGTAGTAGTATAGGCTGCGACTTCATTAATATCCACAGGTTCAAAACTTGTACTCTGACGCAGAGATATATCACCATAGCCGCTGAAGCTGTCAAAAATAGACCGGGTATAGCGCCCCTGCAGCACTGGTAACGGCAGCCCGCCGGTGAAGTAATTGATACCGGCCGAACTTGTCCACAGAGATTTATCATGCTCCCACTTTAAGCGCAACAGGCCTGTGCCCTCCAGCATGCTTTGATCAGTATTATAATTTTGATTACTGGTTTTGTCGCTGAACTCCCGGGTCTCGTTTAAATAATTAAGTTCCAGACCATAAGAGTAATTGGCACCCCACAGAGGGGAATCCGGATCCCATTGTACGTTAGTTAGGGCTTTTAATTCCCTGATATCTGTCTGACCCATTTTAGACTGGCTGGCCGCCGAGTACCATGGCCATAAATTAATATCGTCAGTAGCACTTGTATCCTTGTTCAAACGGCTGGAAACACCGCTGAAGCCCCCCAGGGCATATTGTAATTCTCCGGATTCACCTGGAATAACGCGTTCATAAGAGAGCAACCCGTTTATCTGCTCACCCTTTTCCACCACCTGAGCTACAGTCGAGTTAGGATCGGAGGAAATATCCTCCTCCACTTCAAAATCATCCCCGGATAATAAAAAGAATGCGCGGCTGAAACCGCCTATAGTGTCTGTTTCAAAAGTGCCAAGAAATAAATCTATGGTAGATGTGTTGATAGGGTCTTTAAGATAGTCGCAGGGTATGCCATCTGCGCACCCCCTGCCCAAACGGGATACCTTGGGTATAGTGTAGTAGTGTTTGCCGAGATTAGCCAGAAATGTAGGTTGCAGAGTGCGAATACTGAACAGCCAGGTGCGCCTGTCCCAGTAAGAAGACAAATTGAGCTCACGGTTAATTGTACCAAACACCAGGTCCCCGGTAATACGCTCCGGGTCGCCCTGCTTGAGTTCGTATTGTATTGCAGAGGAGTTGCCCTGATTTAAGGGGCCCTCCGCCAGGTTGTCCTGTACACTTACTGAACGTAAAAGACGCGGGTTGATAACGCTTTGATTACCCGGAAAACCGAAATCCAGGTGGCGCATGTTGGGAATGCGCAGCTGGCCCAGGTAATGGCTGGCATCCTGAGTACGACCGCCATAGACAGATATATCACTGGAAGACTCAGTGGGAATCTGAACACCATTCATATTTTGAAGATGATCGTTTAAGTCTATGCGCATACCAGAGTATTGTTCCAGCTCATCCACTGTCTGTTTTTTAAAATTATCACCTTTTTTAATTTTATCTGACTGCACCTGCAGGGTTTTAAGCTCCCTGGCCGTAGTTTTAAGGCCAATTTCAATGTCTATAAGCTCGGGATAATCGGAAAGATCTGCCTCATGATCCAGAAAGCCATGACGTTTAAAAATAAGGATGGCCTGCCTGGACTCCACCTCCAGCTCGAAACGGCCCCGGGAATTGGATTGCCCCAGAGATTTGCCGCTGCGGGTATGAACATTAACCCAGGGTATGGGCTCCCCCGTGTCATCATCAAATACAGTACCCACAACATAAACGGGAGCTGCCGCCCAACCCCGGGTAATTAATAAAATGAGACTGAGAAATAATATGAGACTGAGAAGACGTTCAGCTGAGTATTTTATGGATTGGGTCATACAGTTACACAATTTACAATTCTCCAGAGAATTCCGCTAAATTACCTCGATTACCAGAGTCAATTAGCATAAGACGGACGGGCATGAGGGTATATGAGAATAAAAAAGTCTTATTCATTTTAGTAATGACTGAGACTTTTTTAGCTTTATGGCTGAGTGAAAAAAACATGTAAATAGGCATTTACGTTTAAAAATGGAAAGAATATATGCTGGATCCCAGATTAATCCGTGAAGATATCGAATTTATAAAAAGTGGCCTGGAAAAGAAAAACGTACAGGTTGACTTAACCCGGCTTACGGAGCTTGAGGCTCAAAGGCGGGATTCCATACTTAAAGCCGACGCCCTCAAGGCCCAGCGCAATACCTCATCAGCAAATATTTCCAAGCTGAAAAAGGAGGGTAAAGATGTCTCTCAGGAGATTATAAATACACGCACCCTGGGGGAGGACATAAAACTAGCCCAGAGCCAGCTCAATAAAATTGAAGACGAGTTCAATGTTCTTTCTCTGTCTTTGCCTAATTTACCCCATAAAAGCGTACCTGTAGGCAAAAATGAGCTGAACAATGTAGTAGTACGTACCTGGGGTCATAAGCCCAAATCTGATTTTCCGCTTAAAGATCATCTGGAAGTTGGCGAGTATCTGGGGCTGTTCGATTTTAAAAGAGGCGCTAAAATAACCGGGCGGGGGTTCCCTGTCTATGTGGGAATGGGCGCCAGGCTGGAGCGGGCGCTTATTCAATTTTTTCTGGACACTCACATCGAAAAACACGGGTTTAAGGAGATTATGCCCCCTTTACTGGTAAACCGGGCAGCCATGACTGGCACCGGCCAGCTTCCTAAAATGGAGGAGGACATGTACCACTGTAAGGAGGATGACCTGTTCCTTATCCCCACCGCAGAGGTTCCGGTTACCAACCTTCATTCTAACGAAACCCTTACCCATAACCAGTTACCAATTTCTTACGCCGCTTACAGCGCCTGCTTCCGTCGGGAGGCCGGGTCCTGGGGCAAAGACACGCGAGGGTTTCAAAGGCTGCATCAGTTTAATAAGGTGGAAATGGTAAAGTTTGTGGATCCTGACACTTCCTATGATACTCTAGAAGAACTGGTAGGCTATGCCGAATTCATATTGCAGCAGCTTGGCCTTCATTACCGGGTTCTGGAGCTCTGTACAGGTGATTTAAGTTTCGCAGCGGCCAAATGTTACGATTTAGAGGTATACTCCCCAGTTTCAGATTCCTGGCTGGAGGTCTCCTCAGTCTCTAATTTTGAGGATTTCCAGGCCCGCAGAGCAAATATCCGCTTTAAAAAAGACGGCAAACCTAAATATGTCCATACTCTAAATGGCTCTGGTCTTGCCACTCCGCGGGTGCTGGTAGCTCTGCTGGAGACCTATCAAACCCAGGAAGGCACCCTCACAATACCAGAGGTATTAAGGCCTTATTTTAAAGGTCAAACAGAAATAAAACCTGAGCCCTAGACCAGCAAATCTGGTTATGGAAAAAAATCATTCATACCGCCTGGGTTCCAGTTTTAAGAACCGCTTCCTCAATATTATTTCCGGTAATTCCAGAATTTTAATTTTTGCTGTTATTTTTCTCTTTTTTGGTTTTTTCTTCTCCCTTAACTGGTTTTTCCTCAATACTCTTAAAAACCAGTTTCGAGAGGTTACAGACAGGGAGGCCAGGCTATATGCTGTAGCCATATCTGAAAGGTTAAATAATATTGAGCTTAACTGGGTATTTAAGGAGATTGTCCGTAAAACTCAATATCCCATAATAATAACCGACAAGTACAATATCCCCACCTACTGGAAAAGCATTTATCGCGGCTTCCTTTTCCGGGAACAAAACCGGTTATTAGAGAACCTTTCCTTCTTCCAATTAGAGCGGTGGGAGCAGGATTTCTTAAAAGATCAAGTCGAGAAACTGGACAAATTAAACCCTCCTATCAAACTAATCGGCGAGGGTAATGTATTTGGTTATCTGCATTATGGGGAAATCAAACTTATCAGCAACCTGGCCTGGATGCCTTTTCTGGAGCTAGCATTCCTCTTTCTCTTCTTTTTTGCTGGATTTTTCGGCTTTCAAACTTTACGAGCCAACGAGCAAAGCCTTATATGGGTGGCCCTTGCAAAAGAAACCGCCCACCAGATGGGGACGCCATTATCATCCCTGATGGGTTGGCTGGAATATCTTAAAATGAAATTTGTAGATACCCCTCCAGAAGACCGTGGCCATGAGATCATTCAAGCTATGGAAAATGATATCAGCCGCCTTAATAAAGTCTCCATACGGTTTTCCCATATAGGTTCACTCCCGGAGCTAAAAGAGGAATCACTTAATGATCTGGTGGAAATAACAATTAAATATTTTGAAAAGCGCTTACCCCAATTCGGTAAAAAAGTCACCATACGCGCCAAGCTTGATGAACTTCCAAAAGCATGGATAAACAGGGAGTTAATAGGTTGGGTTCTGGAAAATCTTATAAAAAACGCCCTGGATTCCATGCAATCCAAAAAACACGGACATATTCAGCTGGAGACTTATTTTTCACAGATAGAAAATTCTATTCATATTACTGTGTCAGACACTGGCATCGGTATAGAGAGAGAAAATTGGAATAAGGTATTTCAAACAGGTTACAGCACTAAAAAACGCGGCTGGGGACTGGGGCTTTCCCTGGCCCGTCGTATAATTACAATCTATCACGGAGGAACTATATTTATAGACTGGAGTAGCCACTTCCGTGGAACCCAGTTTAAAATTATACTGCCCCAAGTTTCAGAAAGGGTTAAGAAGCGCATACATGTCATCAGGTAAAAAGCAAATTCTATGGGTTGATGATGAAATAGAGTTTCTAAAGGCCCACATTATGTTTTTGGAAGATCATAACTACGACGTAACCACATCTACTAATGGTGACGATGCCCTGGCACTTATTAAGGGCAAGCAATTTGATCTGGTATATTTAGATGAGCAAATGCCTGGCAAAGACGGTCTTACCACACTGGAGGAGATTAAAGCTCATAATGCCAGCATACCTGTGGTTATGGTTACCAAGAGCGAAGAAGAACAACTCATGGAGGAGGCCCTGGGCCGCAATATAGACGGCTATTTAATAAAGCCCGTTAATCCTTCTCAAATTCTCTCGGTATGCAAAAGCATCCTGCACTCTTCAACTATTAAAAAAACCCATATAACCTCTGAATATGTCCGCGAATATGCCGAATATAAGGCCAGGCTCATGACCAGCCAAACCCCCCAGGACTGGTGCCGCCTGTACAAATCCCTTGTTGGCTGGGACGTTAACCTTAAGACTATAAAAGATCAGGGGCTGGAAGAAACCCACAACAATCATAAAGCCGAAGTATCAAAAAAATTTATCCACTACATGGGCGACAATTACCTCGGCTGGATGAACGGCCGATCTCAAAATACAATTCTGGCCACACATACTTTTTCCCGGAAGGTATTCCCCCTTTTAAAACAAGGAAAAAAAGTATGCTTTGTAGTAATGGCTGGTTTCCGCTTGGATCAGTGGCTTACCATCAAACAATTCTTATCGCAGGCTTTTAAAACAGAAGAGTCAATGGCCTGTGCCCTCCTTCCTACCGATCGCCTGTTCTGCCGCTCAGCGCTGTTATCAGGGCGCCTGTCCAGGGATATTTCACAAAACCAACCTGGTCTCTGGAAAATGATATCCAGCGAGGGTAACTATCATCAGTATGAAAAGGAGCTTCTTAAAATTAATTTTTCTGCCAATGGAGTTCAGGATTTTGAAGATCTGGAAATATCCTATATCAAAACCATGGAGGATGCTAAAGAGCTGCTGGACATCACTGAGCAAAATTCAAATAAACGTTTTACGGCTGTTGTAGTGGAGTTCTCTGAGCTGCTCATGAATCTCCGTAAGGAGAGCATGCTTTTACAGGAGCTTGCCCCGGACGAAAACGGCTTCCGGGAGCTCACACGCATCTGGTTTCAATCATCCAGCATACTCAAATATATGCTGGCCCTTTCCAGGCTGAACACACATATAGTACTTACCAGCGATCATGGCTCTATACTTGTCAAACATCCCATAGAGGTTTTCTGCCAGGAGGAGCGCTCTCCGCATCCCCGTGTCAAAATCGGTAAAAACATCTCCTGTGATGAAAGACACACATATTTTATTGAAAACCCTGCCAGTTATGGTCTGCCAGATTTGGAAGGGGTTACAGCTTATGCCATTGCCAAAGAAGATCGTTACTTCACCTACCCCAATAAATACCAGTACTTTGATACCAAATTCAAAGACCAGATGGTGTGTGGCGGCCTTTCCATGGATGAGTTGCTTGTGCCCCTGATTACGCTCACACCCAATGCGGCCTGAACCGTTCATTTCCTCCAGTGTAGTTCAAACCATTGCCTGGGCCCGGCGGTTGTCTACCAGGCTTAAAATTGGGCAGACTGTAGGCCTTAAAGGTGATCTGGGTGCTGGCAAAACCGTTTTAGTCAGAGGTATTTGCCAGGGCCTTAAAATTAAAGCAGCAGTCACATCACCATCATTTTCCCTGGTAAATGAATATGAAGGGCCCGTTAACATATATCATATAGATCTTTACAGGCTGGGTGATAACGCTGACTGGGAAGAAATCGGCCTTGACTATTACCTGTATGGTCAGGGTATATGCCTTATAGAATGGCCTGAGCGTCTATACGATCAAGCTGTGGATTTTGACCATTTTATTACCATAGAATACCAGGATGATGATACTCGCAGTATCATTTGCCGCAGCAAGAGCTCCTGAAGATTTTTATCGAAGATAACCCTTAATTATTTAGAAATTTCTTTCAAAAGTCATTCCGGCTTGACCGGAATCTAACTTTTAAAAGAAATTTCATAGGTGGTGGATTCTCACCACTTTCCAGTGTCTTAGTGCTCACCTTCGGCTTCGGAGGCCGGTCAAACCGGGATGACTAATTTTGAGATGTTCACTTAACTAACTGGGTGAGGGTGTCCAGCCTGTGAGCCAGAATTTGCTTTTTCTCTATAGAAAGATCGGAAGGCTCCAGCTCTTGATACAGCTCCTGTGCCTCCTGATATACACCCATATTAAACAGGCTGTCGGCTTTTAAAAAAATGAGTAGAGACTCCAAAACAGATAAGCGCTCGCCTAAAATACTGTCGTGAACCTGTTCTAGATAATCGGAGTTATCAAGCTTTTTATATAAATCCAAAGCGGACTGATATTGCCCTGCCTGGTAAAGACTGTCGGCCCTTTGAAAACCCTCAATAGTACCGGATTTGGTAGAATTGTAATACCACCAGAAACCAAAACCCACTGCAAGAAGAACGGCCAGGAAAACAAAGTCCCAAAGTGAAGAACTGTCCTCTTTATCTTTTTTAATAAAACTCATAATGCCATAAAGTTATAAATAGCCAGGAAAAAAATAGAACGCTGTGTTCAAAATATGCAAATTAAAATAATTGATGTCTGTTCAAAACACGCTACTTCCCGGTTGAGGCTTTAGTATCAGGTTTTGACTCAGTCTCCGCTTTTTCCTCTAAAATCTTGATAAGGTCATCAATAGTCTTAGTCTTGAGTATACGCTTAAACTGCTCTTTATAATTACGGGAAGTACTTAAATCATCAATGACAAGGTCCCATGCCTTCCACTTGCCGTCCTTTAGAAACATTTTATATACGAGAATGGATTCCTGGCCCTCAGAAAAGGTATGTGCTGTAATACTGACTTTACTTTTATTGTGGTACTCCGGCTCTTCATACCGTGTAGAGTCAGACTCATAAACCTCAAGCTTTTTAAGAGAAGAATTTTCAATCATTTCTTTAAAAGCCTTAACAAATCTCCCCTGAGTTTCAGGTTTTAAGGAACCGTATATCGCGCTGCCAAGAGACTTTTTACCTAACTCATCGAAGTCGAAAATACCATTTATAAGGACCTTTAACTTGTCGCGCCGCTGCTTGGATTTGGTATCCTGCCTTAAAAGACGCTGTAGATCGGCGTCCTTTTCTTTAATAAGATTTAAAGGGCCATCGGCAGAGCCGAAGGCAAATACTGACAGAATAAAAATTAAAGCTGAAAACCGTTGAATTATCATATTAAGCTCCTGTATAAACTCCAGATATATTTACCATAGTATAGTAAATACGCTTATCGCCAATAAAAGCGCTTATAATAATTTAAAACGCTCATATTAATTTAAAACGCTCATATTAATTGGTGTAATGTACCCTTTTAAGATAATCTGAATACGTCCAGCCAATCGCGTTAATGAGATTGCCCACAGAACGATTATAGTCATAAATGGCCTGAAAATAGTCCCTTTTAGCATAGAGAGTCTCTTTATAAGGAGAAATCATGTCCTTGGCCAGGGAGGGGTCAATGTCATAATCCATAGCGGCACCCTTAAGCCAGGCTTCTGCAGCCCGCAGGGAATTGCTGGATGCATCAATATTGTCCCTGGCTTCTAAATAGCGAATATAGGCCTCCTCCAGACGTAAAAGCAACCCGCGAATGGCATAAACTTCCTTCCTTTTTAAAAGCTTAAACTCCAGCTTCTGCAGCTTGAATGCCTGGTACCTGGACCAGAAATTCAAGCGTAAGTTTATACCCAGCCCTCCGGCTACCTCCAGCTCATTCAAAGGGTCGGTGGCAAAGACATCGGGACCACTTGATTTACGTTTTGGTGACCAGGCCTTGGAGTATTTAAAAGACCCGAATAGAAATATATCAGGACCTAATTCACCCTTGGCAACAGCGATAAGCTCCTTTCGAGCAGCTAAACCATTGGCTAACTGCTTAAGATCAGGATGGTGAATGAGTGTCCAGAGCTTGAGGGTGTCAATATCTGGAATGGTAATATCGAGTTGAGTGAGAACACTGTCCCAGGGAATAAAGTCCACTGTATCTGGAAGCTGCAAATAAAAGCGGGCGCCCAGTTCAGCCCTTCTTAGGCCTGTAAAAGACGCGTTCTTACCCTTAATGAGAGAATAAAAAGATGCTTTAAGTTTAAGTAGATCCTTCTGGGTGACGGATTCTTCCTCTTCATCCAACATTTCTTCTATTTTTTCCTGGGCTTCTTTAAAATCATTCTCGGCTTGTTCAGAAACTTGGGCCATTTTCCTGGCCAATAGATAGCCGTAATAAATTTCCTGACACTCTCTGGAGACATTCATAGTCTCTTTATAAAAGGCATATTCTGATACACGCACATTCAGCGTAGCAGCACGATGACCCGCTCGGTATCTATAGACATTGAGAGGCTGAGCGGCAGTAACCTCCATACCATAAAACGGACCCCAGGACATAAGGTTAAAGTCCCTGTGAGAACTGGTTGTCCAATTGTTAGTTGGACCGCTGGGCGAATACACAAAGCTGGTATCAGTAATGTTCTCCAGACCGGGAGCGGGACCCATACCCATACTGACATTCAGTCTGGGGAGAAGAGCGCCCATTTCAACCTCTGTGACTTTAATTCTGGATTTGGAAATGAGTAGGGATTTTTCTTTAAGCACAGGATGCACCTGCAAAGCTCTCTTTTCAAACTGGTTGTAATTAAGGATAATGATTTTACTGTTAGCCCAGCCGGTAAATATCAGAAGGCTGACAACAATTACTTTTAAGCTGATTTTGGTCATATTCCACATATCATTCAATAATTATGAAAGATAAATTAATCCACATAGCCGATCTTCTTTTAATAATGGCAAAAAACATAAAATAATTAAGGTTTCTAATATTTTTAAAACTTATTATCTTGAGCATTCCAGACCTGGACAGGTAATTTAGTCAACATCCCCAGAAAATGAACTTCAATAAAGATATAATTGTTCCAGCAGAAATTTCCCCTGCCTGGATAAGCCGAACCCAAAAACGCCTTAAAAAACAACTCATAAAATCTGATGTTAAGCTTAATTGCCAGGATTTAAAAGAGCTTAATTCTCTTGGTATTGCGGTACTAACTGATTTAAACAAAACAGCTCAAAATTTAAACCATAAGCTTATCCTGTCAAATTTTCCACCCCACCTTAAGCCAGAGCTGGCAAAGGCCCCGGTTACCGGCAATTCAGCAGATCATGGGTCTGTTAAAGACAGCTCTCTATTTTATCAATTGGGCCATTCTACCTATGAGCTATTCAAAATTATTCCAGGTCTAATCCATTTATTTGTTGAGGCCATTCACTGGTCCACAGTAGGTTTTTTTTCAACTAAAACTATTCTAAAAGGGTCTTCAATTGCCCAGATGATACAGCTTGGCAGTTCCGCTTTACCCATTGTCCTGCTCTTATCATTTTTAATAGGGTTAACACTGGCAATCCAATCTGCCATTCAGTTGGAGCAGTTCGGGGCTTCTATTTACCTGGCCAGCGGTATCGGCATATCCATGGTTACAGAAATAGGCCCCATGATGACAGCCGTCATCCTGGCAGGGCGTTCAGGCAGCTCTATTACTGCAGAAATTTCCACCATGGTCGTACAGGATGAACTCCGGGCCCTTAATACCATGGCCATCAACCCCCTTCACTTCATACTTCTACCTCGTTTCTGGGCCATGAGTATAACTGTTCCGCTGCTTACAGCCTGTTCGGATGCTATCGGTGTGGCAGCTGGTTATTTGATCAGCTTTTTTTATCTGGATATTCCGACAGAGCTATTCTTCAAACAGCTTGTTGAGGCAGTTTCAATTACCATGCTCTGGCAATCCATGGTAAAAGCTCTATGTTTTGCCTGGATTATTGCTCTGGTATCAGTTTACAAAGGGTTCCATGTAAGGGGGGGGGCCGATGCTGTTGGCAAGGCCACAACCGACTGCGTAGTTACCTGTATATTCAGTATAATTATGGCAGATGCCATATTTTCCTTCATTTTTTACTTCTAATGAGCCTTATTTCCATTAAGAACTTAAAAGCAGGCTATAATGGCGACATTATACTCCATGACGTTTCCATGGAGGTTTCAAAAGGTGAAATTCGCGTAATACTGGGTGGCTCCGGTTGCGGCAAATCCACACTCATGAACAATATAATAGGGCTTGAAATCCCCATATCAGGCACTGTAAATATTTTAGGCCAGGATATTGACTTTATCAACGCCGGGTTTCCTGCAGCCTTAAGAAGAAAAATGGGAGTTCTATTCCAAAATTCGGCACTTATAAGCTCCATGACTGTTGCCCAGAATGTGGCTTTACCTTTAACCATTCATAACCCTGACCTTCCAGCATCCACAGTAGAAAGCCTGGTGCGTATCAAATTATCCCAGGTATATATGGAGCAAGCCTATAACAAATTTCCCTCAGAGCTTTCCGGGGGTATGAAAAAACGAGCAGCATTAGCCAGAGCCATCATTACAGACCCTTTGCTTTTATTTTGTGATGAACCCTCTGCGGGTCTGGACCCAATCACCTCTAAAAGCCTGGATGAGCTGTTGCTGGAATTAAGAGACAAACTTGGCCTGTCTGTGGTCATTGTAACCCATGAACTAGATTCTATCCGCGCAATCTGTGATAAGCTCATCTTTTTATCCGCAGGTAATGCTATTTTTGATGGTACCTTAAAAGAGGCATTAGAATCAGGGCCGGAAGAAGTCAAAAACTTCTTTGCGCGAGTACATAAGGACAATAAATCGCAAGGCCAGGCTGTATCCTTTAACTTGGAAAATTAAATGCAAGTCAACAGAGCAGAAAAAGTCCGGTTGGGTATATTTGTAGCCCTGGCACTGACCGTTATCGCGGTGTCGGTATTTTACCTCGTAGGTAAAAGGCTTGTCACTAAAGAGGATGCATATTGTATCAAATTCTCTGAATCTGTAGACGGCCTCATGGCGGGCGCAAATGTTAAGCTTAACGGGGTAAGTGTAGGCCGGGTTAAAGACATCAGCGTAGACTCAATGGATGTCCGCAAAGTCATCGTCTACCTGGTAGTAAAGCACGGCACACCCATCAAACAGGATATGGTCGCCAATTTATCCGGCGGCTTATCTATTACAGGCATCAAAACTGTACAATTGAGCGGTGGTACATACTCAGCCGCAAATATTCCCGTAGGGGGCGAAATCACTGCCGGGATTTCCCAATTTAAAATGCTCACTGGTCAAGCTGAAGAAATCGCTCTTAAATTCGAGACATTGCTTAATAATTTCCTCGCTGTTACCGACGATGAGCACCAGGCTCTGGTATCCAACCTTCTTAAAAGTATCTACAGCCTTTCCCGGGGCATGGACACTCTGGTCAGGGAGAATGCGGCCACTGCTACAAAAATTTCTCAACACGGTCTGGCCGCTATCCGTCAGTTTCAGATCACCGCCAACCGCACAGACTCCCTCATCCGTGATATCCAGCAGAGCCGCCCGGGGTATAAACTGGGTAAAACCATAGATGAATTTCAAGCCGGCGGCGTTGAGTTCCGCAAAAAAATTAAAGAGATCGATGCAGGTAAAACCTTAAAATCATTTGAAAAGACTGCCAGTACTTTAACATCAGCGGCATATAAAATGGACAACACCCTTACGTTGATTCAAGAGGACCTGGGCGCCACCATGCGTAATATCAAAGAAACTACAGAAAATATGGCCGAATTCAGCCGTCTAATCAAGGACAACCCCTCCCTTCTACTGCGGACCGGGGAAAAGGAGGAACGCGCAAGATGAAAAGCTCATTCTCCATACTTTTACTTTCCAGCCTGTTATTAGTCGGGTGTGCAACCACTCCCACTAAAAAGTTTTACCTGCTGGACTACGTCCCCTCCACTTCTTCCGTCCTCACTGGTAAAGACCCCCTGCCATTTAAAATCCGTGTGAAAGATCTCCGAATCGCAGAAGCTTACAAGCGCACCGAGATAGTCTACCGGCAATCGGCCCATGAACTGCGGTTTTATAATTACCATCAGTGGGCGGTTAAGCCAGAGCGTCTTATTTCTGACATGATATTCAAACACATTAACAAATCAAGAGTTTTCAAAGATGTATCGCGCAGTCTGGTTGACTTCCGGCCGGACTACACCCTGACCGGTGAAATTCTGGCAATTGAAGAGTACGATAACAAAGAAAAGTGGTACGCCCATCTGGCGCTAACCTTTCAACTGGAGAACGAGCGCACCCGTAAACTGGTGTGGCAGCAGTCTTATGATTTACGCAAAATGGTAAATCAACATGAGCCGGTATTTGTCGTCAGGGAGCTTTCCTACCTTCTGGAACACGCGGTGGATAAAGTTATTGAAGAAATATTTCAGAAGCTTTCGGGCACGGCATCATCACCTGAAACTGCGGTCCCCCAAGCATCATCTTACGGGCAAACAAAAGAAGAAGTTGAGGGAACTATCCCGGACGATGACGATTCAGGCCCTGAGGACTCAAGCACTGACAATTCAGCAGATCAAAATTAATGAAGCATATACATAAAATATTTTTCCTGACCGCCTGGCTGACAGTGTTTATGTCAATGCCCCTGCTGGCGGCCCGGGCTCCGGAGCTACCAGGCACAGAGGTAGACGAATCTGAAACTGCCCTTAAAAAGTCTGAGCAGCTCACACAGGCTGTACAATTCAAAGCCAAGGCAAAAGAGGGCGGAAGCTGGCAGGCACCACCTATCGAAAATCAGCTCGCTCGTGATAAAACCTTAATCGGTTTGGGCTACGGCGCTCTATTTCTCCCCACATATACAGAGTCCCGCCTGGAGCCAGAAATCAGCGTTTTCGACAAACCTGACCACATCATTGAACGGGGCATGCACAGCGAACGTATGTTGCTGGAGAAAGGCCGGTATGAAATCCGTATTGGTTCAGGCACTATGGAAAATAAAATGAAATACTTTGTCACCATTGAGGAGGGCCATACTACCGTTGTCCCCCCTAAGTGGGCTGGTCTCATTGTGGAGACTCTGGACAACAACGAAAATTATATAAACGCGGAATATGAAATTTTCCGCATGGACAACTCCCAGCCATACGGCAAAGGTTATGGGCTGGAAGAGGAGCGGCTTAAGGACACCAAAACCTGGATTTTACCGCCGGGCCTTTATAAAATAACCCGTGTAGGTCAGGATTTCACTCTGCTGAATAACTATATCACTGTTCAACTAAACCCGGGTATGCTTAGCCAGGTAGAGCTAATTTATGATTCAGAAACTCTGGATATAATTTCTGGCGGTTTAAAAAACCAGCAGGAGAGTAAAAGCAAAGACAGCTTCTGGAAGTATGGGCTGCGCATAGGTGGTAATGTCAGCTTTAACACCAAGATTACCGACGGTAAGGAACAGGAATCAGGTACAAATGCCCTGTTGGATTTTAGGGCAAGGGCCATATATGACAGGTCCAAATACCATGGCACAAATGTTTTTCAAATAAAAAATAATTTCCAAAAGCAAAAAGGAGATTCCTGGGCGGTGGTTTCAGACGATCTTGAGATGCGAAGCACGTGGATTAGGCGTTTAAATAATTTTATCGGCCCGTATCTTAAAGGCATAGTTACAACCAAACTCTGGCCTGGTTATCTGACCGTTGACCCGGCAAAACCTATAGTTATCCAGAGTGAGACAGGCGATACCCTTCGCATGCTGCCAGAATATCGGATAGATACCATTATAAACGCCGATACAACCATAATAAAAAATGTTTTAATTTCTGATAAATTTAAGACAAGTCCTTCGTTATATCCTCTTACCTTCGGTGAAGGTATAGGTGTAAACCTGGAGTTTCTCTCTTTTTATATGTTTAGTTTTTCAACTCAGATTGGTGCCGCAGCCAGGCAAATCATAGTTCAGGATCAACTTGTAAATATTAATAATACAAACAAATATGAACCTGAAAAAACACAAACCAAACTTGGGATTGAAAACACTTACATTGCCAGAATTCGCCTGGGTACCAGGCTTACTGTGGATTTGCTTGCGGACATTCTATTCCCGATTATTGACACCTCAGATCCTGCCGCTACAGTAGATCCAAAGGACGCTGTCACCAATATGGAACTGGAAAGGTTCATTGTAGACACCCGTATAGGACTAACAAGAAACCTTGAACTTAGCTATTTATATGAAATTGAAGACAATTATAAAGATCATGGCAGGAACAGCCCAAAGCGTTTCCTTCATGACCACACATTCCTTCTTCGTATTTCTATTAACTTCTAGCCCTAACCTGAGTCTTAATCAGCCGATTGCATCCTATCCAGATACATGGTGGCTGCCTTAGGAAAATCACAGGTGTATTTATTTGTTAAGGACTCCAGGCGCCTTTCCAAATTACTGTTAATCAAATCAGTAAGTCCCTCCTTATCTTTAAACAGGTGCAGGGGTGCTCCCTGGTTTTTTAACTCCCTGGTAAGAGGAATATCTGAAGCAAAAATTGGCTTTTGCCAGTCAGCAAGCCTGAGAACCGAGCCGCTGTTGCTTTTAAAACGAAAGGGACAGATAAAGAAATCACACACTGAGACCTTTCCTGCAAAATCCTGCTCTGGTACAAAACCCGTAATGCGTACACGATTACCAAGCCCCATTTTATCAATCAGACCCTCAAGAGCAGGCCTCATCCCCCCGCCTTGACGTTCCCCACCCAGTATTATAAGGCTGACATGCTCTGGCAGGCTTTGGAGAACTTTGAATACCAGAGTATAATCATTAGCAGGATTTAAGAAACCAAAGATACACGCAGTCACCTTAGGGCAGTACCCAAAAATATCCTCCAGCATCCACTTTTTTTCCAGAGATGTGCAGCCGGCATAATCACCGGAAGGCCTGGTATAACAGGCATGGGGAACAGGCTCCAATAGATTTGCTACCCCCATACATTTAAGTATGTCGGCGTTGCTCTGGGACAGGGGGATAACCCTGTGGCAATAGTACCCATGAGCCTGAGTTTCTTTCTCCCTGAAGTAAGCACGGTGGCGAATACGGTACAACCATCGTTTACCCCATACCAGTCCTGGAATACTGCTTTTAATTTTGCTGTAAGGGAAAGCAAACGGGTCTTCGTGGTATACCTCATGCGGTACAACATATACTTTGCCGGGATACAAATTATTGAGTTGGCTCAAATAACCTGCCCCCGGTACCAGGCAGCGTTCATAATGAATAATAATACCTGAGCATTTTGCCAGGGCATTGTCCTGCAGAGCGGAAGCGTAATCCCGCCGGCGCAAGGAGGTAACCGGCTCTAAACTGCGAGCCAGGGTCTCCACATAATCATAGATACCACAGGGCTGGCTTTTAGCCGGCCCTATAAGGCCCGTTAATGCCCTCCCAATAATTGACCTCCGGAACTTAGCTTTTTAAGCTGGGCACTGGTATTTGCCGCGCTGACCTGAGTTTGGGGAGGGACCGAACTGGTAACCCAGCAATTACCCCCAATAATGGAGTTACGACCAATGATAGTGTCCCCACCCAATACGGTGGCATGAGCATAGATAATTACATTGTCCCTGATTTCGGGGTGACGTTTAACATTCTTAATTAAATTGCCTTCACTGTCTTTGGGGAAACTTAAAGCCCCCAGAGTTACACCCTGATACAACTTGACATTTTTGCCTATAACGGTTGTCTCGCCTATAACCACACCAGTACCATGATCTATAAAGAAGGAGGGACCGATGACAGCGCCGGGATGAATATCTATGCCTGTGTGTGAGTGGGCCCGTTCTGTCATTATTCTAGGGATAATGGGGACATCCGACTGGTACAGTTGATGGGCGATACGATAAGTGGCTATAGCCTCAATACAGGGGTAGCTCATAAGTACCTCATTAAGAGATAATGCGGCGGGATCGCCCTCATAAGCGGCTTCAATATCTTTTAGTAGAAGACGGCGAATGTCCGGCAGACTCTTAATAAGGTCGATAACGGCTGTTTCAGCCTTTTCCCTAATAGCAGATATGTCTGGACTTTTACCAGCAGTGCAAAAATTTAAAATACGCTCTATCTGGGATGAAAGGCACTCGGACACACACCGGAGTTGCTCCCCTAAAAATAGATTCAGGCTGCGGTCATTGACTGGCTCTACGCCTAATACCCCAGGGAAAAGAGAGGCCAGCACACGATCGAGAGTGACGTAAATGGCCTCCCTGCGGGCGATATTAATACCCTGACGTGTTTTAGCAAGGTCATCCCGGGAAATTGCCTTCTCCAGAGATTGAACGACATCACCAAGTTCATAATTTATCCATTTTGTAAGCTTCATGTATTGAGCTCCTGGTATTTGAATATTAATGCCCGATGAGCATTTTCACAAAGTGAAACACGCTCCAT
>CAZRWX010000037.1:0-20428 GCA_964603925.1 uncultured Bifidobacteriales bacterium | reverse complement strand
AAAATAAGGTCGAATCGTTCAAAATCGTTAATTAAGAACCTGCGGGATTTAGATTTAAGCTTGATATTATGCTTTTGAGCAATTTTTGAAAGCCGGGGATCCCGGGTGCCTTCTCTGATATGGGTGCTGGTGCCGGCGGAATCGGTTTGAATATAGCTAATACCTAATTCCATACATTTTTTGTCTAAAATACCCTCTGCCAGAGGTGAACGGTAAAGGTTACCCGTACAGACAAATAATATTTTATATGGTGTGTTCATCAGATGAAATTAATATCTGTCAGGACATTAATCTCCCTTTTTCAACATTATTTCCCAGCTGATTTTAGCAACCATTTTGCTATCGATTCATTAAAGTGCCGGTAAAGTAGTTCCGTAAGACAGCGTTTGTTAATTTTCAGCTAAGAGGTACTGTTAATTATACTGGAGGTACAAATGGGACATGGGTCAGATAAGATCTTAAACCGGTTAGGGTTGTTATATGGGGAACAGAAAGCACCCTCCATTAAAGAAAAACTTACAACTTTGGTGTCCCAATATCAGCAAGAGAATAAAAGTCAAAAAACGTGTTTTTGGGACCAAAATGATATTTTTCTTATTACTTACGGGGACAGTGTGCGGCAGGCGGGGCAGCGTCCTTTAAAAACTTTGGGGCATTTTTTAGAACAGTATGCTCCGGGACTTTTCTCATTTCTTCACATCCTGCCTTTTTATCCCTATACATCTGATGATGGTTTTTCTGTTGTTGATTATAGCCGTGTGGACGATACCCTGGGAACCTGGGAGGATGTAGAGCAGTTAGGCAAATCTTTTCGCATGGTTTTTGACGCTGTCATAAATCATGTGTCTGCTTCCTCAAAGTATATGCGCGAGCAGTGCAGGGGTAACCCTGAATATTTGGATTTTCTTATTACTGCGGATCCCCAGGAAGACTTATCTAAAGTGGTGCGCCCCCGCAGAGAACCGCTTCTGCAGGAATATCCTACTCATCAAGGTCCCCGGTGGTTCTGGGCCACTTTCAGCCGTGATCAACTGGATCTTAATTTTAAAAATCCTGATGTCCTGCTGGAAGTTATCAATGTACTTCTGTTTTACGCCAGTAAAGGCGCCCAGATGCTGCGGCTTGATGCTATTGCCTATCTTTGGAAAGAGCCCGCTACTTCCTGTATACATCTTCCCCAGACGCATGAAGTGGTAAAATTAATACGTGACGTAATGGACGAGGTATACCCCAATTTGCTGCTTCTTACAGAAACAAATGTACCCCATGATGAAAATGTCTCCTATTTTGGTGAAGGTGGTGATGAAGCACAGGTCATTTATAACTTTTCACTTCCACCGCTTATTCTGCATACAGTACATACTGGCAACGCCTCTAAATTGACGGTGTGGGCTCAATCCATTAAATCTTATGGGGAATCCACCACTTATCTTAATTTTACCGCCAGCCATGACGGTGTAGGCTTTCGCCCTACTGAGGGTATACTCACAGAGGATGAGCGTCAGGCGTTATTAGATATTACTAAAAAGCACGGCGGTAAGGTAAGCGTAAAGGGTAACAGTGATGGTACTACTACACCATACGAACTGAATATTACATATTTTGATGCTGTTAATGACCCCGGGGGTGGTGATTCTGAGGATGTACAAGTGGCAAAATTCCTATTAAGCCAGGCTATTCCCTTAAGCTTTATGGGTATACCCGCTGTTTATATTCACAGCCTCCTGGGCAGTCGTAACTGGTATGAGGGGGTAGATATCACAGGTATGCCCCGCTCCATTAACAGACAAAAACTTGATTATGATAAGTTATCGGCGCAAGCCCCTAATGCTGATAACATCCGGCATAGAGTTTTATCCGAATATTCAAAAATGATAAAAGTACGTAAGTCTATCCCCGCCTTTCATCCAAATGCCGATCAGGAAGTATTGGAATTGGGTCGGGATTTTTTTGCTCTTAAGCGTACAGATAAGCAATCAAACCAGACTATATGGGCTTTGCATAATGTTACTTCTAAGGCATGTGAGGTAGAAAATTTTCCAGGCTTAAAAGGCCGGGGTTTTAAAGACCTGTTACATGGGGAGGGTTTTTCGAAGGGTGAGAATTTAGCGTTCAGTCCCTTCCAGGTACGCTGGTTTGAGGTAATTTAATTTATTTCTAAAAAGAAGATACAATGAAGGCAGACAAAATTAGAGTAGGTTTATATGGTACAAATGGTCATCAGATTCAGAACCGCCTGGTAGGCCATGACTTGCTGGAACTGAAGGCTGTAGCCGAATTTGATGAATCAAAAATGCCAGCGGAGCTTAAAAGCTCTGATATAAGCCGTTATGGTAGTTTGGATGATCTTATTAATGATGACAGTATTCAACTTATATCCCTTTGTTCTCCAGTGCGTCGTAATCAGGCAAATGAAGCTATCCGTTGTTTAGAAGCAGGCAAACATGTGCTGGCCGAAAAACCTTGTGCTACTACTGAGGAGGATCTTGACCGGCTATTACGGGCCGCTGCTTCCGCAAAAGGACGCTTTCGGGAGATGGGGGGCACAGCGCTGGGCTCCCCCTGGTGTGATATGGCCAAGGTCGTAAAAGAGGGTATAATAGGAGATGTTGTACAGGTCTTTGCGCAAAAATCTTATCCCTATTACCCTAATCGTCCCCAGGATCCCGAAGAGGATACTGATGGCGGGCAGATCGAGCAGAATGGTATTCACGCAGTCAGGTATATTGAACATGTTACGGGTATTAAAGTGTTTGATATACAAGCAGTACAGACTTGTTTTGGCAATCCTGTTTCAGGGGGGGGCCTGGTTATGGCGGCATCCATGATGATGACACTGGAAAATGGCGGGGTAGCCAGTGTTATTGCAAACTACCTGAACCAGCCCGGGTTTGGCAGTTGGGGTAATGAGCATCTACGGGTTTTTGGTACTAAAGGTTTTGTTGAAGCTGTTGACGCTGGGGCCCGCACCAGGCTGGTTGTGGGAGGGCAGGACCGGGGGGCATTGTGTCTGTCAAAAACTGAAGAAAATTATCTTGACCCCTTTGCTGAACATATTGCTCTGGGTACTCCCATGCCTGTAAGCCTGGAAGATGAAATCCACCCCACACTTATGGTTATTAAGGCAAAAGCTGGTGTTACATATTCCCGTATTAACGCACGTTAATTTTATGGCTGCAGAAGGCTTTCCCATTGTAACAGACTGTCATTGATGGGATTAGATGATGGTGCTTCTGTAATCTTAATGTTTATAGTATGGTTTTTTTCGGGATAATTAATTGTGTAACCCGTTATGTGGTGTAAATTGTTTTTATTTATTGGTTGGTTGTTGATAAAGATGCGTTTAGCTAAAACACCGGCCTTATAATAAAATTTGGCAGCCATAAAAAGGCAGTCTTTATGAACCTGGAAAACAATAGAATCATAAGGACATGTTTCTCCAGGATTTACATTCAAAAATCTAACACCTTTATTATTTAATGGTGTGATATTATTGATGGTGTAGCCGCCATATACCAGGATAAGCGGTAAAATGTCCCAATAAGAAGCTCCGTTGCCATTTATGGCTTCTTTCTTTTTATGGTGAGCAATTTTTCTAATGCTTGATTCTGGTGAGGGCCTGCTCCATATATCATAGCCCGAATGCTGAATTATAACGGATTTCTGAGGAAAGTAAGGAGACTTGAGGTAGTCTATACGAGCCGCCTGCCCCCCCTTTTTAATAGCCATAGTATATACTGCCTTTTCAGGCCTTTGACCCGTTGTACCGAATTGCTCTATAAGACAGAGGTTGAGGGACTTTGGTATATACAGGGCTTTTATACTGTCCAGGAGGGTTGGGCTATTTATGGATGCTGCATCGATCTGAATTAAGGATATATAACCCAGAAATAACAGCATTGCTTTCATATTCATAAATACACTGCTATTTGAAGCAGTCAGCAATCTCCGGCTCTTTGTCTTTTAATATCTCCTCTTTGCTCAGACCTGCCAGTTCATGGGGGAATATAATCCATTTGTCGGTACTGGAAAGGAAAAAATCCGGAGAACGGGAGGTTTGATTATTACCGGGTTTATAAAAAAGGGTCGCTATTTTAATTTGCTCTGGAGTGTTAGCGCGGCAGCGTTTGAAAAGTGTATTTATTATCTCTTTCATGGTAAGGCCGGTATCATAAACATCGTCAATAAGCAGCAGTTTGTTTTGTGCGGAAATCCTGTCTACGATATAGTCCAGGCCGTGGATGCGTATGCCACTGCTGCGTTTATTAATACCTTCGTAGCTTGAAGTACGTATAGCTATGTGATCGGTAGCAATGTCGAGATATTGGAGAAACTCCTGTATTACAATACCCACAGGTGTGCCCCCCCTCCAGAGCGCTACCAGGAAATCTGGACGATATCCCGAATCCACTATCTGCCGTGCAAGCTTAAATGATAGTGTGTAAAGTTCCCGGGCGGAAATGTGAAGTTTGTCGGGGATGGTGGTCATATAGTTTTTAACGAGTAATTAACTGGAAGTCGTAGCCAGTGGGGGCCTGAAAAACGCGCAGGTCAAACTCTGGTATCACAGCCAGGATATGGTCAAAAATATCGGCTTGAATGGCCTCGTAATTAGCCCAAACCTGATCGGCACAGAATACATAAATCTCTAATGGTAAACCATTGTCTGCTGGCGCCAGCTGGCGCACCAGAAATGTCATGTCTTGACGAACCATTGGGTGATGCCTTAAATAAGCAATTATGTAGGCTCTAAAGGTGCCAATATTGGTCATTCTTCTACCATTAACTATCTCCCTGCTTTGAATATTATTTTTTTGATTGTATACTTTCAGTTCGCTTTTTTTGTTTTGTATATAGTTTTTTAATAACTCCATAGACTCAAAACGCTTAATCATGCGATCGGTGCAAAACCGGATACTGGTCATGTCAATATATATGGCGCGTTTAATACGGCGCCCTCCCGAGTCCTGCATGCCGCGCCAGTTTTTAAAAGAATCCGAGATGAGGGCATATGTGGGGATGGTTGTATAGGTCTTATCCCAGTTACGTACTTTGACCGAATTAAGGGTAATATCTACAACATCTCCGTCAGCCCCGTATTTACTCATTTCTATCCAGTCGCCAATGCGGACCATATTAGCTGATGTCAGTTGGAACCCGGCCACAAACCCAAGAAGGGAATCCTTGAATACGAGAAGAATTACTGCGCTTAAAGCACCGATGCCTCCCAGGAACTTCCAGGGTGAACGCTCCATTAAGGTGGCGAGAATAAAAATAATGATAAGAGAAAATATGATGATCTTAGCTACCTGGATGTATATCCTGATAGGTCTTTTCTGAGATAATTCCAGACGGCTGTATGTAACCAGGCAGGCGTTGAGAAAACTGTCTATTATAAATATGCCGGCAAGAGAAATATAGGCGATTGATAACTTTTGCAGCCAAGGAGCAAAGCTGTTAAAAATAGGAGAAGAAAAGTATATGATAAGGGCCGGTATTATATGAGCGAGCCTTCGGAAAAACCCGTTGTCCAGCAGGGCATCGTCAAAGTTGTTACGGCTCTTTTTAATTATAAACCCAATGGCCCTGAGCAGCAATCTGCGAGTGATAATATTGGCAATAAAACAAACAAGAACCAGGCATAAGGTCAAGCACCCAAAAGCAAACAGCCGTGCGCCAGCCTCACTTAACCCGTAATTCCCCGCAATTTGGGATATCAGGTTGATTAACATGATAAATTTTTAGATTTAATATTGCCCCGGCATAGTCATTGCTTGATCGAAACGTACTACATTTGATGTGCCGCCCTCAATAAAAGATTGCTCTGAAACCAAAGTAAGTACAGCGCTATCCTTAAACACCTTAAGATTATGGGCGCCTATGTTACACATAGTGGATTTTATCTTGTTTAGAGTAATAGGCAACACTTCATTTACAGAGCCGGCAATAGGTACAAAGGCATCCACACCCTCCTCAAATTCAAGCTGTTTTTTGCCTGCCTCATCGTTATACCGAGCCCAGTTTTTTGCCCGGTTAGTGCCTTCACCCCAATAAGGTTTATAGAGCTTATCTTTAATGGAAATTTTTGGCGTTGGACTTTCGAATGTCATTGCAAAATAACGCCCCTGCATTACGAAATCTGCCCCCATGGCCAATGCTACTATAACCTGGGTATCATTGGCCAGGCCGCCATCAGAGCAAATGGGCACATAATCACCAGTTTCTTTAAAATACAGATCTCTTTCGGCAACAACATCCATGAGTGCAGAGGCCTGACCGCGCCCAATGCCCTTTTGCTCACGGGTAATACAAATGGATCCTCCGCCAATCCCCACCTTAATAAAATCGAGCTGAGCTTCTTCAGCCAGATACCTGAAAGCATGCCGGCTGACGACGTTGCCGCCACCCAGGATGATTTTATTACCGAACTCTTTGCGCACCCATAAGGCAGCCTCTTTTTGAAACTCTGAATACCCGTCGGAAGAATCGAAACACAATACGTCTACACCGGCTTCTACCAGGGCAGGCACTCTTTCTTTGTAGTCGTGGGTGTTAATGCCTCCGGCGACTACGAGACGTTTGTCGTCATCTAAAAGCTCATTGGGGTTGTTACGATGGTCAACATAATCTTTTGTAAAAACCAGTGAATTCAGGCTGCCGTCTTTCTCCAGAATGGGAAGGCAGGGCTTTTTATGTTTATAAAGAAGTGCATTTGCTTCCTTTAAAGTTACACCTTCCTGGCTAAGTATGACCCTCTCTATGGGGGTCATATGGTTTTTGATTGGGGATTTTAAATCATCTTCATCCTCCCAAAAGTCTTTTTCTGTAATAATGCCCAGGAATTTGCCATGAGGTTTGCCATCTTGAGTGACAGCCATGGTTGAATGAGCCGTAATGCCTTTCAGGCGGACAAAATCCTCCAGTGTGTCAGTGGGTTTAAGGTTGGAGTCGGAAAGCACGAACCCGGCTTTGTGGGATTTCACCTTCTTAATCATGTCTGCCTGGGTTTTAATAGGCTGGGAACAGTAGATAAAACTCATCCCGCCCATCCGAGCTAGGGCGATAGCCAGCTCAGGACCTGATACTGCCTGCATACAGGCGGATGTGATTGGAATATTGAGATAAAGCTCTGATAATGTTCCCTTTTTGAACTTTTTAATCGGGGCTTTAAGATCGACCTGAGATGGTATATTGTCTTTACGCGATAAGCCCGGCAGAATTAAATATTCTGAAAAAGTACGGGAAATGTTATCAATAATTTGGGCCATAAGAGTACCTCTGTGTCAAATTAATTAGAATGGCGACCTGTAAAGAAGATGACATGAAGCCGCTCCATAAGAAGGCCTCAGGGCCTGAAACCTGTAAAACTTGGGGTTGATCCGGGGAGTTGGCTGTCTGCCTAAGTATTAAAGCCATAACCAAATTTAACATCAAAAAAATAACCTGTCCAGATCCTGGTGTCCCTGGCTTTACCTGGAGTTTATTTCCTTCAGGGGGAAAAATAATCTCATTAATATGCCCAATTTTAATAAAAATGAGAGGAATTAGTTGGTGCTTATTTTGCTTAATACTTATTGGAGGAAAAAGATGGCCCCATTAGTATTAGAAAAACGCGCACGCCTTATTGCCAAGGCAGAGAAAATTTACCAGAAAATACTGCCTTGTTCAGGCAAAAATAGTTTCCGTGAATGTTTCACTACTTTTGATAATAAGCTTTGTTTCTGGTTTAATACCGGGGATAACAATACCCATATGCTAACCTCTGAATTAAAATAACCCCGGATTAAGGAAAAAGGGGTTGTCTTGAGAGGGTGGCATTCCCAAGGGGAGTTGAACCCCTGTTGCAGGAATGAAAATCCTGAGTCCTAGGCCGCTAGACGATGGGAACATAAATTTGCCAGAAAAGGCAAAATAATAAAATTTTTTTAAAAATAAAGAGACTATTATTGCTTTTTTGGTAGCAACAGACATCAGATATTTGAATAAGGTGGAATATTTATTTTGGTGGTAAAAACTTGGTGAGAAGCAAAACGTTGCCACTGTCGCTGTACTCAACGCTGTCCATGTATTTTTTTGTAAGGGCGATTCCATAACCACCGGGCCTTTTTCCTTCTTCTGTACGCTTTTTCGCAGCTTCAACCGGGTTATCTAAGGGATTTGGTATGTCATTCAAGTTAAAGCCGCCACCCTCGTCCTGAAGCTTGAGTATAAGCCTGTCTTCAAAAAATACATAAGAAAACTGGACCTTTTTTTGTGAGCTGAACCTGTTACCATGCTCCATGCTGTTTATTAGCATCTCATTTATTGAAAAACCAAGACGATGAATGGCTTTTGGTTCTAAATGGGTGTGATTAAGCAGGTGCTCAATAAATAGATTGACTGATTTTAAGATTTTAGTGGTGGAAGCTAATTTAAATTCAATCCAATTACCTAAAATCTCTTGTTTTTGCCACATTACCTTTTCGGCTTCTATTTTTTTAATAGCATCTAAAATATCCTGTGATTGGAATGGTTTTTTGATCCAGGTATCAGCGCCATAACGGAATATCTTAATTAAATCAGGTGCTTCATTTGAAGCAGTAATAACTATTACGCCAATATTGGCTGTTTCCCGGCAAAGCTTAAGATCCTGGCAAAGATCCAGGCCGTTTTTTTTAGGCATAAAGATGTCAGTCAAAATAATATCTGGTAATTGCTCTCTGGCCAATTGCAGACCCTCTTCACCATTTCTGGCGATAATGGGCGTATAACCATCAGAATTAACGATTTTGGCCAGGATACGGCGTATAGCCTGATCATCTTCAACTATTAATATTCTAGGCATGGGTTATTTGCGTATAAAAAAAGTATTCTTCATAAAGAGCCTGTAATTTTCGAATTGGTTTTTTGCTATAATGATCATACTAAAATTTAACCCTGGATCATAAGATTTGAAATACGGAATTTATTCTGACATTCATGCTAACCTAGAGGCTTTAATCCGTGTTCTTGAGTCCATGAAAGATCGTGGTGTAGAGCGTAAAATATGTTTAGGAGATGCTGTTGGATACGGTCCTTTTCCTAATGAATGTTCCCAGCTTATACAAAATAATAGCGCAATCACAGTTTTGGGTAATCATGATAGCGTTGCTCTGGGTAGGGAGTCTTCGGAACATTTTAATTTTTTCGCCAGAAATGCTATAGAATGGACGCGAAAAGAGCTGAATGAGGAATCCACGGATATAATGCAAAAATGGCCATATATAATAAATGAGCCCCCCTTGACTTTTGTCCATGCCAGCCCCAGGTCCCCAGCGGACTGGACATACATAGCAACACTTGATGAGGCTGTAGATGCCTTCAGTTATTTTGAGCAATCTATTTGCTTTATAGGGCATACCCACCTGCCAGTTTTGGTAGTTATGGACAGCGAGCAATCTTTTTTTGTTTCTGAGTATCAGTATCATAAAGTAGAGGCCAACCAAAGAATTCTTGTTAACGTTGGCAGTGTGGGGCAGCCTCGTGACGGTCTTACTGCCGCATGCTGGTGCATTTGTGATTCGGAGACTCTGGAAGTGGAAATTATCCGTGTGCCCTATAATGTTAAAATTACTCAGGATGCCATGCGTGCTAAGGGTTTTGATGACTTTTTGATAAACCGCCTGGCTATAGGCAAGTAATATACTGCTTCATCATATTCTTTTTTAAATGTTTCGGCCGGTATCCAGGGTAACCGTATACTGACTGATTAGCTGATAATATTATTAACAAATTGTATTTATGGTTGTAAAAATTGTATGTATAGGCCCTTTAACAGGTAAAAGCTATCCATTATTACAGAATGATTTAATTACTAGAATCAGCGGCTTTACAAGAATAGAAGTAATTGAATTGCCCAGGGGCAAGGCCAAAATAAAGGACGAAAGATTAAAACAAGAAGCAGTAAAATTAGAAAGATATCTGTTGCCTAATTGTTATCAGGTACTGCTTGATGAAAGGGGTGAACCTATGACAAGCACTGAAATGGCTGGATTCTTTGAGAAGTTACAAATTGGCTCCACGAAAGGTGTCAACTTTATAGTTGGTTCCGCCTTTGGAATAGCTGATATTTTTAAAGCAAAAGTTAAGCATAAACTTCAATTAAGCGCGTTTACCATAACTCATGAATTATCCAGAATCCTTTTACTGGAGCAAATTTACCGATCTTTTACCATTATCAATGGGCACCCGTTTCATCACTAGGCATTAATTTTACTCAAGGTTTTTTTTCCAATTGCCGATGTTATCAATAGAGGTACAGACCATGGACGGTAAAATAATCAAAGGGCAATTTATCTGGCGGACGGGCGAAGATCGTCAGAAAACAGTTGATTCTATTAAAGAAAAGATCAACTCCGGGTATTTTTCATCACGAAATGTTACCGATCAGGTGGTGGAAAAATTATGGCCTCATTTTACATCGGTATTAGAAAACTAATTTGCTTCATGGGTAAAAGGTGCTGATTGTCCGATGAGCATGTTCACATCCTTCGACAGGATGAGCGGGGACATGCTCCACCGGTTTGTTAGAACGAATCCCCCTAAGGCGAATTCGTTCTAATATGCTGTTTAATCGGCAGGATACATGGTTATTAAACCAGTGGACTCACATTGTTGAGATAATATTTCCCTTAAAGCTAAATCCTTAAATAATTGAGTATTTTTATCTCAGGATATCCTGGGGCGTTATAAAATTATGCTTTTAGAAGTTAGAGTAGCTGAAAATGATGCGGGTCAAAGAGCTGATAGATATATTAGAAAACTTTGTCCAAATCTCCTTATTTCCCGGTTGCGCAGTCTTTTCCGGAAAAAGGAAATTAAAATTTGCCGTAAAGCAATACTCCGGCAACATAGTTTGTCAGCTGGCGATATCTTACAAATTTACGGCCTAAAGGAAAGCGAAACCATCACTGAGTCCAGTGACGAACCAGAAAAAATAAGGGAAAATGGCACTTTTAAGCTTTCTGTAATTTACGAAGATAAAGGTTTATTAGTGCTCGATAAACCAGTGGGTATATCTGTACATCCTGGTTCTGGTATTCGGGCAGGTAAGTCTATTATCGAAATTGTCAGGCAGAAATATCTCCCGGAACCCCGTGAGGGTTTTTCACCCTCTCTTATACACCGGTTAGATAAAGATACTTCTGGCTTGTTATTAGTTGCGAAAACCAGCGAAGCCTTAAAAAAATGGACTCGTTTAATATGGGAAGGTAAAATTGAAAAATCATATCTTTCACTGTTATGCGGCAGTCCTGATGTTGAGGAAGGAACTATTAAGGGGCTTCTCACCAGCATTAACTCCCCAAAAGGCGGAGCAAAAATGAACATTATCGATAGCAAAGGAAAATTATCAACTACTCGGTTTAGAGTGATAAAAAAATTCGGTGCTTTTACCCTGGTACAGGCAAATTTGGATACTGGCAGGATGCATCAATTGCGTATTCATTTTTCATCTATTAATTGTCCTATTGCCGGTGATTCCAGGTATGGTGATTTCCAGTTGAACAGGCAGCTTAACAAAGATATTTCTCTTAGAAGGATGTTTTTACACGCTTCAGAAATTGTATTTCCACCAGATATGTGTAAGTGTAGTTTTTTTAAATCCCCATTGCCTGAAGAGCTGAAAGAATGCCTTTCAAATTATAAAATCAGCCATATAAAGATTCCTCACAGGGATCATAACAATACAATCTAAGTATAAAATATGGCCTTGCTACGGAATCCCACTCAATTTTTTTAGATTACGGCATTATTATTCCGGGATAGAATATATTGTCTGAAGAGTTTCTGTTTCATTATAAGGCGTTTACTGGGCAGTCTGGTTTGTACTTTGCAAGTCAGGAGAACCCTTTAAATGCCATTGATTTTGCATCCAGCTTGCTGGATGAAAAACATCTGATAATTATGAATGCGCTATTGGAGCAAGTGCAGAAAGAGACTAAAGCTGAACCAGGTGTATTACCTTTAAGGGCAAAAAAGAGCCTGAATGATTTACGGCAACTGGAATACGACATCCAACGCAGGTTGATTGATTTCCAAAAAGCCTGGAGAGATCGTCTCCAATATTCAGCCCTAATGCCTTTTCTTAAGCAAGGTGAATGGGTGCTTCAGGAGGGCAATACCTTTAAATTAACTGGTAATGGCACTAAAAATGAGTCCAGGCTGCTTTATCAGCAATCTGTAAGAGATATGGTGACAGAAGCTGCTCGTATTGCGGCGCTTGCTGAGGGGCGGATAAATATTATTCAAAACAAACTATCCAGCCTTTGGCAAACAGAAGCCATTACAGATAATTTCAGCAGAATTGCTCCTTTGCTGGAACGAAGCGTATGTGAAAAAGAATTAAATATTTTCAGGACGATACGTACAAGTATTCAATCAAGGGCCACAGCTCTATTTATAAGCACTGTAAACCATTGGGACAAAAGAGTCTATTCCAGTCCTCAAGATTTATTTAATAATATGGCATGGCCCTGGTATAAGCCTGGCTGCAATTCTAATGGGTTTGAAGGGTTTATGGAACTTATTGCCAATTTTATAAGAGCTTTTTTAAAACTACAGCTGTCTCTGTATAACAAAAAATGGAGATTGTTTTTCCGCGGGCTTTCCTTCACATAAAGGGTAAATTAAGATGTTGTATGTAGCAGGTTCCAGTATTTTTGTGATTTTTTTTATGTTGGTCTTATTATCAAGACAGTTATCCAAGATTTCCAAAAACCTGTCAAATGACTTTGACACTGAGGGCGCATCAAGAGGTAAATTTGAATCATCTCTCTTGGAATTATTAAAAGAAAATGGCCGGGAGTCTCAATTGGCAAGGCTGGAGATTACCAAACTTTCCGAATCTATGAATAATATGTGTGAACAGTCTGTGTTTCAGCTAAAGGCTTCAATAGAGCAACTAAAAGAAAATGGCCAGGAGTCTCAATTGGCAAGGCTGGAGATTACCAAGTTTTCCGAATCTATGAATAATATGTGTGAACAATTTGTGCTTCAGTTAAAGGCTTCAATAGAACAACTAAAAAAAGTTATGTCAGACAATGGAGAGTTTCAAAGGCAAAGTCATAAGGATATTTTAGATATTAACCAAAAGCATTTTGAACTATTAACTAAGCGGGATAAGGATGAGGCACTTTCACCCCAACTGATTGTTGCTGAAATTCTGGGCGAATTAAAAACTGCAGGAGCGGGTGTAGACAATTTTAAAGGTGTATTGTCACAAGGGCTGGAAAATGTTAATCAGAAATTGAATGACCTGCTGCAAACTTTGACAGAGGGAAAAGAGCACTATCTGACATCTATTTCAGAGGCTGCCAGGGGTATGGTAAATTCAAGCAAAGAGCTGGAAGGGGCCTCGCATCTTCTTCATATTAATCAAACCGAATTTCAAGCAGGCATAGAAATGCTCAATTCTGCTTTGGGCGGTATTTTTGATAAGTTATCTGAAAAACGTCAATTAGAAGAAGATGAACAGGGGCAGCTTCAGAGAGTGGAAAAGCTTCTATCATCATTTTCCCAAAAGGCCAATGAAATTCTTATTGAAAATTCATTAAAAACAAGAGAAATCCTGATAAAAGGGCTTCCCAAAGCATAAATTAATGAGTGAAAATACGATTTATTCTGATATTTCGCTGATTTCTGAACCAGGTTCAGAATTTTTCGAGCAGGGTTATGAGTGGTCAATATTAAAGGAACAAGTCAACGCTTCGGGGCATTTACTCCCATACAAAAAGGTCTATTTACTCGCACTTATAAAATATGGTAAAGAGTTGGGCGAATGCGGCATCAAGATTCCCGCTCAGTCTTTATACAATAAAGTAGAGGGTTCTCTTAATAAGGGGGGGGGCGCTCCAAATAAATGCCCAACTATCAATACTATCAATACTGTCGATTTTGACCAATCATGGGGTAAACGTTTTAATGAGGATTTAATTGATGCTTTCAACCTGCTTGAAAAGTATAAGGCCGTTATCCCTGATGAAGAATATAATTACTATGAAACCAGTTTAAAAGAAATGAAGGGAGACAACGATAACGGTACTTATTCCTCGAAATCAGGCTGGGCTTTTACCATACAGGAACAATTTAGAGAATTACGTGATGATATGCTCCGGTGCATATGCCGGTGTTTAAATTATAAAGGTATTGCTGGTCTAGAGCATGGGGAAATTAATGAGGATATTGTTGGTCCATATAACGCAAAAGAAAATTTACGTTCATTGTTTAGCTATCTAAATGATAAAGATCATGATTGGGTAAGGGACATAGTGGATTATTTTGAAGACCTGAATAATTTACGCGAGCTTTTTGCAAACCATTAAGATTGTGGCTTCCTGTGCAATTTACCTGTATATTTTAAGAGTCTAAATTTCCTGTTTCAGGAGCCTTTAGCTCCTGAGTTTCAGGAGCCTTTAGCTTGAGAAGTATGGGTGCCTGTTCCAAGAAATATACCTGTTATATTTTTAAATGGCGCTTTAACATCCAGGCCACCCTTGGTAATATCATATTCACAAATTGATTTATCGTGGTTGCTGCCTCTCATTTTTAATATCATTAACCCCCGTTTGATTTGTGATTCAAGCTCTATATACCGTAGTAGCAAATAAGCATCTACTATGAACGGAATCTTATTCTGAGATACATTCCAGCCACCCATTATATTTAAGTTTTCCTTCAGAAGTATTGTTGTTATATCTTCCTTTTTGAAGAAATTCACTATATCTGTTTCAATTTTACGTAATTCACCAACGTTAGCCGCAAGCCTTTCCAGGTGCGTAATGCTGTCTATTACCACTCTCTTAGTGCTTTTATCTTCGATTAGTTTAAATATTTTGTCCTCTTCTTCGTCGGTTTCTTCAATAAAGTTTTCCGGGGAAATAAAAATTATATCCAGGTGGCCCTTTGCTTCCTGGGCCTTAAGGTCCCAACCCAGCTCCATAGCACATGCATAATATTGTTCGGGGAATTCCTCGAAGGTAATAAGCAGGGTATGTTCATTTTTTTCCATGCCTGCCATTAAGAACTGTAATCCCAGGGTGGTTTTACCCGTGCCCGCAGCCCCTTCTACAAGAGTGGCTGACCCTCGCAAAAACCCGCCATTTAACATTTTATCCAGTTTGCTGGAACCCGAACTGGCTCTTTCACTTGTTTTTTTCATGATTACCTCTTAACACATTGCGGCCAGAGCGGTCTCAATTTCAAAATTAAATGTGTATTTACCCTTTTTCCCCTGCAACTCAATTTCAGCTAAATTTGCCAGGAGTTTCTTCCATTCCAATACGCTTCTTGAATAAGCTTGCCTGGCATAATTTTGATTATTGAAATGATAAGGTATAAGATGTAACAGTTTGATTATATCATCATTACTTTTACCTGCATCAGCAAGAACACGGATTTTGAGTAACTGCTGAAAATGACTAAACAGGCGCATGGCAATGAGAAAGGCTGGTTCACCATTTTCCAGTAAATGAGATAAAGATATTAAAGCCTGGGACTTCTGTTTAAGACCCATACTATTTTGAAATTCAAAAATATTTCTGTCTCTGTGAGGAAAAACCAGATTTTCAATGTCCTTCATGAGTATGGGAGCCCCTTCAGGCAGGTATTGATCGAGTTTAATTAGCTCAGCTTCAAGCTCTTCTAAACTATCACCAATACATTCCCATAAAAATTTGGCATCTTGAAAGCTTATTTTACGTTTAAATTTTTGAATGCAGCGTGAGCATAGCCATTTAGGTATTTGGCTTGAATATGGCAGCTTAAACTCTTTAATAAGTCCGCTTTTCTTGAAAAGGGCCTTTAGGACTGAGCGGCCATCCCATTTTTCCCCAGTTATAAATGCTCCTGTAAGTTCATTAGGGTGTTTTAATGACTGACTTAAGAGCCTCTGCTTGCTAACGTCCATTTTTTCAATATTTTTGATGATAATGGCTTTTTTTTCTGTAAACATGGAAACTGTGTCGAATGACTCTGCTATTGTGTCCCAGGAAGACTCTTCACAGAAGAATGTTTCTTTGCAGAGAGGATCTTCAATACCAGAACCAAGCCATTTCTTGAGAGTAGAGGAAAGAGCCTCCTGTTTGCTCAATTCATCGTTTCCTATAAAAGCAAACAGATTCATAGGATTAATTAAAATCAGTGATTTCTAGTTTTATAGAGCCTTTTGGAGTGTCAATTTTAACAATATCCCCAATTTTTTTGCCAATTAAGCTTTTACCGATGGGAGAATGAGAAGAAATTTTACCCTGAGTAATATCTACACCTTCAGGGCCAACCAAAGTATAAGATTTAGTGGACCCATTGCTTAAGTCTTTAACTGTAACATTTGCGCCAAAGATTATGTGGTCACTTTCGGAAACAGGTACTTTTATTATTTCTGACCTGGCCAGCTTGTCCTGAAGAATACCTATTTTGCCTTCAGTTTGAGCTAATAGATCTCTGGCTGACTGATACCTGGCATTATCATCAAGATTGCCTTGCAGCCTGGCTTCTTCTATCTCCCCAAGCAGCCGTGGGCGGTCTGCCTTAATATAAGATTCCAGTTCCTTTGAAAGCCTGTCAAAGGTGGATTGAGACATTGGAATTCTCTGTCCTGGCATTTAGACCCCGTGAAAACTGTTATAATGGAATAATTGGTACTGAGATAATAGAATGTCTATTAATTATACGGTAAGGTTGGTACCAAATCATTATGATGAATAAATTTATTTAAAGTCTTTTTAATATAGCCATTTAGGAAAAACTTAATCAAGCATGTATTTTTGCATTGTCTGTTTTATGACCTTGTAATAAAGGATAGCAAAAATGAGAAGCTCAAACATCCATTTTCCTCAGGGTTTTTATGCATGGGGTATAGCCTCGGGTATAAAGTCAAGTGGCGAAGCTGATTTGGGAATTTTGACCAGCTCCCCTGCTGCAAGAGCATTCGGGCTGTTTACTCAAAACCACTTTGCTGCACCCCCGGTACAATTTTGCCGGCAAGCCATTGCCAACCAGCTGCGGATTTCACACATAATTGTAAACAGCGGGAATGCCAATGCTTTTACCGGTTCTCAGGGGTTAAAGGACGTCAGAGAAACAGCTGATTTGGTAAAAAGTCATTTTCCCAATGTGGAAAATACTCTGGTTTGCTCAACAGGCATTATTGGTAAATATTTGCCAATGCCCCTCATAAGGACGGGTATTAACAAACTTAGCAAGTCATATGCATCGGGCAATTACCAATCTTTTGCAAAGGCCATTATTACAACTGATACGGTCCTGAAAACTGTTCAGAAGTCAATAATTTTAAATGGTAAATCTGTTAAAATTGGCGGTGCTGTTAAGGGTGCGGGTATGATTTGCCCTAATGTTGCCACTATGCTGGCCTTTATAACCACAGATATTAATCTGCCATATTCTTATTCTAAAAAGTTTAGTTCATTAGCAGATAAAAGTTTTAATTCCATTTCTGTTGATGGTGATATGAGCACTAACGATACGGTATTACTGTTGAGTAATGGCTGCAGCGGTGTCAATTATTCTTCTCTGTCAAAAAAAGATAAACACCTGTTTGATGAGATGCTTTTTGAGCAGTTTCAACAATTAGCTATTAAGGTCGTTCAGGATGGTGAAGGTGCCACCAAGCTTATAAGAATTGATGTGACAGGAGCAGGGTCTTATGTAATGGCAAAAGATGTTTGCAGAAGTATTGCCAACTCTCCACTGGTTAAAACCGCATTTTTTGGAAGTGATCCAAATTGGGGGAGGATTATTGCAGCTTTTGGAAGTCTGCAATTGCCGCGCTCTGCTGACACATTTACCCTTAAATTATGCGGAAGTACAGTTATACAGCAGGGTCAGTTGTTGCCATTTGATGAAAAATCACTCTCTGCAAAGTTACAGGCAAAAACATGTATTATAAGCTTAGACCTGAATTCTGGGAATAAAAAATGGACTTATTGGACCTGCGATCTAAGTTATGAATATGTTAAAGTTAATGCTGATTATCATACATAACTCTTTTCCAGGTTTTTATCTATAAACATTAACTACCCCACAGTCAGGTGTTTTCAGGCCCAAATTTTTCGAATTTTGCTATTATGTAGCTTTTTGTAAGCTTTGGATTATTTATGAAAGATCTCGCAAATACAGATAAAGAAATTTTTGACGCCATTCTACAAGAGGCAGGCCGGCAGGAAAAGGGCCTGGAGCTTATAGCTTCAGAGAACTATGCCAGTTTGGCTGTTTTGCAGGCCATGGGTACTGTTCTTAATAACAAATATTCCGAAGGCTATCCGGGTAAACGATATTATGCCGGCAATGAAATTATTGATAAAATCGAAAATATTGCTGTATCCCGTGCAAAAGAGCTTTTCCAGGCAGAACATGTAAATGTGCAACCATTATCAGGTTCGCCGGCAAATGCTGCTGTATATCTCGCTACTGTTAAACCCGGGGACAAAGTCATGGGTCTTAAACTTGATCATGGCGGTCACCTTTCCCATGGCCATCCAGTAAATTTTTCCGGAATGATGTATCGCTTTATACAATACGGTGGCAATAAAGAAACAGGGCTTCTGGACATGGATAAAATCAGAAAAGCTGCCTTGGAGCACAGGCCCAAAATGATAGTTGTTGGGTTCTCTGCATATTCACGCAATGTTGATTGGAGAGCTTTTAAATCCATTGCTGATGAAATTGGTGCTATTACATTTGCCGATATTGCCCATATAGCCGGGCTTATAGCCGGTAAGGCTATTGAAAACCCGGTACCAATTTTTGATATAGTCACTACTACCACCCATAAAACCCTGCGCGGCCCTCGGGGGGCAATTATTATGTGTAAACATAAATATAAAAATGCCATAGATCGCGGTGTTTTCCCGGGGATGCAGGGCGGCCCTCATGATCATATAACTGCTGCTAAGGCCGTCTGTTTTAAAGAGGCACTGTCAACAAGTTTTCAACAATATGCCTTAAAAACAATTAAAAATGCTCAATCGCTGGCTGGTTCCTTATCTGAACGCGGGTTCTCGATCCTAACCGGCGGTACAGACAATCATCTTATGGTTGTGGATTTAAGAAACCGGAACATCACCGGTAAAACTGCTGAGGAGGTCCTGGACAAAATTGGTATCTCCTGCAGCAGGAGTACAATTCCCGGTGACATCCGTAGGGCTATGGACCCATCGGGTATTCGTCTTGGTACTCCGGCTGTTACAACACGGGGTTTTGGCAATGAAGAAATGGTATTACTGGCATCCATTATTGATGAGGCTCTGGTCAATTATTTAGACAATTCAAAATTAGCTCCTCTTAAGGCCAAGGTAGAGGAGCTTTGCAAACAATTTCCTTTATATAAAGAAATATCCGCAAATACACTGGCATAGTCTTTATTGCCGGCTATAGTTATGCCCGATCAATACCAAAGCTTCTTTAATTTTGGTGACAAAAGGATATTTCCCAATGTTTTTTTGTCACCCATGTCCGGGGTTACAGATTTAGCTTTCCGGAGATTAGTGTCAAAACTAGCAGGTGGGCGCACGGGCCTTCTGGTTTCTGAATTTGTATCTGTTGAGGGGATGACGCGCCTTATCCCTCAAGTCTGCAAGCAAATGCGTTTTGATGAGGACCAAAAGCCCTTCATGGTACAAATTTTTGGCTCTAATCCTCAAAGCATGGCCCGGGGCGCCAAAATGGTTGAGGACAGCGGTGCTGATTTTATTGAGATTAATGCCGGTTGCCCGGCTCCCAAAATTGTAAAGAAAAGTGGTGGTTCAGGTCTGTTGCGCAACCTGTCTCTTTATAAAGACATAATCAGCAATGTTGTTAAGTCGGTAAATATACCTGTATCTGTTAAAGTAAGGCTGGGTTTTACAGAAGAGGAAATAAATATCATTGAAACGCATAAAATTGCCCAGGAAGAGGGCGCTCAGCTGTTTATTATACATGGCCGTACCAGGTCTCAGGGGTATAAGGGTGTAGCTGATTGGCAATATACCAGTGAGGTCAAACAAAGGTCTAAAATCCCCATAGTTGGCAATGGTGATATTGTTACCTGGCAGAGTGCTATCAGCAGGCTTAAAGAGTATAAGTTAGATGGTGTTTCTATAGGCAGGGGTGCCCTGCATAATCCCTGGATATTTGGTCAAATCGCAGATGTATACGAAGGAATAGAACCTCATAATCCTAATCCGGAAGAACAATTACAGGCTTTTTATGTATACAGGGATTTACTCTCACAGGAGTTCACTACTGAAACAGGTATTCTGGGCCGGCTTAAACAAATGAGCGCGCGCTTAATCAAATGCCTGCCCCATAGCGCCCAGTGGCGCAGTGTTCTATTGCGTACAAATAGTTTGGGAGAATTTTTTGAAATCTTGCAGAATTTCTATAAAAGTATGGCAGCAGATACAACCTGGGGTGCGGA
>CAZRWX010000036.1:19576-21403 GCA_964603925.1 uncultured Bifidobacteriales bacterium | reverse complement strand
AAAAGCCGAGATATGCTTTAGGCTTTGGTGCTGGTCTTGAAAGCGGTATAGGTATACAAATGGCAAGAATATATGATGCCAACCGCTATCAGCTGGGCCTGGGCATATTATACAATGGGGACAGGGCCAAGTTTTCCTACAGCATGGGCCTGCGATATATGCGCTGCCTCTACACTGGCAGGATAAATAACACCTACGCCTGGGCAGGCGGAGGTATATCCGGTGAAAACGAGGAAGAATATACTTACACCCATTCTTCATTGGGGTTAGGGCTGGGGGTAAGTTTTCATTTTGGCCTGCCCTTTCATTTCAGCCTGGACACTGGCCTAAAAGTATTCAGTGATTCTGATGAAGCAGATGGGGAATTTCAAATAATGCCCGCCATCAACTCCGCAGTCACCTACGAGTGGTAATTAAACTCCCACCAGCTCCACTTCAAAAATAAGTGTGGAGTTAGCCGGTATGGGGCCCACATCATCATCGCCATAAGCCAGCTCCGGGGGGCAGATAATAAGGCGTTTTTCACCCTGGGTCATATCTAGCATGGCCTCATCCCAGGCGGGTATTACCTCGCCAACACCAACATCAAAGGAAAATGGCTCACCCCTGTCAACGGAGCTGTCGAACTTTACCCCGTTTGTAAGACAGCCTGTGTAATGGGCCAGGATGGTGGAACCGCGTTTGGGGCGCCGCCCCTCACCTTCTTTTAAAACCACATGTTTAAGACCAGTTTTTGATTCCTGAATCTGGCCGGCATATTCTTTTTCGATGGCTTCCAGGTTTAATGACATATTATAACTCCTGCTGATGATTGTTAAGCACGGGTGACAGTTAAAACAGGTTTCATATCGCTGCCAACACCGCCGATGGCCTTTAAAGAAACCTCTTCTACTTCACCATTAATTACAAATTGAACTGGAAATATCACTGTGCTGCCATCGATATGGCCTATACGGCCGGAAATAGCACATTTGAGGGACCATAACAAGTCCCAGAGGCGACCGCTAACACTCTGGGTATCTGCCTGTTGATCCTGAGGGCTGGGTTTGATATACCCCTCCCATAAAGACCTGGTAACGGCCACTGGGTACATAAAACCCACTTTACGGGCGCTAAGGGTAATATCCAGCAGAACACCGTTCTCCAGGGACTGACGCCGGGCGTGAGAACTTACGATTCTGAGGCCTTTTAATTTTTCCAGTATAATTGTCTGCATGGGTAACTTTATGTGTCAGCTGCCTTACAAACCAGAATAATAGAAAGTTATTTTAGAATTGAACCCCGGAGAAGTCTAAAATAGGTTAGATACTGCCATCATGCTTCGACTCCGCTCAGTATGACGGCGAAAAATCGATAAATTTAGGCGTCATACTGAGCGGAGTCGAAGGAGACATTTTTGGTTACGCTGAACAGAAACTAACTAAATAGTCATGTTAACCAGGGATAACATTAGGTAGAACATAGGCATGTATGACAGTAGATTTTAAACCAAAAAGTAGACTGGGCCGGGAGGCGAGAACCCTTAGGGCTATGGTAAATATTTATTGCCGTCATCATCATAAAACAAAAGAGCTGTGTGAATCATGTCAGGGCCTGCTAAATTACGCCCATGATCGGCTCTGGCAATGCAGGTTTGGGGAGCAAAAGCCCCAATGTGCCCGGTGCCCAATCCACTGTTATAAAAAAAACATGCGCGAAAGCGTGAAGGCCGTAATGCGTTACGCAGGCCCCCGCATGCTAACCCGTCACCCCATACTGGCTATAATGCACATGGTGGATAAATACTGGTATAAGCCGGTAGATTATGAAGAAAGGTTATAAAGAAAA
>CAZRWX010000036.1:0-19476 GCA_964603925.1 uncultured Bifidobacteriales bacterium | reverse complement strand
ATGCCAAACTCTAGTTAATCATAACCATAGCACCCTTAATAGTATTGATGCCCGAGGCCTCTACGTTAACCATGGTGCCGGTGATTTTTTGAGAAAGCCCTGCTTTGGATTCCACTTTCATACCACCTTCGAGTTTTAAATTCATATTACCCTTAATACTGACATCCATTCCGCCTTGTAATTGCGCTTTTTGTTTGGCTTTCAGGTTAAGGTTCATACCTTCGGCATTAAGGTCCTTTATGGCCTTTATATTTATGGGCCCCTGGCCGGCTTTCAGGCTTATGTCTTTTGCGTCCACATTAAAAGAGCCTTTGGCCTTAAAGTTTATATCACCCTGTGTAGTAACAGTAAGGCCGCCGCCGCTGATGTCCATCTGCAGCACATGTTTACCCTTCTTATCCTTTAAAGTAATGGTCTTTTTTTTATCGTCCAGGCTAAGCATATGGCCGTTACCGGTCTGAATTGAGATGGAGCCGGCCTTATCATCCAGCTTGATAACATGACCATAATCTGTCTGCAGGGTGATACATTTATCTTTATTGCTCAAGCTTAAAAAGTTTTTACCCTCGGCAGTCCGAAGCAGCGCCCGTTGCCCGGCATCGCTTAAAAGCAGACTGTTATCGTCTGAACTCTTTAACTCAATACCCTGTTCTTCTTCCTTGTCTTTCATACTGAGCTGATGCCCGCCAGCAGTTACCAGATCAACGGCTGTTTTGCCGGCAAAATCTTCAAAACAAAGCTGATGACCCGAGGCAGTGCGTATTAGGGCCTGGGATTTATTGCGGTTATTAACCGGGGAAGCCATTGAGGGATTAGGGCAGACGCCTAGAGCTATAGGCTTGTCAACATCACCACCTTCAAAGGCCAGAACCAGATCTGAACTTTGGTGGTTGGGAAAGTGGATACCATAATTAGGGCCCGAATAAGGCTGAGCCAGCCGTATGGGCTGGCTGGCATTACCGCCGCTTGTAGGCTCCAGATCAAATGGGTACTTAACCCGATACCGGCCGCTTTCATCAAGAAAAGCATATTCTCCCTGGGGACCATTAGCTTTAGCTACCAGAATACCACTAATTTGAGGTATCCGGGCAGTTGAAGGGGTATGGTAAGCGCTGCCGGCGGGAACCCCGATAAAAGTATTTACATAATCAGCCTTGCCCTCTTCGGTATTACTGCCTGGGGCCTGCTCTACATTATGGGTAACAGACGTTATCATATACTCGCCCTCAATGCCGGCCTCCACACTCCCGGTTATTTTGAACAGATGCCCGGGGTAAAGACTGCGGCAATCGCTTTGGCCGGTTATTTTAACCTTGCCGGCAGCAAGAGTCTCGCGCTTTAAGGCAGCCGCGCGGTTTGCCTCATTAGTATTAAGCACCCTGTGATTAAACTCATAATACTCACCCTGCCCGGGTCCGGTGGCAGTACCTATTATGTTAGTTTCGGGGGTGCGGTAATGGTAGCCCTTAATTTTAACCCCTCCCGCTGTAATAGTGGTCTGCCTCTGGGCCCTCATAATTGTTTCGTAATCATGTGTAGCCATGCCCCCAACGGGTATAAAGGGGATCTCCCAGTCGTGGGGTATATGGGGTGACCGGCTGCCGGTATCGGTAATACACAACTTTTCGGAGAACCCGGAATGATCAAAGTAATAGTATATGCCTTCGTCCTCCATTAACCTTTGAACAAAATTCAAATTGCTTTCGTTGTACTGGACGGTGAAATCACGAAGCGGCAGGGGGGTTGAAAGATCAATTGTATAATCAGAAATTGAGAAACCCTCCAGGTCTAGCACTTGAGATATTATTTGCTCGGATGACATTTTACTGAATACACGAGACTGGGAACCCAGCCCTTGAAGATACAGCCTGGGGCGCACTATAAACGTATACTGTTGATAAAAACCGCCCCCCACTCCTTGAGCAGGCATACGGTCAAATGAGACTATAACGCCGTACCGGCACAAAGTACGGCCTTTAAAATAAAATTCCAGACAGGCTTTTTGTCCAATAAGGTCAGCCTCTTTCAGAGGCGGACCTTCACCCCTGGCTAATACCTCATAATTAAAACAACTGGATACGCTCTCCCGGGCGTTTACCCGCAATATCCTTAAACAGTTTGGCGGTAATCCGCTAATTTTAAGGCCTGAATGTGAGACATTTGCTTCTGAGGCCATACACGTACTCCCTTTTAAAGATATCGGGATTAAATATTGTGGGGGTTGACTTCCAAACCACCCGCGTAGAAATCATCTTGAGAAAAATTAAAATTATATTCACCCTGTGCATTCACATCTACAAAAAGGTGAGTAAAACACTTACCCTCCGCTACCTGCAGCAACAGCTGACGGGAAACCCCAGGCAGGAATTTTTGATCTAATAGAGAATCTATATTGCGTGCCCCCGACTGCCCGTTGACGCAACCATTGACCAGGCCCTCTACAACCCCCGATGATACAGCAAAAGCCAGAGAGTGGTGTTTCATCAGACGTTCACCTGTTTTTTTAAGTTTAAGGGCCGCTATTTGAGTGAGTGCCTCCACCCCCAATGGCATAAAGGCCACAACTTTGGCGCGGGCTAAAAGGGCTGGTTTAAAATGAGCTGTAAGTTCCGGCAGTATAGCGTTAATACACTGATTATAGTCGTATTGATTAGGGCTGTCGGCGGCCATGGCTGTAATAGTCTCCAGCCCCAGATTACTGGTCATTATAATGACTGTATTGCGAAAACTGATGTCCCGTCCCTCACCATCACGTAAAATACCCTTGTCGAAGACTTGATAAAACATATTGAGGACATCCATGTGAGCCTTTTCTACTTCATCAAGGATAACCACACTATATGGCCTTTTACGAACACCCTCGGTAAGCACACCACCATCGCCATACCCCACATAACCAGCACTGGCCCCTTTAAGCTGAGTGACCGATATACTGTCCTGATACTCGCTCATGTTAATGGTAGTGACCGAGCGCTCCCCCCCGAAAAGTAAATCGGCAATAACGCGAGCTACCTCGGTTTTACCCACGCCCGAGGGCCCGGTTACCAGGAAGACCCCCAGAGGGGCCTCCGGACTTGTCAGCCCGGTTTTAGCTGCCCGCAGAGTATTGGCAAGCTCGGCCACACCCCAAGGCTGACCTACAACTCTTTCATTGATCAGGCTTTCAAGCTTTAACAGGATGCCTGCTTCATCTTTGACCATATTCCCGGCAGGTATACCTGTCCATTCTGATATGATACCGGCAATAACCTCTTTATTGACATGAGCATGTATAAGGGGCACATCCCCCTGGATAGCCTTAAGCTCACTGGTTTTACTGGTAATAGAACTGATCAGGGCATCCTGAATACCGGGACTGCCGCTCTCCCGCCCCCGGCAGCTTGCCAGGTCTTTTTGTAGTGTAAGAATGTCTTTTACTGCCAGAGACTCGCGGGACCACTGGGCCTCCATGGTCTTAATTTGCGATACAACCTCACCAAGCCTGGCTGCAGCCCTTTCCAATATTTTTTTGTCCAGACTCAGACCATCAGCGGCGTCATTTTCCAGACCCTTAATTTGAATTTTTAAATTAACAGCCTCCTGCTCCAGACTCTGCAGCTGCTGCGGCTTAATGTCCAGACTCATCCTGACCCGGGCAGCGGCTGTATCCAGAAGATCAACGGCTTTGTCGGGCAGCTGCCGGCCGGCAATAAATTTATCTGATAGTTCACAAGCGGCCATAATAGACTCATGGCTGATTTTAACACCGTGAAATTTTTCATACTTGCTTTGTAGACCCCGCAGCATAACGGCCGCACCGGCAGCATCGGGCTCCTCAATAACAACGGCCTGAAAACGCCGGGCAATGGCCGGGTCTTTTTCCATGTATTTGCGGAACTCGCCAAAAGTGGTAGCTGCCAGAACTTTTAAGTCGCCCCGGGCCAGCTCTGGCTTAAGCAGGTTAGCAGCGTCATTCCCCCCGGCCTCACCCCCGGCGCCAATTATTGTATGGGCTTCATCTATGAATAAAACTACAGCCCCTTTAGAATTTTTAACCTCTTTAATAACGCCTTTAAGCCGATTTTCAAACTCCCCCCTGACACCGGCTCCGGCGCTTAGCAACCCCATATCCAGGCTGCGGATAGAGGCCTCTTTTAAGAAACCGGGAACCTCACCCTGAGCAATGCGAAGAGCCAGACCCTCAACAATGGCTGTTTTGCCCACACCTGCCTCCCCAATAAAAATGGGATTGTTTTTGCGCCTTCGGGATAAAATATCAATACTTTGAGAAATTTCCCTGTCTCTGCCAAAAATCGGGTCTATTTTACCCTGCCGCGCCATTTCTACAAAATCTACAGTAAACCGATCTAAAAAAGAGCCCTCTTTTACAGACTTGGAACCTGCGGATTTTATATGGCTACTATCTGGTATATTCTCTTTGGATACCTGAGTAATCTTAAGAAAATTTGAAAGGACAATGTCCGGGGGAATTTTGCCAAATTGAATTTGCATTTGGGGACTTAAGTAACCGGCGTTCCGGCAAAGAGCCAGAACCACACCCCCTGTGCGTACCTCACCTATGCCTAAATTAAGACTGCATTCTCCCCAGGCTGCCTCTAATATATTGAGCAAGTGAGGGGAGAAAACGGGTTTATTATTGTTGCCGGTTTTAAGCTCTTTTAAATCTGATTGAACAGCCGTTTGGAATGGATGGAGATCCAACTTAAAATATGATAGAATACAGGCCAAATCACCCTCACCCTCCAGGCATTGGGAAAGTAAATGACTGATAGTTACCTCATAATGGCCAACAGTAACACAAGCCCCAACCGCATTCTCCAGCACCCTCTGGCTGTAATTATTAAGCCGTTCCAAAAGACCGGGTATAGACTTTGAAATCATATTCACTCCTTTTATTAATCATAAACCAGGTACCCATGTCAGGAAGCCTGGTTCCTGAAGACATAAAAAATAACTATTATTGCAGTTATTTATTGCCGCTTATTTATAATACCTGGTATAAAGGAATTACGTGCTGGTATGTTTGTTTTCATAATAAAACCTTTTTATTCCTACAAATCAAAAGCCTAACACCCTGTCACCTTGATCCCGACCGCTCATCCTGAGCTTGTCGAAGGATGCGGGACGAAGAGGACAGTGGTAATGATGAAGGTTAATCGTTGTCTTTAGTCACCCTTCGACTCCGCTCAGGGTGACAGCCATACTGCCTGCCGGAGATTATCATACATTCATAGGGGAAATACTGTTTTGCAATTTAAGCTCTTGGGGAATAAAAAAGCCGGGATATACCCGGCAATAAATTTGTGCTAAAGCCCTGATTACTTCTTTTTAAATAAACCCGCCGCTTTACTAAGGTCATGATCGGCAGAAGTAGTGGCAGCGGATTTGTTCTCCTCCTGTATGCGCTGGTACACCTCTTCGCGATAAATGGGCACACTGCGGGGGGCGTCTATAGCCACCTTAACGCTGCGGCCGTCAATCTCCATAATGGTAAAAGAGACGTTATCGTTAACGCGAATAGATTCCCCTATCTTCCTGGTAAGTACTAACATTATTGGATGAGCCTCTCTCTAAGGGAATAGGCCTGGTCCTCAATTATTATCTGCTTGCCCACCTTCTTTTTAAAATTGATGAACAGCGGCCCCATTAAATTGGCAGTGGACTGCTCCAAGGGGCTGCGAAGGGTAACAATTGTATATAATAACAGGTCCTTAGGATCTTCAATACCCAGACTGCTTAACTCCTCTTTATCGATTTTAGGAGAGTAATCGGGCTGAAAAGCGAGAGGATTGATGATTGCGAAGCGCACTTTGGGACCCTCTACGCACTGCAGCCAGTGGAAAGGGTCGTACTCGGGAACCGACACAATGACAAAGCGCTTGGCTTGCTCAAAACCAGGAACACCCGCCGGGAAGTGGATGATGTCATCCTCTGTCCAGCGGGTGGTGTCCTGGTTTGTGATTTCTGGTTGATCCATCATTCTAAGTAAAATCCATTTTCATTCGGGCAATGTCAATATATTATTGCAGGAGTGAAAGTACTGACTGCGGCAGCTGATTGGCCTGGCCAAGCATAGCGGTACCTGCCTGCATCAATATCTGGTTTTTAGTAAACTGGGTGGTCTCAAAAGCGAAGTCAGCATCACGGATAGCGCTTTCAGCGCCCTGCATGTTGCTTTCCTGTACTTCCAGGTTGGCAACGGCATGTTCGAGCCTGTTCATATAAGCACCCATGTCTGACCGCATACTATTTACAGAGCTAAGGGCATTGTCTATTGCCGAAATGGCTGCGAAGGCATTTGCCTGACTAGTGACATTGGTTGAGCCTGTACCCATAGTGTCTGCTCCAAGAGACAGACCCAAAGCCGTAATTGTCAGACCTGGAATACTAATTTTCATAGTATCGATAGTTCCATTAATATTACCGTAATTATTGTTAGCGCCGATATGAAGTACTGAATTTGCGCCCAGACCAAAGCTGCCGGTACGGCCATCTATCAGGGTCATACCATTGTACTGAGTACTGTTGGCAATCCGGTCTATTTCATTCATCAGCGACTGCACTTCCTGGTTTGTATACGCTCTCTCCGTACAGGTAAGAGTATCATTAGAAGCCTGAATAGACAGCTCACGCATACGCTGGAGCATGGAAGATATCTCATTGGCCGCACCTTCAGCAATCCTTAATAATGAGAGACCATCATTAGCATTACGAGTAGCCTGGTGGGTACCACGAACCTGGGTACGCAGCTGCTCGGAAATTGAGAGACCAGCTGCATCATCAGAAGCCCGGTTAATGCGTAAACCAGTGGAAAGCCTCTCCAGAGACTTCGCAATGTTACGGTTAGTGCCTCTAACAGAATTCCCCGTTATCATGGCGTTGATGTTATGATTAATCCTTGTCATTTTAATTCCTCCTTAGAATTTCATTTCTGAAGGTGTAACCTCCATGTTTCTTGCCAAAACTATATAAAGCAAATGCAGTGCCAAAAAAATCTCCCTCATTTTCATCAAAAATCCAAAGATTACTTTAACCTTTCCTTTAACAAGGCATATCTTTCCCCTCAGGGGGAAATAAATTCTCAGTTGTATATGAATTTGAACCAGAAAATGGGGGGATCGTGGATTTATTCAATAAAACCCTAAAGATATTGTTAATCCACAAGGGTGCTCTTAAACCATAAACCAGAAGAAGCGCAATTGGTCCCAAAACCAATAGAGATATGATTGATACAAGAACCAACACAGGTGCGATTGATACAAAACCAGTAGAGACACGATTAAGCGCGTCTCTACTGGTTTATGTCAATTATATCAATTAATTTATTATATGAAATTAGCCAGAGTAGGCTGAATTACACGGGCGCCCGTCTGCAGAGAGGCGCTGTATACAGACTCCTGAAGCATGAAGTCTGAAATAACCTTGGCAAAATCTACATCTTCAAGCTCAGAATGAAGCCTGGTAATTCCCACCACAGCGTCTTCATTGCGTATATCGGTGGTGTCAAACCTGTTGGTACGGGCACCAGCAATTGACTGTGCCTGCAGGGCCTTGTTAAAAGCCTCACCAATACCTCCGATTGACTCCCGGATAACAGTAGAGTTGTTAGTGTGAAGACCTTCCATCAAACGGATCATCGCATCCCAGGAAGTAGTTTCTTTTTTGGAGCCAAATACATCAGAGGCTGTAGTATTAATGCGGCTTTCCAAGCCTCTTTCTATTTCTCTGTTAATTTCGCCATCCAGATCTTTTTCGTTGCGGCGTATCCAGTCAAATGTAATATCCAGGACGCCTGCTGAGGCCTGAGCCAAAGCTGCCGCTCCCGGTTGGGTAAAGGTTACCGTACCATTAACATAATCCATTGTATAGTCAATGCCTTCGGTAAACCCGGAAATTTTTACTGTGCCGGGTATAACATCGTATGCGGCGGCATTTCCCGAGGGGGTATTTGAATCTGTCACATTACGATCCCATAACTGAATGGGGGTACCGATATTACCGGCATTCAAAAACGTATCCGTGGTATTAGTTGCCGTATCATCGGTCCCGTCTATTGACTCTCTACCGGAGTGTATTTCATAAGGCGGCGTCTGTGTTTCGGTGCCCGAAAACATAAAACTGCCTTTATATGCTGAGTTTGAGAGTGATGCCAGCTGGTCAAAAATTACCCTGACTTCATTTAGCATAAAACTACGCTCTGTGGCTGTATTAGTATCATTAGAGCCTTGAATAGCCAGCTCCCGGCTTTTCTGATAGAGTTCGTTCATGCTGGATAAATTATTTTCCAAAACCGAAAGATAAGCCAGGCCATCATTAATATTGCGATCAAACTGACCGAGCTGACTCAAGGATGACCTCATTTGCAAGTCATTGGTTATATCTATAGGAGCGTCGGAAGGGCGCATAATGCGGCGCCCTGAGGAGAGCTGTTCCTGATAATCGGCCAGTTTGCGGTAATTGGCGGCAATATTATTCTGGACCTGGGAATTTACCTGGGTGAAAGTAACTCTATTAGGCATAAGGCCCTCCAGATTTTGCGTTTAGGCTCATTTGTAAAACATCCTGAGTTTATATATTCATCAATACGTCTAAAATGGTGTTAATGGCGCTTATATACCGGGCTGAAGCCTGATAGGTATGCTCAAACTTAATCATATTTGCCAGCTCTTCATCCAGAGATACCCCTGAGACTGCCGCCTTGCGGCTCTGGAACTGATCAACCAGAAAATTTCGGGTTTCCGCATTGGCACGCGCCTGGTTCCTCTCTATACCAAGCACCCCAATCAGGGAGCTATAATACTCGCCTATGGTCTTGGTGTTATCTCCATTGGAATTTTCAACCATAGTGTAGGCGTCCCGCAGTTGGGCTATCTTCATGGCATTGGAGCCGTCACCAGGGCCCGAAAAGCCCGTTTCATTGTATCTGAAGTCAATTTTTAAGGCATCTGCGGGGTTATACCTGGCATAGTTTAAAAAGTTTATAGTGCCTTGTTCATAATCCACCACATAGTCCTTACCAGCACCTTCGTCCAGTGTGAGGCCATTCCAGGTAATCTTCATGGAACCTACAGCAATGTCATGATATTTTAGTTCGATTGTTTTAAGATCCAGCTGTGGTGTTGCCGCCGGTGGTACAAAGGAGACTGCCCCGAGCACTGGTATTGAATTGCCTCCGGCAGCCGCGGCAATATTGTCCGATGTCTCGCGTATGGCCGCTGACAATGACAGATTGTCGGCCCTGGTCTGTGAGTCTTCAAAAAACAATAAGCCGGTGTTACCTTTAAGGTTATAACCGGTATAATGAGTCTCATTTACAGTGCGGACAATAGCCTCGCTGACTTTGTTTATTTCTGACTGATATTTGGGAATTACAGCATCACGTACATCAAATAATGAACGTAGGGTTCCGCCGCGGGGCATGTAATCCTTCCTGGTGTTTCCAAATTGAATAAGAACTACGGACTGATCCTGGCCATTTACGTCAACTATGCTTTTACGCATAAGCTCCAGATGGATGGCATTGGAAGGCCCTACAAGCAAATTACCCGCCGTAGTCAGGGTGATTCTGCCCAAATCATCTTCTATAACATCGACATCAATAATGGTTGACAGCCTCTGTACCAGTTGGTCGCGCCTGTCCCTGCTGTCATTAGCCTCCCCTCCCCTGATTTCACCTACCGCCACCTCATTATTCAGGCTGAAGAGCTCATCGATAAGACCGTTAACCTGGTTTACCGTGCCTTCTATATCCTGATTCATGGAGGAGCGGTAATCCTGTAATTCCCGGCTGATAGTATGAAATTTATCCTCCAGAACCAGAGCAGAAGAGCGAACTACCTCCCGTGAGGCCGGATCTTCAGGGTTATTGGATAAGTCCTGCCAGGAATTCCAGAATTTATCGATAGCTTCATTCAAACCCGAATCATTTGGTTCGCTTAAGATATTTTCAATCCTCTCCAGAGCGCCATCCTGAACATCAAAATATCCCTGGTCAGTCAATTGCTCACGGATCTGGGTTTCCAGGAAGTGATCAGTAACACGCTTTACGCTTTCAATCTCTACACCAAAGCCCATTTCGCCAAACCAACCATCCCTACGGGTGGCCGCCGAGAGTTCCAGACGTTTACGGGAGTAGCCCTCTGTATTGGCATTGGAAATATTCTGACCAGTTACATTAAGAGCCAGTTGCGAGGCCGACAGACCCCTGACCCCAATACCCAAAGAACCCATAAGTGACATGATTAAGCCTCTTTTATAAACAGGTTAACGTTCTGTTTCTGGTAAGAGTTCCTCTTGCCTTTAGAGCCATAAGTTTCAGATTTAACATGTTTTTTACTGCTGGCCAGACCGGTAATAATATTAATAGTGGCATGAATGATATTTCTGGAAGTCTGTACCAAAACAGCATTCAATTCATTTAATTCACGCATTTTAGCAACTCGCTGCTTTAATTCACCACAAGTAGTTTCCAGTTCAATACGACAATCTTCATCAATAAAAGGATAAAGACTGGAACAACTGTCTATGGAAATAGTTTTCCAGCCTTTTCCGGTAGTTTTCGCTTTTATAATGTTCACAATATTACGTATTTCCTGCTGCCGGTCGTTTTCAGCTTTAGCCAGTTTATTGCACATGGAGTCAAGTTCGCTATTTACACGTTCATTTTCATCCAGTTTGTTATTAATTAATGACCGTCGCTGCCGCTGAGCCAGATCCAGGGCTTTATCGTAAAGGTCTTTCTGGGCCTGTAAATTATTTAATAATGGCATAATTTCCTGCCGGTCCAGACAGAAGCTATTTTTCTGATCCATAGCCTTCTCCTTGTTCAAAAAGTTTGAATGCTTTTTTCATGGCCATCACATTGGCCACATATTTCTGGGTTTCGGGAAATGGCGGTACACCGTTGTATTTATCCACCCTGGAGGGCCCGGCGTTATATGCGGCCAGTGCCAGTTTTTCGTCCCCTTCGTACCTGTCCAGCAAATATTTTAAGTATTTTGTCCCCCCCATGACATTATCCTGGGGACTGTATACATTGTCCACACCCATTTCTCTGGCTGTTGTATCCATGAGTTGCATTAAGCCTTTAGCACCCGCCTTAGACTGCACGTAAGGTTTATTACCAGACTCCTGTTTAATAACGCTCTTTATTAAAAGGGAATCGACACCGAACTTTTCTGAAGCTTTATTAATTAATGACTTCAGATTATTTTCGCTGACTTTAAAGCTTTCTCCGGGATATGATCTGGCCGCAGCAGATGGACTTTTGCCTGCACCAGGCAGGTTATTACCTGTCTGCTCACTTTCTTCACCCTGTTTTTGTACCAGATACCGGTAAACCATACCTGCCAGGCTGGCTGATGAGGTCCCTGAAGACTGTTTGGCATATTCTTCGTCCAGCATTTCGGTAAACATTTTCCGTCCCATTGAGGGTTTGGTAAGCTCTGAATACTGAACCGTTTTCCTAAGTGATTTATAAAGCTGGGAAACAAACATGGTCTCAAAACCCTTACTTACTTCCCATAATTTTTCATTGCGGTTTTTATCTTCACTATTAAATGCCTTTAACGTCGACTGCAAATTCCGAAGCTGAGCTTCTTTCGCACTGCCTGCACTTACGCTCATTAATCCCTGTTGGGCACTTTCCATCATTATGAACTCCTGAGACATATCCAGAAAGGATTTCCTCAAAGAATGTTACGCAAAGCTCATGCCATATTATTTTATAGGGATTTATGCTCAAATAGTTAAGTAATAACTAAAGGAAAACTTTAATTTATGGCATAATCTGCAGTATCAGGGAATTATTTTCCTTAATTAAAAGCAGCCATGGCCCAGAAAGGCCTAATGCCATAATGCTCAAAATCCGATATTTACAGCAAAACAACTATTCCAAAGGGCGGGAAATGGTCGGGAGTCTTTAATTGGTTGGGAATAAAAACAAACCCAATGCCTTTTATTATAGTGGGCGTATATTTACATGGTGCTTCATTATACTGGCATTTTCTCATGTTTCAGGTCAACCCCTGCTGATTGTAGGAGAGGGAGACGCGGAATTTAAAGCCGCCTTTTCCTACGATTTTCTAAAAAGTCCGCTGCAAAAGCGTTTTGACCGGAGTGTAGGGGAGGTTACAGTAAATGTGCCTGTAAATATATCACAGCCTCTACACAGCACCATAGAGAATTATGCAGGAGATTTTCTTTCTATACCCCAATTTACGGCCCGTGCTCAACAGGCATTCAACACCAGTTTAGAAATTTCTTCCCCCATGTTCGGGGGGGCTGCATTTTTTTCTATTCGCGAAAACGCCAGCCTGCAGGCTACTGGTTCCATTGGCAATGCCAATGTCTGGGTAGACACTGTAAAAAAACGCGATGAAGGACGGGTGTCCCTGAGGGGGTCCATTAACCTCCCGCTTACATTTGAGGCCTTCTGGCGCACCATGACTTTCGGTTTTACCATGGAAGCCACAGATAACATTAAAATAGGTTTCCAGATACATAAACACGAAATAGGCGCAAGCACATCCGGTAACTTAAGTACAAGCCTGGCAGGGCGTATAGAACAAAAGGTCACAAATAATATTATCGTGATAGACGCCAACTACCCGGAGGGGTATATTTATGGGTATGCTTCGGGGTTCTATCATGGTGAAGGCTGGTCACCAGAAATCGGCATACAATTTGGCCCCTTGAGCCTGGTTTCCCGTATGGGTTTTGAGATTGAAGCTAAAGGCCACCTTTACAGCGATTACGCCATCCCCTTCTTTATTGATGAAAAGACCTTTATTCCAAAATATACTGAACCGGATTCCTTTTTAGCCCCCGAGAACATGCGGCGGATGCTTAACTCCGAGATAACCAGTAATTCCTACAGGATAGAGGACAATTTGATATTATCCACACCTCAGTCCCACTCCATAGCCCTTGAAGTCATTCGCGACAAATTTCTTATAAGCTATACTAAGATCTTCGGTAAAATTGAATCCAGAACCATTGCCGGAGCAGCTCAATATGATACAACTCTTTTCAGCACGGATGACTTTCTTAATGCCTCTTTGAGTCTGGACCACATGCTTATTTTCAGTCTGGATTTCGAGTGGTTTAATACAAATATAGGCGCCAGCACTATTAATGTGAGTTACAGGAAAAATAAGGATATTTTAAGCGATATTCTTGGTGACTACCTGCCCGCTGGTATGGACCCTCTCATGCCTATTTGGAATTTCGGGTTCCGCATGGGCCTCAAGGGGGCTGCCACCTTAAACTTCTTTGTACTCCCCTTCCCCGCTGTACGCACAGGATACCAATATGTTTTCTAGGGCAGTTTTAATAACACTGTGGGCAATTTTAGCGGCCTGGGGCAGCCCTTCCCTGATAATCACTCAATCATCAAAAGATGTTCTGCAAAATGAACCAGTGGTTATCATATTCAAACATTTAAACAGCGGCCAACAGATTACCAACTGCAGGTTCCGTTATTCCCACAAGCCTGCGGGTAATGTTGTAGAAGGACATGACAAAGGCATATACAGGTACCTGGACAGGGCCGATAACAACCTGGCGTTTATACCGGGACATAAAACCCCCGACAGCATACCTCAGGTAGATTACGGCATCATATATTATATAATAACCTGCCCTGATACCACCGACAGTTTAGCCTTTTATTCTGCTGAATTTCCTTTAAGAGTGGAGGTCGGCGAAAAGCCCAACCTTTTATCCCCTGGTTATTCTACAACCAGCTCTATGCCTAACATATCCTGGACTCCCGTTGGCGGTGTACCCGCTTATCATGTCATGATATCCGATCAACCAATAGCCTTTGAAAAGGACACCTATCTGGTTACCGGTATCAGCGCTATCTGGCAGGCTATCACGCCCAACACCTCCATACTGTATGGAACCCCCGATCCCTCCGGATCAATCTCCCAGATTACGCCCCCTCCCCTTATACCTGGCAAAAATTATACTCTGGTTCTGCTCAATAATTATGACGGTCTTAGTCCTCTGGCTACAAGCACCCGCGCTAAGGAATTCAGGGTTTTCAAAGTAGCAGCTCAGGATTCAGCATTCAGCAGCGCGCCTGTTAATGTGCATCCGCAGCCTGCGGATACCATTAGAGATGAGGCCTTCATACAGTTTAAATGGTCCCATTCTGTACCCCGGGCAAACACCTATAAAATTTACCTCTTACAGGAGGAATCCCCTCCTGGTTTTGATGCGGGCATATTAGTACCAATCTGGGAGACAGAAACTACAGACACAGCAGTCAGCCTCAATGCCAATGAAACATTATCCAACAGCCGTTATTACTTCAAGGTTTACGCAACATCCTCCACAGGAGTAAGCATAGTAAGCGACACCACATCTTTTAACTATACAACTGATGTGCGCACTGTAGTATTTAACACTTATGATTATATCAACTATGAAAACGGCCCGGACACCAGCAGGCTGCCAGATGTAAATATCAAGGTAAATTCTCTGGATGGCAATATAGACATACTTCCCCTGCTTACGTCTTATAACGGGGAAGCCATAAGGGAGTTCCCCCTGGGTATATATGAATTCACATTTTCTAAAATTGGTTATATATCCCATACTCTGTCACATTCAATTCTGGTTGCCGGCCAGGGTGAGGATGACAGCTTAAATATAATCTTAACCCCTTATACATCTTTTATAAACGGCAGTGTACTGGACGATAACCAGCAGCCAGTGGCTTTAGCACAAATAACAGCCACAGACGACTTTAACGGCCAGTTTAAGACGACTGCCAATGGTCAGGGGGAATTTAAGCTTGGGCTCAGTCCCGGCATCTACCGTTTAAAGGCATTCCACAAGGATTTTTCCCCTGGTAAGGATACGATCATAACTATCGGCTCAAATTCAAACTTTAACCTGGGGCCATTTTATCTGCAACGGCCAGCGGGCAAAATTACTGGATTCATATCCGAGCCAGGAGGGATTCCTCTATCCTTTGTAAATGTTCAGGCCAGGAGTTTGGAAACCGGGACTTTATGGTCAACTATTACCAATAACGATGGAGAATTTTTCTTTGCTCTTATACCTGGCAGGTACCAGATTACGGCATCCAGAACCGGTTTCGGTAATGTCAGCCAAGCAGTTGATTTAGTTGGCACACAGCGCTTAAGCTTTATAATGCTGCCGGGGAGCAGCATTATTAGCGGCAGAATCAGCGCTCTTATTTACCCTGGTCAAAATGAGATTTTATCTTCTCCGGTTAAAGATGTCTATATAAGTGTTTACAAACCAGCAGGAGGAGACACCCTGATTACCCGGAGTAGTGTTTCTGGTGATTATTCCCTGTCAGTTGCAGACACAGGCACATTTACAGTTGAAGCTTACTATACAGGAAGAGTGGATCCTGCCAGCGCCGTTATTGTAATAAGTACCCTCAGCAGCACAATTACTCAAAATCTGCAGGTTAAAATGTACGCAAAAATCAAAGGCACAGTGATTTTAAATCCTGATACCACTCCAGAACCTGGTTCCCTGGTCATTCATTTAGCCAACAACATTAATGATAATATTGTCAAATCTATCTTTCACGAAAATACAGGCTCGGGCAAGACCTTTACTTTTGATGGTGTGCCTGACGGGGATTACCGTATACTGACCGGCTTACCGGGTTATGGTCTGTATCCTGAACCGGTTATCATGGTAAGAAATTATATATGGAAAACCGGCATAAATTTAAATCTGATCGCCTCTAACAAAACAGTAAGATTTAATTTGACCAGCAGCAACTCAGCCTTAACCGGGACAGTCAAATTGCTAACACCTTATAGTACTGACTTTACATCTACAACCCCTCTGACAAATGCTGCTTTTGGCACCTACACTATGAATGTAACGCCACTCGCTTCAACTCTTATACCCATTTACAGGTGTCAGTTCATTTTAGACAGCGCAGGTGCCAACGATACCACTATACATTTAGGCTTCCCTTTTTCCCACATACCCCCCGCCAGCCTGAGCTTTCAAAATAATTTAATAACAATTTCAGCCGCACAGACCTCCGGAGCACCGGCTATTGATTCAATAATCCTGGCTTATGGCTATAACGAAATTACTACCAGGCTTAAAACGAGTAATTCACAATTAGCCTTTAGTTTTAACCCCGGTAAACAGGGAGGACAGCTGTTATATTATTTTTCAATTTATACTAACTCTCATACCTATTCCAACATGTCTCCCAGCAGATATTTTTCAACATGGGTAGCGCCATCAAACGAACTGGAATATGTCAATATAAATGTAAAAGATTCCATACTTATTATGCCAGGTATACCCATTACTATCCTGGCTAACGCATTTACCGCCTCAGGGTTAAATTTGGATTCAAGTTTAGATACCTCTGGCAGCATACAATGGCAGGCAGCCGGCTCCCAACTTAAGATTTTGGAAGGTAAAAACACCCGCTCAGTCATAATAATGTCTGAAAGCCTGATGGATTCATATACCACCGTCAATATGACGGCAGTATTGAGCGGGGTTACTGTCAATAAGACTATCCATGTTAAAGCAGCAAACGCCAGCATAAACAGGCTTATTATGACTACCTCGGAAGGCGGCAATGTTGATGTGCTGTCTCCTGGTAATATTGAGTTCTATATAAAGGGTTTAGACACCAGTTTTACGCCGCCTTTAGTATTACACCCTAATGCTAAATTTACCCTGGTCCCCCCGTCTGCGGGTATTTTTATCGGGAACAAACTCGTTATCCATCCAGATTTTATAGGCCCGGTCAGGATTTTAGCCAGTCATAGCAATCCGGACTATATTATATCCACTGAATTAGACCTGGGCCTGGACAGCCTGCAGCGAGGTCTGAATGTAGGGCAATTTATCAGTGTATCAGATACCAACCGCTTGCTCTACAATGATTCGCTGGTTAAAATTCACATTACAGACTCCTCCATTACTTCCACGGATAAAAAGCTTCTACGTATGTATAAGCGTTTTATTTCTCCCAGCTTTACAAGTACAAAAGACCAGGAACTTTACAGCAGCCTTTATGAGATTACAGGTTTATCCAAAAACATCTTTATCAGGAGTCCCATGATTATATTGGGAATACCAAAAGAGGTACTTCATCGAGATAACACTATTGGTATTTTCAGCGATTCCTCAATTTCCTGGGTGCATTCGCCCGGTGTCATAATAAGGGATTCCCTATTTGCATCCGGGCAGAGGAATTTACTCATGCCCATGCCTTACCTAAATGGTTATTATTATGGGTTATTAAACAAGTCTCTCCCCTTAAATACCTCTAAGTTTGAAATAATCCCCAACCCATTCAGCCCGCTGGTAATGGCAGTAAATGACGGTAATACCCAATATGGCGCCAGGATAAGGTTTCAACCTCAGTCTAATAAAAGTGACCGGGTAATCGCCACTCTTAAGATATATAACATGAGAGGTGAACTAGTCAGAACAATTGAGGCTCTTAAGTCACTGCCTAAAATTGAAGTTGATTATTATTGGGATGGTAAGACCGACACGGGACTATGGGCACGCAACGGCCGCTACCTTGCAGTTCTTATACTCAAAGAGATTTCTGAAAACAAAATTAAAAAATTCATTAAATCGATAGTGCTTTTTAAATGATTACCAATAAGCCATATCAGCTATGGCCCCTGTCCAGGGGGAACCTGCATACTATTCGGCTGCTGGTTTCCTTTCTAATAGTTTTAGGTCCCCATGCCCTGGCAAAATCTAAACCCGTTATAATTATACTTAATGCAGATACAAAAAATATCCCTACACGTATTGCCACTACCGCTAACAGGTTTATACAACTGAATATTACTCAGTCTGATATATACAGGGTACTGTCGCCGGATATGACAATTAACCAGTTTGAGGAAAAGGGTAAAAAGTTCCCTGCTAATTGTTTTTCCTCCACATGTTTAAAAACTTCAGGCTCACTATTTCCGGAAGCTAATTATATCTTAGGCAGTCAGTTGTATAAAAAGAAGGATAATTACCACCTGGCATTCAGGATAATGAATTTAAAAAACGGCAAGCAGTCGGGGTTTTTAAAAGCCAAATCTGACTTATCTGATACAGATCTGGCCACTTTTATCAGCAGCAGTATTCAAAGGCTTCTGGGTATTTCTCATAAATTCGAGAAGACTGTAGATACCACTGGCATGGAGGAGGACAACCGGATCAGGTTCTTTTTGGGTACCAGTGCGCTTATTTCTACTGCGGCATACATTGCTGTTAAAGCTGGCCAACTCAAAGAGATAGACAACAATAACGCCGTGATAGATGGAGTACGCCCATACCCCACCAGCGGGCACTCCTATTTGCGAGGTTTTTTTGCCGTACCATTTATCGGAGCCCAATATCAGGGGCAGGGAGGTGCCGGTGCTGCAACAGTCAATGATGGTACCGCCAGCATGCTGAACCCGGCGGGTTTGGCAAGACTACAAAATGAATGGGTAACTTACAGTTTCGCTAAAATGTTCGGTGGTATACCATCATTTTTCCTGAGTTATTGCGGACAGGTGTATGGTAATTTTTATCAGGCATTGGGTGTGCGCCACGAAGGGGACGATTTAGCCGGAGAGACTACCTTTTATACAACTTTGGCTTTTGATTTGGCCCCATACCTGCCCTATGCTGCAAAGCTCCTGACAGGCATTAATATAAAAGGGTATCTTATTTCGGTTGGTAAAGGGGGTGAAGGTATAGACAGAGTAACTGGTAACAGCCTGGGCACAGGCATAGATCTGGGGTTTCAATTCCCCTTAACAAGGCAAATTGAAGCCGGCATTGTTTTTAGAGACATATACAGCTACCTTAAGCACCATAATACGCTTACAGATACAAAGCAAACCGAAATCCTACCACCCCAATTGCTTTTGGCAGCTTCCTATACAGTCAATTTGGACATGGTCTTCTCCATTGACGGCGAGAAAGCCATCCTCAAGGACCAGAATGATATAATCAAGTTGGGAGCCAGCAAAATTTTCTATAGTCTTTTTCAGCTCCGCATGGGTGCCGGTCAGATTTTAAACCGTGAGGGTAACAGGACAATTTCTCTAGGGTTTGGTTTTAAGGGAGAGGTTGAACAACATGATATCCAGGTTCATTACAGCTACGAATTTGGCACGGAGCGGACCACGTCACTCAACAACACCCACCAGTTCAGCGTAGAAGTAGGCCTGTAGAACCCTTTTATTAAAAGGTGTATGGTGCTTATTCCGCCTATCGCCCCCCGCCGTTCCGCTCCCTTAGGCTTACACCGCCTGCCTCACCCGCTCATTCTGAGCTTGTCGAAGAAAGTGTGGGCGGTGAGTGTCCTCGAATTAAAGCTACCATCATTGTCATTTTCAAATACTTCAATTTTCAATAAAGCATAAAAAATCCCCCCCTATTACAATGCTAGTGATCTGTATTAAAAGTTATACCCAAATAATTGGCAATTTAGAAGTTCCC
>CAZRWX010000035.1:0-21438 GCA_964603925.1 uncultured Bifidobacteriales bacterium | reverse complement strand
AGGACAGCTTTATAACCATAGGTTAGAGGCTGAATGTCATTTCCGCTGTCACCACAATACACGATACTGTCAAATGGGTAATTTTCTTTTTTCCTTATATATTCCAGGCCTCCTGTTTTTGTGGCTCCGACGGGTAAAATATCCACCAGGCCCATACCATGTGTCTCATCAACACTGTAGACAACGGTTGCGGAGGGACATATTTTTGTTACCGCCGCTTTGGTGCTTTCTATGGTACTTTTTATCTTGTCAAGATCCTCTGCGAAGTAGCTGACTTTGAAAGTGTTCTGGTGTTGATCCTCCTGAATCCTTAACTCCTTTATATTACTCAGAGATTTTTTGAAATCGGGGATGGACCATCCTGGAGTAATGCTGCTAATTCTCGTCTCCCACCCTGTGTCTTCCACAAATTCACGGCCAGTATTTTTATAGATTTTGGTGCCTACCAGGCCGACGATATACTGGGGGACAGGAGTGCCATATTCCTTAATGGCTTCCTTGGCCAGGTTTATATTGCGGCCGCTCACAAATATAAGGGGGCAGCCGTAATGCTGAACAATGTCATGCAATATGTGCATAGATTCATCGTAAGGCTGTTTGCCATTAGGTAAAAGGGTACGGTCCATGTCAGTGGCTATTACAAACATTATATTATCTCCTTTAAAATATCCGCGGCATCCTGAGGGCTTCTCTGACAGCAGTAAAGGCCGAGTTTTTCAAAGCCGCCCATTTCCTGTGTATAGGGAAGGAACTCTGTATATATACCTGCAGACGGACCATTGTGACAAGTAATATTGAATGCCAGCTGTCTGCCGGTCCTGGGCATTATTTCGTGAATTAGTCTGGTAGCGTCCTGCCAGGAAGCAGTCAGTGCTTCCGTCTCTTCTCTGTTTAATTCATAAAGATGCTTCTTTGAAGTATCGTTTAATAGGAACATCATATCAAAAGGACGGGACATAAAAAAAGGAACCACCAGTCTGGCGCAGCCGTAATCTTTAATAGTAAGTGAAGATGAATTTTCTCGTAACAGCCAGCCAGGAAAGGCTTCTCCGTGATTTTTCTCAAATTCAATATCCAGACTGAAATGACGTGGCATTTCATTTGAATAAATTATTTGCTGATGCCCATGGGCCAGGGAACCTCCAACCAGGAGTCCGTAGTTTTTGATGATTGATACATGACCTTTGGTCGTACCGCTATTTAGGAGGCGGGATTCAAGTTTAATTAAACGAGACATTGACTTATAGCAGTCTTCCCTAGGCATATTGTACCAGTCATTTTCGTGAACTGAGGACGCCCAATGCAGAAAATGCAAACCGTAAGAACCTGCTCCTTGTTCCGGGTAGGCTATGGGAAACAGGTTCTTGTTAATAAATGTGAAGCCCTGGCTTAAATCGGCCATATCCAAGAGCCTTGTGGTTTTGCCCTGACAGATAACACAGTCATTGGATTTTTTCGCGGCGGGTGTTTTTACAGTGGAGAAATCCTCCGGCCTGGAAGCACGGGATGTATTATACAGGATGGGAATGCCGGTTCGAGGGTCGGTTCTGGTTTCCTTTTCGGGAACAAACGGTTTCATGGCTTGTTCCGCCCGGAAGAAGGATACAAAGTCTGTGAAGGTGAGGTTGTCTATGGAAGGGCTGTCAATATTATTCTTTATCTGTTCTTTTACTAATTCCACTGCGGTACTCCGGCTGAAAATTCAGTGTCCTGATAGTTAATGCGGCTTAATCTCCACTAAGGTAAATGATTGTGTATCCCTGGAATGTGAATTATTTGAAAGATATTTCTTTTAATAAACGATTAACCATATTGTCCCAGGAAAAGTAGGGGATGGTTATTTTAAAGGCTTTTCTTCCCATTTTAGCCCGCAGGTCATTGTCCTTTAGAAGCATATCCATGGCAAAGGCAAAACCTCCGATATCGTCGGCCTTGACTACGATGCCGCCGGGTCCCACGCGCACAAGATTCTTGCCGCCTGCTGGTTTGACCAGCCTGGGGCGTTTACCCATAAGGAACTCCACTACATATGGCACCAGGTCGCTGGCTATTACAGGCACCTGAGTAGCAGCGGCCTCCTGGGCGCTCATCCCGAAGCCCTCCATGACTGAGGGTGTGCAGTAGATGTCGGTTATGGAATATAAAACCGGCAACAGTGCCCAGATGGAACCAACTATTGCTATATGCTTGCTGACGCCGGAAGACTCTACCATGGCTTTGAGCTCTTTATAAATGTCCTGTTCCTGGGGATCGATAGAAACGATGAGAAAACTGTCCTGATTTTTTTTATGAGCCTTGATAAAGGCCTTTATAAGTACGTCCTTTCGCTTGGTTTTATCGGTCCGGCTTATTTCGGTGATGATTTTACATTTCTGGATCTCCCTGGGCTCGAGGGTTGAACACTGGCTGAGGTGGTCCCATACCGGGTCGTTGGAGGCTACATCATGCTTGTGATAGCGTTCGGTGTGGATGCAGGGCGGCAGATACAAGGGCTTTTTGTATTTATAATCTTTTGCCATGGTATCGCGTATGGCGTTACTGGTGGAGGCTAGGCCGTCCAAAAACGGTACCACGGACTTTTCTATTTCTATGCGCTCATCAATACGAAGAGCCTGCCATTTGGATGATTCCATATTCTTTTTTTTGAGAGCGCCCAGGGAGTGGGGTACCCATATATGCTTTACAGGTTTGGCAAGGCGCTGGTTGAGCTCAATGCCTATTTTGGCAGCATCCCAGTAATGGGATACAATAAGGTCGATTTTGATCTTCTCCTCCAGCAGATAATAATGGAGAAAATGCGTGAGGGGCAGTACATGCTCGGGCATATCCTCTTTGCGAACAAACTCTTTGGTGCTGTCCTCAATATAAAGTATGCGGCGTTGTTCATCCCGGTAAAGCACACCCTGCTGGTAGTCTCCTGTCACCGGGTGCTTGTAACCACCGCGGTTGATGATAGTAACACGGTAACCGGATGCCGCAAGCTGGTTGGTGAACTGGTTGACAAATACATTCTGCCCTCCGGTGTCTGGCAGCCCCGGCACCACCTTCCACTGGTGAACTCCATGATTTGTGATCATGAGAATATGCTTTTTGCGTGAAGCTTTAAAAGCCTTTTCATATTTTTGTTCTTCGGGAATAGCTTTGAACAGCATAAAAAACCGTCTTTTTATTGGGATTAAAAAACAAGATTGGTGTTTAATAAACGGGTTATCATTTCTTGCCGGGTGACTTGCTATTGCTTGCTGTTTTTGTTGCAGAGTCCATATATTTTACAGTGCTTTTTTCAGGTATTTGTATAGGGCTTTTACATTTCGGGCATTTTGCCCTTCTACCCTTTAAGCTTTCCGGGCTCTCCCATACGGTGTTGCAACTCAGGCATTCAAAATAAATGGGCATGAATATCTCAGGCCGGTTCCGGGGTGATTTTTATCTGGCCGGACCGCCAGGACTGGTATTCTTCCGCAGGAACAGTTTTCTCAATTTTCTGGTCATCTTTGGTGAGTATAAATTTGATTTTACCCTCCAGTTTGAGGTCTATTTTCATGAAACACTGAAACAGGGTCTTTTCTTTCATGAAATAAACGTTGTCCCCGGCTTTGATAATATGGTGGCCCCATAATTTTGATACAATCTGGCTCATAATCTATCCTTCCGTAATTAAACATATAAACCTGTCGAAAAAAAGTAAGATATATGATAAAGTAAGATATATAAAATATCATAATAAGCAAACATTTATGCCTGGTATTTGGCAATAGTGCAGAAATAAGGTTATTTTAATAAGTTTTAATTTTTAGGGATTGTTGGAATGGCTTGGAAAATTGATGAGAATAAATCTCTGTTCTCCATTGGCACAGTAGCTCAAATCTTGGGCGTAAAGCCGCGAATGCTGCGTCTTTACGAGGAGCATGGCCTGCTTCTCCCCATCCGCAGTGACACTAACCGGCGGTTATATTCCTTAAAGGACATTAATTTTATCGCTTATTTAAATTACCTCTCAACGGTAAAAAAGGTTAATCTGGCTGGTATTACAGAGATCCAACGCATAATTATGCGTATGCCCGAAGATGTCCGTTCCAGTTTCATGGCAGAGATTGAGGAAATAATCCATAATTTGCCCTCTGATCGCAAAATTATGTTTGAAAATCCTGCTGAGGAGGAGATAGAGAAAGCTCTAAAAGAAGTCCCTTTTATTAAGCTTGGTGCTGCAGCCGATAAAACCGGGAAACGGCCATAGCCAGGCAGGTGCCAGGCTGCCTTTATGAGCGTTTGTTTTTATGGCCTTTTAGCCGGCGTAAGGTCCCTGGTTATCCAGGTAGCCGATTTCTCCGAAATCCAATAACCCCAGGTTGGTTGGCAGGGTTCATGAACCCTGCCAACCAACCTGGGGTTATTGAGACCCCATCTACCACAGCGGCCACCTCTTTGGCGGGGTCTCATTACCTGTCCACCCTGGCGCCGCCGCCGCCCATTAATTTTTCCACTTCGTCCACACTGGCCATGGAGGTGTCGCCGGGCGTTGTCATGGCAAGAGCGCCGTGGGCGGCACCGTAATTAACGGCTTTGGATGGGTCTTGTGTTGTCATGAGGCCATAGATAAGGCCTGAAGCAAAACCGTCGCCGCCGCCAACGCGGTCGTAAATCTCCATTTTGGGACGATGGATAGCTTCGTAGAACTCGCCCTCCGCCCAACAGATAGCGCCCCAGTCGTTTACGGTGGCCGTAATGGCACCGCGCAGAGTGGTACCTACAACTTTGAAATTGGTGTAAGTGTCGGTGGCTTTTTTAATCATTTTTTTAAAGCTGTCGATTTTAAGGTTGGTGAGGTTTTCATCAGCGCCTTCCACCTCAAACCCCAGGCAGGCGGTGAAATCCTCCTCATTGCCAATCATTACGTCCACATATTTGGCCAGTGATTTGTTTACCTCCCGGGCCTTGGCGTGGCCGCCCACAGCCTTCCACAGGGAGGGGCGGTAGTTTAAATCGTAACTTATAAGGGTGCCGTATTTTTTGGCGGCGGCCATGGCCTCTTCTATAACACCCGGTGTGGTCTCAGAAAGAGCGGCGAAAATACCACCGGTATGGAACCAGCGCACACCCTCTTCGCCAAAAATATGTTCCCAGTCTATGTCTCCAATTTTAAGCTGGGAAACCGCTGTGTTACCACGGTCGCTTACACCTTTGGCACCGCGCAGGCCGTAGCCCTTCTCGGTAAAATTGAGGCCGTTGCGCACTGTGCGGCCGATGCCGTCGTAAGGCAGCCATTTAATATGAGAAACATCCACCCCCCCCTGGAGGATGAAGTCCTCCACCAGCCGGCCTATTTCGTTCTCAGCAAAGGCTGTAACCACTGTGGAGCGCATGCCGAAGCACTTGCGGAAGCCCCGGGCCACATTATACTCTCCACCGCCCTCCCAGGCCCTGAAATTACGTGCTGTTTTGATGCGGCCCTCACCGGGATCCAAGCGAAGCATTACCTCGCCCAGGGATAAAATATCGTATTTGCAGCTCTCAGGGGATTTTACATTCAAGTTCAGCATCCAGGCTCCTTTGAGGATAATTTTACACTTTGGGCAAAAATAGAAAATTTATCCACGGGCTTATCAGCCCCTGAAAAAACGTTATGAAATACCTGTGCTATCAGTAAAGGTTATCAGCTTTTAACAGCCAACTATAAGCATTTCCAGCGTATCCCATCTATTCTTCTGTATCAATAAAACCGCAGAAGCTTTTAAGCTTCAACCTATATTTTACCTCTAAAAAATATAGTGCGTATACTATTCTAAAAGTGTAATTTCATCCTTACATTCTTGCATTATATGGAACAGATTTCTTCCCAGGCCACAAAGGCCCCTTCATCTCTATTGTCTGGGGCAAATACTCAGCTTTCCCTGAGCATTTTTCCCAATGGGGGTCTGGAAGTGGAGGTTCATATACCCTCCGGGTCTCTTACTAAAAAACAACAAGCCCTGGAGGTGCGTCTTACTCCCAGGTTCCGGGAAAGTATCACGGCCGGGTTGTTTTTCCTGGCTTTTACAGATAAAAGCATAAGTTTATCTCCTTCCCTGGAGTTCTGGAGGTCATTCGGGGCTTCTTTTATTAATGAACTAGGGAATTATCCCGATTTGGAAACAGAGCGGGAGGAGGCATTCTGCTCTCTTTCAGAGGAGAAGGCCGCCGACTTCCTGCAAAAAGCACCTCTAATGAAGGGTTCAGAATATCTCTCACCGGGTTTCCTGCAGAGCTTCTGGGGTGCCATTAATGTTTATTTCTCCGATGAAATTGCTGCTTTCAAAGGTACTGTGCGTCAGTTTTTCGGCCAGTACACATCTCAGGTTCATATCACCGGTAAGGTGTGCTTTTACCTGGTCGACTGTGTAGATAATCCCCAGCGTCCCTTTAAATTTACCTCAGCTTATACAGAAGGCCGTACGGGTGAGGGGCAGGCGCGCTTTTTACCCTTGAGCCGTGCAGTGGAAAACTGGGGCATGGAGAGCCAGGAACTTAGCAGCATACTTGCTCCAGTTAAAGTGGCAGCCAAAAATAGTCCTTTAATTGGCAGTCTTCTTGAGTCGGGCGCCTTTTTCTCCTCAAAGTATTTTACTTCTGATGAGGCTTATGATTTTCTTCAGCAGACTGCAATGTTTGAAAAATGCGGCATACTATGTCGTATACCAGACTGGTGGAAAAATGATTCTCAAAAAGCCAGCCTTCAAGTGACTATTGGGGAGTCTCCCCCCGTAAACGTAGGTGCTAAAAGTTTACTGGATTTTAAAACAGCCTTAAATGTAGGCGGGGTTGTTTTATCCATGAGCGAGGTCCAGGGGCTTTTAAATAAAAGCGAAGGTTTAAGTTTTATCAGCGGACGGTGGGTGGCTATCAATCACGACAGGCTGCGGGCGCTTTTAGATAAATGGCACACAGTCAGCAGGCTTATGATCAATGGCTGCGAGGGTATGCGTCAGGCTGTTCGGGTGGTTATGGGGCTGGAAAAGGAACTTAACCTGTTCGGTGACGACGACACCCTGCAGGTTACCTACGGCCGCTGGCTGGAGGAGGTCAGCACCAAAATGAGTGACCCCCGTCTGTTAAGGGAGGCCTCTCCGGGGCACTCCTTTACAGGTATCCTCAGGCCCTATCAGCAACTGGGCTTAAACTGGCTGATGTTTTTAAACTCCCTTAAATTCGGTGCCTGCCTGGCAGACGACATGGGTTTGGGTAAAACAATACAAGTACTCGCCATGCTTAACAATTTGCGAAGATATACCGATGCTCCCCCCAGCTTAATTGTGGCACCGGCCTCCCTTCTGGCTAACTGGCAGGAGGAATTAAAAAAGTTTGCTCCAAAAATAAACGCGCTTATTGCTCATCCGGGTTCGGGCTGCGAGGGCCGCAAGTTCCTTAGTACCAAGAAATTACCGGATGGCTGCGATATAGTAATAACCACCTACTCTATGGTACACCGGAATAAGGCCATATCCTCCCGCCAATGGAATTATGTCATACTGGATGAGGCCCAGGCTATTAAAAACCACGGCTCCAGCCAGACAAGGTCGGTAAAAAAACTCAAAAGCCTGCAGCGTCTGGCTATTACCGGTACACCAATAGAGAATCGTCTTTCCGACCTCTGGTCTATTATGGATTTCCTTAATCCCGGTCTACTGGGTAATCAAAGGGAGTTCGCCGATTTCTCCCGCAAGCTTTATTATACGGAGGAGGGTTATGCGGGTCTGCGTAAAATTATCAGCCCCTATATATTGCGCAGGCTTAAAACAGATAAAAGTATAATTAGGGATCTGCCGGATAAAATTGAGATGAAAAGCTACTGTCCCTTAAGTGACAGGCAACTGGCTCTATACAAAAATGAGGTTGACGGCCTGGAGGTTAAGCTGGAGGAGGCCCAAGAGGGTATACAACGCAAGGGCTTGGTGTTGTCATCACTCATTAAGCTTAAACAGATATGTAATCACCCCGATCAGTACCTGAAAATGAAAGACTATGATGTAACTCACAGCGGTAAGCTTGAACGCCTGGGAGAGTTGTGTACTGTAATGCGCGAAAAGGGAGAACGGGTATTAATTTTTACCCAGTTCAGGCAGATGACAGGGCCCCTGTCCTTATTTCTGGAGAAAATTTTCGGCAGGCGCGGCCTGGTGCTGCATGGCGGCACTCCGGTTAATGAGCGCCATACTCTGGTAGACAAGTTCCAGGGCAAAGACTATGTGCCGTTTTTTGTATTGTCTCTCAAAGCCGGGGGTGTGGGCCTTAATCTTACGGCCGCTAACCATGTTATACACTTTGACCGCTGGTGGAACCCGGCTATAGAAAATCAGGCCACCGATCGCGCGTTTCGTATCGGGCAGAAGAATAATGTCATGGTGCATAAATTTATATGCAAGGATACAGTAGAGGACAAAATTGACGCCATGCTGGAGAATAAAATCAGCCTGTCCAATGAGGTTATCCAGTCATCGGGTGAACAAATTATTACCGAGATGGCAGATGAGGAAATCATGGAGATGTTCCAATACGGTATGGAAGATTAAGAAATGACAAGTTAGAAGCGACAAGTGAAAAGATAAATGAAAAAGAAAAAAGCAAACTTTTTCGTCTTTCACTTTTCATTATTCACTTTTTACTTTTCACTCAGCCCAGTTACATAACCAAACCCCCTATTATATTTCTCACTGGCATTTTTCTTAATACAACGCTACCTTTTGCCCTAAATACAGGGGGCAATTTATGAAATGGTTTGTACGCGGCGATATTGACGGCTTTTTCGGGCTGGCGCTGGACAATCTAATACAGGTTCTACTTATTATTTCTCTTTGCAGCGGTCTTTTGGGCTTTCCTGCAGCACTTATTTTCGGCACTATTCTGCCGGGGGTGGCTATTTCTCTTATTGTGGGCAATCTGTTTTATTCCCGGCTGGCCATGAAGCTGGCCCGGGAGACAGGGCGGTCAGACGTATGCGCGTTGCCTTATGGCATCAATACTCCCTCTGTTTTTATTTATGTATTTCTTATTATGCTGCCCGTTAAACTGGCCGCCATGGGTAAGGGGGCTCCTCCAGAAGCCGCTGCCAAACTGGCCTGGCAGGCCGGGCTGGTGGCATGCTTGGGCTCAGGTTTTATTGAGATTGGTGGCGCCTTTATAGCCGAGAAAATCCGTAAATCAGCACCCCGGGCGGCACTACTTTCCACTCTTTCGGGCATAGCGCTGGGTTTTATTTCGCTGCCTTTTTTGTTTCGGACATTTGCTCATCCCATAGTCGGGTTTCTCACCCTGTCCATCATTATTCTCATCTATTTTGGCCAGGTTCGCTTTAAGGGGCATCTGCCCGGGGGTCTGGTGGCGGTTGTGGCTGGTGCCATAGTGGCGCGTTTTACCGGGGTTCCTATTACGCCTATACCTGAGGGCCAGACCATAGGTCTGTTTTTTCCTCTGCCCGTCATCGGCGATATACTGGCTGCGTTTAAAAGTGGTTTCTTTCAAGAGTACATCAATGTCATTATTCCCATGGGCGTTTTTAATGTGATAGGTTCATTGCAGAATATTGAGTCGGCGGAGGCGGCGGGGGACTCATATCCAACTCGCCCGGCATTAGCTATGAACGGTGCCGGCACTATTGCCGCCAGTTTGTTTGGTTCCTGCTTCCCTACTACCATATACATCGGTCATCCCGGTTGGAAGGGTCTGGGCGCTAGGGCCGGCTACTCTATTTTTAACGCTGTATTTATGACAATTATTTGCCTGACGGGTACCACTGCCTATATTGCACATGTCGTTCCAATCGAGGCTGGTATGGCCATTGTGCTGTGGATAGGCATTGTTATCACGGCCCAGGCCTTTTCTGCCACACCCCGCAGTCATTCATCCGCCGCCGTTATCGGCATACTGGTGGGGGTAGGGGCCTGGGGTGCTTTTATGGCTAAGGCCGGTGTGCGGGCGGCGGATTCTGTTCTGGGTGGTACTCTCATATGGCAGGACAAATCCACAGAACTTATTTCAGCCTTTATGGGAAGCGATATTAAACTCGTCGGGGCCCTGGCTCTGGAGCAGGGTAGTATTTTTAGTGCCATGGTCCTTTCGGCGGCAACTGTTTATGTTATTGAAAAAAAGTTTTACCGGGCGGCTGCCTGGTGTCTGGCGGGTGCTGTTATATCCTGTCTGGGCCTGATGCACTCTTTCACCTGGAGTTTTAAGGACGCACCGCTTTCTCTTACCCCTGCCTGGAGGTGGGCGGCCGCTTATCTTATTATGGCCGCATGTTTCGCCGGAGCTAAGTGGGTCACTGTGGATGTTGATGGGGAACATTCCTGATTAATTTCAGTTAATGATTGGCATATGTCCGACCAGGAATTAATTGATGTTGTAGACGATAAGGCGCGCCCCATAGGCGTTTCATATCCCAAATCACTTATTCATTCTGATGGTTACTGGCATGCCACTGCTCATGTATGGGTGTATCACCCGTCCCGGGGCCTGCTTTTACAAAAGCGCTCACCGCAAAAGAGTTCATACCCCAATGTATGGGATGTTTCCTGTGCAGGTCATATTTCCGCCGGGGAGTCCCCAGAATACGGCGCCTGCAGGGAGTGTGTTGAAGAGTTGGGTTTGGAGCTGGAGCCCAAGCATCTGGAGTTCCTCCAAATCTGGAAGGCACCATATTCTATTCCGGCCAGGGGTTGGGAGGATAATGAATATCATTACATTTATCTTCTTAGGAGGTCAGTAGAAATAAATGACCTTACCTTAGATATTAAAGAGGTTAGCGGTGTAAAATATATTACACCAAGGGCTCTTTTAAGGATTTCTCGAGGTTCTGCACTCCAAAAAACATTTGCTCCCCATAAGCCGGAGTATTATCAAATGGTCTGCCAGCGGGTTATGTCATAGCCGGATAATGACCATGATTTTATCTTTAAACCATGTCATATAATCTGCTCGGTAAAAAGGTTCGCGGTCCCTTTGCTTTCCCCTCCGGGGTTATATCTACAAATTCTGATACTATGGCCTGGATGCTGCGCCAGGTTCCCCAAATTGGTGCTGTTATTGGTAAAAGTACCACTATAGAGCCCCGTCTTGGTAACAGGGAGGATATTTATATCCAGTCTACGCCCAATTCCGGCTGGAACGCTGTTGGTTTCAGCAACCCGGGCCTGCAGGCGGCCATTGAGGAGTTTACACTTTTAACACAGGCCTTTCCAAAGGGGGTGTTTCTTATGCCCCAAATAGGGGAGGATGAGCCCATGGCTTTTGCTCATTGTATTCAGGAGTTCGAAAAACACGATATAGCCCATGGCTACGAGGTTAATGTTTCCTGTGGTCATGCGGCTGCCGGGGGTATCAACTTAAGCCAACCCGAGATGATCAACCGTATTTTTTCCGCCATGCGTGCTCACACCCAAAAGCCGCTGGTTGCCAAGCTTAATGCTGGTTCTCCAGATTTAGAAGACCTTGCTAAAGCCGCCATAGCTGGCGGTGCTACGGCGCTTTCCCTTATCAATACTTTAATGGGCCCCCATCCGGAGATCAAAAATAAGTTTGGTGGTTATTCCGGCCCTCCAATTTTCCCCGTTCTGGTTCACACTTTAAAAAGAGTAAAGGCCATTACAAATGTGCCCATTATAGCCATGGGCGGTATTGCGGGTGCCGGGGATATACGTATACTCAGAGCCATTGATCCCAATTTGTTTTATGAAATAGGCACATCTCTGGCGGAGATGACTTCTTTACAGATTAAGGAGTACTTTGAGCAGCTGGCATTAGACTTGGAAGCTGGTAGTGATAACGCTCTCGCTTTAACAAAACAAAAATATGCGCATCAGTATCGCCCTTTTATAATTAAAGAGATTGTGTCGCTTACTTCAGATTTAAAAATCTTTAAATTTTATGAGAACATCGATGCTGGTATCGGGCAGTTTGTTATTCTAAAGGTTGGTGATTCACGCAATAACGAAACTAAATGTGATGATGAATATGCCAAGCCTTATTCTGTAGGTGCTGACAGCGGGGGTTTAGAGCTGGTTATCAGAAGGGTTGGCAAGGCAACATCCAAAGTCTTTGAGCTCAATGCAAATAACGTAGTACGCATTAAGGGCCCTTACGGTAATAAATTTGAGTTTCCCCAGGGCAAAAAGGTGGTGTTTGTGGGGGCCGGCTGCGGTATCGCGCCCGTACATCATGCGGCATCTCATTTTAAGGGGGACAAAGTTTTCATCATTGGGGTCAAAACCAAAAATGAGCTGGTCTATAAAAAAGAATTTGAGGCTATGGGTGAGTGCCATTTTTCCACTGATGACGGCAGTTTCGGCTTCAAGGGCTATTTGCCAGAGTTATTGACTGATTATTTAAAAGGCGCCGGGATCAAAAATATGTGCTTCTATAATTGCGGGCCAGAGGTGGCCATGAGCAAGAATGATGCAATTGAGCGGCAGTATACCAAGCCGGAATATATATTTCACGTGGTAGAACGTATGACCTGCTGCGGCGTAGGTATCTGCGGCAAGTGCTCTATCCCCGGTGGCGAGCGTTCCTGTGTCGACGGTCCTGTTTTTAACGGTGTCCAGTTTACACCTGGTCTGTATTCAAGGGATAAAACCGGTAAAAAAATACTGATAAATCTCAGGTAAAGCAGCTAAAAACCAAATAAAAGAGAAAATTTGGCCAGTTCACCTTTGTTTTCTATCGATTATCAAGGCATCAGGAGGGCGTGGTCGTGAAACGAATCGTAAACGGGATTTCTCCCTTGTAAACAACTGTGGAATTGGTCGAAATGACAAAATTGGGGCATCTGTAGTACCTGAGTAGTTACTCCATTTCACTTATTGTGAGCGCTTTCTGCTGTGGGATTCGTCTTCTTTACAGGCTCTGTAGTTTTTATAAATGCCTTAAGGAGGTTAACAATGAAAAAGTCACTCACCAGCATAAATTTACTGATTGCTCTTTCGCTGATACTGGCAGCAGGGTCTGTTAATGCCAGCGTAAAAAAGGTGTATAAACAGAATAAAGAAGATGTCCGCACCCAGTCGCAAAGCCGGGATAAAGAAGTAAAGAACGCTCAGGTAAAAGTTGAAAAAAGCCGCGGAAATGCAAAAGGCCATGAAACAAATAAACACACATATATACCCGGGAATACTGGTAATAGCTCGCAGGTGTCTACGAAGGGTAATAAGGCTATCCGTATTCAAAAAAATAACAACGTTAAATACTATGTTAAGAAGGAGAATACTGATAGTTATAAAAATTACCAGCAACGTAAAACAGTTGTATATCAAGAGCCCGTTTACAGGCCTCTAAAGGTTAAAGGTAGAAGATATTATCATCGTGATGGCCGCTATTTCCGCCATACCTCTCGGGGTTATATCGAGATTGCTCCTCCCGTAGGTGCTTTAGTATTAGGTCTGCCGTTTGGGCATACTACTCTGGTATTAGGTGGAAGTACATACTTTTACAGCGGTGGGGTATATTATAAAAGGCATTACGGTGAGTATATTGTAGCTGATGCTCCATATGGCCATAGGGTGCGTGTACTACCTGGCGGCGCCTGTAAAATCCGTATTGGCGGGCGTGTTTATTTTGAATTTGGAGGAATTTATTATTCCAGATTCGGAACCGGTTTTGTTATCACAGAGCCTCCGGTCAGAGTCGTAGAAAGAGCACCGGTTATAGAGCAAAAGGAGTACTATACTGTGATGATTGATAACAGCAATGGTTCACATACCCCAGTGGATGTAGAATACCTGGGCAATGACACCTGGAAGGGCCCCAAAGGAGAAATTTATTATGGCCGCCCCTCTTATGATCAACTGGAAGAAGCTTACGGCTTTTAGGTGATTCACGCCAGTTTTATACTCAAAGCCGGAGCGAAACTCCGGTTTTTTAATGTTATAACCCGGGAAACATTAACCTCATAGCTAAATAAACGGGCTCTCATTCTCATACAATACTCCCTTGGGCAGGGGTGTGCTAATCTCATCCACACCAAGAAGCTTTACTGTGTCAAAAAGTGTCTTACCCAATTGCTTAAAGCCTATGGCTGCATGATGAGGGAAGTTCCTGCCAATGAGCGCATACCGGTAAAAACGGGCGAAATCCGGTATCGCAATAACGCCAGTACCACCAAATGTATGGGGATCGATATCCAGGAAGTTACCATTGGCAATATAGCTTAACAGTTCACCATCCGATGTGGACTGGAGGCGGAACATAGTCATAGGTCCGGGAAGCAGTTGACCTTCCAGAGTGCCTCTGGTAATATCGGGAGTTTTGCCGTCCTCCATGAGACGGTTCATAATTACTTGATAATTCATTTTACAGTTTTTCATACAACTGGAACAGGTATTGCCGCAGTGAAAGCCCATGAACAGGTCACCGGGGGCAGCACCTTTTAAGTCAAAGCCTGAGGGAATAATTTCCTCTGGTACAGAGTTGTTGATGTCCAGCAGGGTGGCTGGATGCATACCGGCCAGCTGTACCATATACTCACTTAAGGAACCATAAATGTCGACCTCACAGGCAACAGGTATGCCACGGCCGGCAAGACGGCTGTTTATATAGCAAGGCACAAATCCAAATGCGGACTCAAAGCCCGGCCAGCACTTATCGGCAAATATACCATACTGGCTGGCACCCAGGTTTTCGGCCATAAAGTCTAAAAGGGTTATTTCAAACTGGGCCAGCTTGTTCAGCAGGTCAGGGTAGGTGGCGCCCTTACCAAGCTCTTTTGACATATCCTGTGCTACTTCTTTTATGCGATCCTTATTTTTACCAGCCTGCTGATAGCGCTGTAAAAGATCCAGTTCAGAATTTTCCATAACCTCTATACCCAGGTCGTAAAGAGGTTGGATAGGGGCATTACATGCATAAAAATCATGGGGTCTGGGGCCAAAAGCAAAGATTTTAAGGCTTTGCAAACCGTTGATAATGCGCGCTATTGGTTCGAAATTGAGTATTTTCTCCTTAATCTGATGAGGCAGGCCAACGGGCTGCGGTGGTATATATGCGGGAACTGCGCGCAGGTTAAGGTTGTAGCTGCAGTTGAGCATGCCGCAAAGGGCATCGCCCCGGTCGGATGCCAGTACGGTTTTATTTTCTTCGGCTGCCGCACACACCATAACGGGGCCGCCAAAACGCGATGCGAATATAGTGGTGGGGCCCTCAGGTCCAAAGTTGCCTAAATAAATAACAGCGGCATTACAGCCCTTGGATTCCAGCTCTTTTAAAGCGTTGAGGGCGTCAATTTCGTTCTCTATAATTACGGAGCACTTTACAGCGTCAAGGGAGGTGGACTCCAATTGACTCATTACATCATTGAGGCGTTTTTCGGTAAGAGTAGCTGGGAAGCAGTCTCTTGATACACCTACAATACCAAGTTTAATTTCCGGTGAGTTGATTAGCTTATTCATATTCTCTCCTGAGTTGAGTTTTTGATTTAAATGCTGTTTTTATTTTTGCCCGTATGTAGCATCAGGGCCATGTTTGCGGGTGTAATGCTTGTTTAATATATAGCTTGGAATAGGGGGGGCCTGTGGTGCAATCTGGAGTGTGAGGGCGGCCATTTTGGCTACCTCCTCCAGAGCCATTGCATTGGTTACAGCCTGGCCCGCAGAGGCTCCCCAGGTAAAAGGGCCGTGGTTAGCAGCCAGGACGCCTGGGAATTCCACAGGATTTTTATCCTGGAATGTCTGGACAATTACATCTCCCGTATTTAGCTCATATCGGGAACTTACCTCAGCGGGTGTAAGTACCCGGGATACAGGAACTTCCCCAAAAAACAGGTCAGCGTGGGTAGTGCCAAGGCAGGGAATTGGGCGGCAGGCCTGAGCGAAGGCTGTGGCATAAGTGCTGTGTGTGTGGCAAATGCCCGATATGTCTCCCCATTCTTTATAAAGACGAAGATGAGTAGGTGTGTCTGATGAGGGTTTAAGGTTGCCTTCAACAACATTACCATTTAAATCAACAACTACCATCTGGTTTGAAGTCATGCCATCATAACTGACACCGCTGGGTTTTATTACAACATGCCGGCGGTCTTTGCTGATACCGCTGACATTACCCCATGTGAGTATTACAAGTCCGCTGGTTACCAGGGCTTTATTAGCGGTAAAAACGTCCTCTTTTAATTGTTCTAACATGATTTACCTCGAATGGGTTATTTGCCGAATGCAGTGATCTTAGTCTGTTATTAAAATTCGCTCCCTGGGAAGATAAAAAGGGTATAATCCTGTAAAAAAATAATTTTGAATAAGGTTTTCCAACACCCCGAGTTTTATTTTGCTAAAGCCCCCATTTCATGGGGCACCTTCCCTAAAGCCAGTGAGGTTTAAATAACCTTAATTAGTGTCTATTTCTGGGGTAAATGTGCTAAAATTTCTCAATACAGCTATTTCAAAGGTAATTTGAATTCTACATTTGATTCCACAGGGTAAGGCATTAAGGGGCAAATTTTAAATTATAGCCACCTTATCGCAAATCTTAAACTAGATGGTATAATACTGGGGTTAAATAAATTGTATTTGATAAGGGATCCAGCCATATTATGAAACAAATTCGGTGGGGGCTGTTTCCTTTTTTGGGGGCACCTGCCCTGGTTCTGTGTGCTCTATATATTTCGGTACAATATTCTCAGAATCAGGCCCGGTCGTTTTATGAGGTTTATGTCACATGGGTTGGTCTGGGTGCTTATGTTTTTTGTGCAATTCTGGGCCAGTTTTCATACCCAAGGGTGCATAATTCCAAAATTTACTATCTGGGATATCTTACGGGCATTCTGGGGTTGGGTTATTTTCTCTATTTAAATGGCTTCTTCCCTTTTCACAAAACGGAATTACACCGTGAATTTATAAATGTTCTCTATCTGTTGATATTAACTAATCTGGTTTTAGCTAATATCATACCTTCAACATTAAAATATAGATGGACTAAGAGGCTGACATGGGGTACTGCCGCCCTCCAAGCAGCCTGGCTTTTAGCCTCCACCCACTTTCCTGGCGCGTTATCATTATTTGAGGGAATGAGGGGGCCGTCTTTCAGTCTCTGGGCAGACATTTGGGGTGGCAGCGCCTTCATACTTATTCTTTTTTTCAGCTTTATTTTTGTCCGGCAGGATTTTTATCTGGGTGGTGCTATTACAGGTTTAGGTCTCATTATGGCAGTTGCCTGGCATGCGCCTCATTTCTGGCAGGAGGCAGCTTCTCTGGAGCTTATACTCCTGGCAGTGTTACCGTTATATACAATTGCATGTATTTTTATACACTGGTTATGGCGCATGGAGCATAGGGTTTCTCATGATCCTCTCTTGCAAATATATAATCGCAGCTACTGCAATAAAATCATCTCCGAACAATCCAGCGTAGATACACGGCCTCCGTTTTCTGTGGCAATGGTAGATATCGATCACTTTAAAAAGGTTAATGATACTCATGGGCACAAGGCCGGTGATGAGGTCCTTTATGCCATAGCCCAGCTAATAGCCGAAGAAATCCATGATGCCGGTATTGTATGCCGGTATGGGGGTGAGGAACTTATAGTATTCTTCCCCCAGATGGGGGCACAGGAAGCTACCGATATTATGGATGAGGTAAGGGTGTCTATTGAATCAAACCAGGTAAAAAGCGGTCGTAAAACTATACAGGTTACTATTTCCTCGGGTGTATCCTGCCGGGATAAGTCTTCACAGTCTGTTAAAGGTATAATTGAAACTGCAGATAAGGCGCTTTATAAGGCTAAAAAGGGCGGCAGGAATGCTGTTAAAACCCAGAAAATTCCTATCCGTCGAAAATAAAACCAGCCCGACTATCTGTTGTTCCAGGCTGTCAATTGTTTGATTCGTCTTTGTAATAGGGGCCTTGCAGTACAATACCCGGGCTTTTACGCGCGTAATGATGGATAAGGTGATTCTGCAACAGGAACGAAATCCATTCTTTGTCTTCAAAGGCAAAAAGCTCGGCATGTATCACAGGATATTCTCTCACCTTCTGAGTGCCGCTGTTCCCTGTTAAATAGAAACTTCCCCAGTCTCTGGTTCGCTGTAGTATACCTGGTAGGGATTTTAGCGAATTATTAAACTCCGGCATACCGAGCTTATACCCCATTTTGTCTTCAATGAAATCTGATATATTATAGAACTGCTTACGTGTCTGCTTGGGGAATTCCATGCCGATTTCCCATAATTCATTCCAATTGTTAAATGTAAATGTAACTTGTACATCTTTAAACAACCCGGAAAGAACTGGTATCTCACATATATACTGGCTGCCTTTACGCTTAATCAATTGACCATCAAACAGCTTAAGGTTAGCAGATACCTCTATTGGAGTCATACCCCACATAAAGCCTAAAATTTCCATGGGAATATCGGTATTGACAGCATCCATTATCTCTCTCATTTTAAGGATTTCACTGTCGAAGGTGAGAGTGCCATTAATATATTCCCTCTCGGAAATGAGTTTGCCCTTTTCTGTCCACCAGAGGAATTTGCCATGCATTTTATCATCCAGGTAATGAGCTTCATAAAATGGAGCACTGTTGGGATACCATTTCTGGCTTATTCCGTTTTTCTTACCGTTTTTGTATGTGGTCTCAAATTTTAGACGGCCGTTAGCATACCATTCCTTAAAGGTACCATTTAAAGAATTATTACTCCATTGGGTCTCCTGGTTCAGACCTTTGCTTTTGTACCAGAGCCTGGCGGTACCTTCCAGAAGCCCATTTTTATAAAAGCGGCTCTCCTTTGGGGAACCATCAATAAATTTTGCCATGTATTCGCCATCAAGTGTATCACTTTTATAATTGCGCATCTCTTTAAGCCCGCCAGAAGGGTACCATAATTTGTAGGATCCGTCTTTTTTATCCTCACGGAAAAAAAGGCTTATGTAGCGTTCGCCATTCTCATATTTGTACAGCCAGGGTCCCTCCCTCCTGCCGTTTTTATAATAGCCTTCAGATTTAATAAGACCATTAGAGTGCCATTCTTTGGCAAACCCGTTTAGTTTACCTTCTGCATAATCAGTGATCATGCGGAGTTTACCATCATTGTACCAGGAACGGTAGGCACCATGGCGTAATGTGTCCTGCTGGCCGTCCATAATTACAGTATATTTTTCCTTTAAGGGGGTCAGATTGTTTTGCGGGGAGGTTTTGTAATAAATGGTCTCTATACGGTATTTACGTGATAATTGTTCTTTACCTTTTTCATCCCATAAAGTTTCTGCTACCAGGTAGCCTTTATCATATTTGCCTGTGAACTGGTGGTTACCGTTTTTATACCATATACTGGCTTCACCATCCATTTGACCGTTTTTATATTGTATAATAGCCTCTAACTGGCCCGACTCATACCATGACTTAAGGGGACCATGTTTAACCAAAGCTCCATTTTCGTTAGATTTTACCCCCCATTCTTTTTTAGGATGGCCGTTAGGGTAGTACTCTTTTTTAACCGCGTAATTTTCGCATGCCAGAAAAATAAGACCTAACAAACCAATTATCAGGCTATATGCTGCCTTTGGAATTTTGTCACAGACGGTAATGTTCGAAATTGCCATTTGATTTAAACTAAATGTTTAGATGAAAGGGAGCAAAAAATAGTTTTCTGTAATAGGGTCTGCTCCTCATAATTGTCTCTGAAATCCAGTATTCCGGATAAAGGCTTCACCTTTCAGGTACTATATGCTATTACCAACCGGTGTTTTTCTGCGCTCACGGCTAATACTTTGTCCCTTCATAACAAAGGAGCCGAAACTGACAGACTGCGGGTGGAGGTTGAAAAGCCGGGAAACGGCTAAGACTTTACCTAATCCAAAACCACAAACTGAATCTGGATACCGGGTTCATTTTCCAGCTTAATGGTTTGTGGTGTAAGCCTTTTGTGATTGGCATCGAAAAGTATCAGGATATGGGGTCTGTCCGGCGTTATCGCCTGGTAGCGGGCTACTACACCATAATGGCCCTTCATGTTATACTTGTTATCCTGGGTTATGACCACCCTTGCACCTGTTGGATATATTTGTATACAGGATAATATGGCATCTACTACTTTCCTATTTAAGTGGGAACCTGCTCCCGTTATAAGAGTGCGCATGGCTTCATCAGGTGATTTGGCATGGCCGCAGCCCGGGCGGGGTGAAACCAGACCCACGTAAGTATCGGCGACAGCGGCAATTTCCGCATAGCGGTGTATTTTACCCTTTTCCATGTTTCGTTTCTTTTCCGGGAAGGTATTATCGCCCCTGAGCTGCCGGGGGTAGCCGCCCCCATCCTGACGTTCATGATGCTGGTAGGCTACATGGGCAGAAATAAGGGGGATAGCTATATTCTCCCGGAGTATGAAATAGCCGTATGTGGCATGCTCTCTCAGTATAGCGAACTCCTGGTAGCTGAGACGGGACATGTTCTCCAGCAGCTTGCCGGGTATAAGTACCATACCCAGATCCATGAGTATGCAGCCCAGGGCCAGTTCCTCCAGTTCATAACGATTAAGTTTAAGTTTGTTGGCTATAAGAATTGCCGTTATGGTTACGTCCAGGCTGTGCTGAAAGAGATAATTGTCTTTGGTACGGATAGAGTTAAGATTAACCGTGGCCGCCTGTTTTTCCAGGAGGGCGTCAATAATGTCGGCCACACGCCGCTTAAGGTCCCCGGCTAAAATTATGTCTTTGAATTTCCCTTTATCCTTCACTGCCTCGTTAATGCCCGCTATGGTGAGTGCCTGTACATTGGCGATTTTTACCAGAATGTCCATGTTGTCTTTAATGGTCTCCTGGCATTGAAGTGTCAGTTGGTCGGAAATGAGCTGCTGGGGTATTATGCTTTCTGTGCCTTCTTCCTGTATCCAGAGATAGTTAAGACTCAGGCTCTTAAGTTTGGCAATAACTTTTTCGTTAAGGGTATAATTAAGCGCCAGAAGCAAATCACCATTATCGTGATACAGGGAACGGCCCAATATCATACCGGGCTTTATTTCATCAATGGTGACCTGTATCATATAATATCCGGATTACAACATGGAATATCCCAAGCATAATTATCTCATTATTAATTCCAAGATTTAAAGTATTATGTCCTGCGATTTAGACACTTACAGTTTTCGAATTAACGGGGTGGCCGCTCTCATCAAAGAGAAGACGGGAAGAGTTCATGTATAGACACTGCCTTTTGTGAATGGCTTTCGGTCGATAAATACGTCGACAAGCTCCTCAATCTCCTCGGCAAGAGTTTTAATGCCCTGAGTCAGGGGGATCTGCCGAATTTTGGCTAAAAAAGTTTATTTACTGCCTGAATCGCAGGGTTTGTTAGAACTAAAAGCTACGCTTTCCGTTCTAATCATAAATGATTATACCATCAAGATTGCCAGGGCAAAAAGATTTTTTTGGTTCCTCAGCAGAATCTGTGGGTAAAAAACAACTATGAATATAGTGCCCTCTCCCCCTGACC
>CAZRWX010000034.1:0-21482 GCA_964603925.1 uncultured Bifidobacteriales bacterium | reverse complement strand
AAACCGGACCCCATATTCAGGCTCTGGCCACAATAAGCAGACTCATGCTGAACGGGTTCTGCCCGCAGCCCGATAAAGAAAGGGCCGTAATAAGAATGACAAGTAAGCTGAGATGTTTAATTTGGTTTTTCATGATGACTCCTATTTATAATTCTATCCCATGTACATCAAAATTCGTGCCAGATCTCGGTACTTTAAAGCTGGGTCCTATTCCAGATATATTTTCAATTGTAAAGTACAAAGCCGCTTGCTTATATTATTAGGAAAAAGTGAATTATTTGGGTTTATTCGCTGATTTAGAAGGTTTTTTACGTTCACCCTTCGACTCCGCTCAGGGTGACATGGAGTTTTACTATCCGGTGTTTGATAATAAATGCTGCCACCCTGAGCGGAGTCGAAGGGTGGCAGGACTTTTTCTGTATCAGCATTGATAATGGATATCGGCATAATTATCACTTTGGATACACTCTAGCGGAAGTACCAGCCTAAATTCAGCACAATGCCGGTGGCCGGAATAGCCGGAAAAGTATAATGCGAGGAAATACCCATTTCACTGTAAAAGTGCCTGGTGTAAGAAAGGCGGGCGCCCATGAACATATAGGAGATCCAGGCACCGTCAGGATTATAGCCAAAGGATAAATTGTCCACGTCCCTGGTACTAATATCTATAAAGCCGCCCAGGTTGGTGTACCAGTACTCCAGGACATATTTAAAGTTCGGTGACTTGGCCCACTCCAGGCCAGAAATGGTTATAACAGTAAGCGGCTCCTTATCCTCGGTTCCGACGGCTTTGGTCTTCTCCCCGCCCAAAGGGACAGAGAGATAAAGATGATATTTAAGACGCCCCCAGCTGAAAGTTTGTGCCACGTAAGGTATAATAAACCAACTGTCTTTATCTACAGCCAGGGAGTCCTTGCTGTCAAAAACTGAAAATACAAACCTGTGCAGCTTAATGCCTGTAGAGGCATGGTAGCTCTTTGTATAAAGAAAATTCTGTTTATTCAGCCATTGATATTTAAAACCAATCCGATAAATTCCAGGATCAAATTTAGTAGTATCATTACCTAACTCTGGCACCTCAAAGGTAAAGAAGTCAAATTCCCAATTATTAAAGGGACTATATGCCACCTGCAAAGTGGGAAGCCAGAAATTTATTCCTGCCTTTAAAAAGCCTGTACCCTTGGGGTTGATAAGACCGGTTTCACCTATGGTAAGAAGTTTGCTTTGGTTCCCATCATTAGAGGAATCGGCAACTTGCCCCAGAAGAGGGCAAATGGATATTATGACCGCAATTATTAAAATTTTCATAGTTTCCCTTTTAAAAAGAACTTCTTAAGGTTCATAGAGCAAAAGGTATGACAAAAATATTCGTGAAAAAATGCAAAAACAGGACAAACGTTCATAGTAACTGTATCATTATTGATACAATTAATGTATTTAAAGACTTATGGGATTAGTATTTTCAATACTCCTGTGGTTTAAGGGAGCGGCCCTTATTTTAAGCACAATACTTTCTTCGGGAGGAGAGGGCAAAGTGGGGCTTGAAGTTAAAGCTCTGGAAATAAGAAGAGACACCGCCTGGGTCCTGGTTCAAATAGACAGTGTTTATACACCGGAATTAGACAACTTTATTGAATCGGGCACAAGTATCCCCCTTACGCTGCAAACTCATTTTATGGAAGATGGCAAGTTAAAGTATAAAAACGAACTTACCCATACATTAACTTACAATCTCACAAAAGATGAGTACTCAGTGTCAAAAAACAGCCGCATTGTAGTGTATAAAGATAAGAACCTGGCTAAATCCGAATTTCCCATTTTCCGGTCCCCTCTCATCCCCATGCGGGAAATAAAAGGAAATTCCCACTATAAGATCTCCATTACCTGTACCTTGGGCAAAATAAAGCTGGATGTATTAGATAAACAGGAATTTGACCTGATGAGCCTGTGGAATTTTGAACGTCCGAGTTTGGAGACTGCCCAATTCACAAAAAGTGATTTAATGGGAAAGGGGAGCAAATGAAACTCAAGTACCAGATAATGGGCTTAATTGTAGTGCTCATATCCCTCTACGCCGTTTGCCTTACCTTGTATTATCTCAACTTTGCTAAATCAACCGTAGGCATGGGTATGGACCCCTCCATAGAAACATCACTTGAACGCTCGGTTGAAAACCACCGCAACGGTGAAGAGTTGATGGAGTCCGCTAATGCCCTTAAACGCTACCGTCAGGCCAAATCTTTAAAAATTCTGCTGGTAAATCAGGCCCTGGTCTTCAGCCTTTTTGCTACCGGTGCCATAGTAACTGCCGCTATTGGTTTAGGTTTTTTCCTGTCTTCACGCATTACGCGCGCCCTGCGGGAAATTTCCGGCGCCACCCGCCGTATAGCCGAAGGGGACTTAAGCTATCGGCTTAAATTTACCAGCCACACCCCGGAAGTTAATGACTTGAAAACAGCTTTTAATAAAATGGCCGCACAACTTAAGAAGTCCACCGATGACCTGCGCCTGGCAGAGAAAAAAGCCACCTGGAAAGAGGTAGCCCGCACCGTAGCCCATGAAATCAAAAACCCCCTTACTCCCATCAAACTCTCCACCCAGCGCCTTAAGCGCAAGTATGAGTCCCAATCCCCGGATTTCGCCAAAGTCCTGGAGACAACATCCTCCACCATACTCAGTGAAATAGATAACATGGAGCGTTTAGTAGATGCCTTTCACAAATATGCACGTTTGCCGGACCCCAACCGTCAAAGACTGGATCTTAATATTCTGGCCAGGGATTGCGTGGTACTGCACAACGCCGGCACTGGAATCATCAGCCTGAAGGAGACAGAACCGCTTTATGTTAATGTGGATCACGGTCAAATAAAAGAGGCGCTCTCCAACATAATAAAGAATGCCCTTGAGGCCGCTGGGGAAGAAAATGCTGAAGTAAAAGTAGTAGTAGATTCACGGGACAGCGGCGCTGAGGACAGCGGCGCTGCAAACAGCAGCGCTCTGATAACAGTAACCGATAACGGACCTGGTGTAGCTGCTGAGAATCTTGATAAACTGTTTGTACCTTATTTTACCACTAAGGCCCAGGGCAACGGCATAGGTTTAGCTCTGGCTGAGCGTACCCTGTCTCAGAACGGTGGCAGTCTTAAATACGCCGGACAGCAGGGACAGGGCGCTGTCTTTATTATGGAATTTGACCGGGATGACTAAAAGGAGGCCCAATGGCCCGTATAGCTGTAGTAGATGATGAAAAGAATATAAGAAGTACCATAAAAGATATACTGGAAGATCTGGAACACCGAGTTGACGTATATGTCAGCGGTGAAGAGTTTTTATCTGCACTGGAAGAAGAAGCCTTCGACCTTGCTTTAATGGATATACGCATGCCCGGGAAAAGCGGCCTGGAAGTGCTGGAAATAATGAAAGGCAAAAAGCTTTCCGCCGAGGTTATAATAATATCTGGTCACGGTAACATAGACCTGGCGGTAGAAGCAGTTAAAAAAGGCGCCTACAACTTTCTGCAAAAGCCCCTCAGCCTGGAAAAAGTCGAGATTGCCGTACAGCGCGCCCTGGAATTTAAAAACCAGAAAGAGGAGCTGCGCCAATGGCATGAAAGCCGGGAAAAAAAATATCAGATGGTGGGTGACAGTACCGCCATGACGGATCTTAAAGGCCAAATACTGAAAGCTGCCCCCACCCAGAGCCGTGTACTAATCCTGGGAGAAAGTGGCACCGGTAAAGAATTAGTGGCCCATGGTATACATAATAATTCCACACAAAAGGGCGGGCCCTTTATTAAAATTAACTGTGCCGCTATCCCCGAAACCCTCATAGAAAGTGAGTTGTTCGGCCATGAAAAGGGCTCTTTTACCGGCGCTCTTTCCCGAAAAATTGGCCGGTTTGAACAAGCCCATAACGGCACCATGTTCCTGGATGAAATAGGCGATATGAGCCCTGTAATACAGGGAAAGGTTCTTCGGCTGCTGGAAGAGTCCGAATTTGAGCGGGTGGGTGGAACGGAGACCATCCGTGTAAAAGTCCGCGTAATAGCCGCCACTCATAAGGACCTGGAAAAGATGGTTGAACAGGGTACCTTTCGCCAGGACTTATATTTCAGGCTTAATGTTTTCCAGATAAAAGTCCCCGCTCTGGAGCAGCATCTGGAGGATATCCCCGAGCTTTCCCAAGTTTTTCTTGAGGCCTTCTGCCAGGAAAACAGCATGCCGCCAAAATCGCTGTCGCCCCAAACTCTGGACACCCTGCAGCAAAGGCCATACCCCGGCAATATCCGAGAGTTAAAGAACATCATCGAACGTTTGGCCATACTTGCAGACAGCACCGAAATAGGCCTCGAACAGGTTGAAGCCCTGAATGATGGGAGTAAAAAGACCAGCATGGGCATTTTTACCCGCACTCTGCCCCTGGCTGAGGCCAAGCACGGCCTGGAAAAACTCTACGTGGAAACCCAGATTAAAAAGTTCAAATGGGACATACAGCAAACGGCCGACAAACTAGGCCTGGAACGTACCAATCTTTATCGCAAATTAAAACAGCTGGGTATTGAAATAAAAGGCGAGAAAGTGGATAATGGATTTAAGAATTAAGAATTATGAATTGAGCCGACGGCAACTTGAAGTAAAAAAGGTGAAATTGAAGGAGCAGATGCCCATTAAATGATTAATGCGACGCCCCATTATGGATTAGCCAATGGCAGCTTGGAGTAGGTTAGTGCAAGAACTCAGATCCATATTTCCAATTCATACATTAATTAAACCGGGAGAAAGCGTCCATGCTTAATAGAGCCATATACCGCGTAACACTGCTGACTATTTTTATCATAGGCACAGCGTCAGCCCAGTACTACAACAATACCCAGCACCTTATAGGTGAGAGAGCGGCTGGTATGGGAGGTGCAGTTACAGCTGTAACAGACAACAGCACTTCCCTGTGGTACAACCCGGCAGGTTTAAGCGGTATTCAAAGCGCCAGCCTTAATATTTCCGCAAACAGCTACAGCTATTTAACCTCCAAGGTTGATGGCCAGCTGTCTTTTGCAGACATAAATGGCAAAGTAAAACCCATAGATTTAGAAGAATCAGAGTTCTCTATTGTTGGTACCAGTATGGTTTTTGGAAAAAAGCTAAAAGATGGTGTTGGGCTGGGTTTTGGACTGTTCGCCCCAATACAGGAAGACTTAAGATCAGTTGTGTCTGGCGCTGTTCCGGGTCAAAACATGGATATCATGGTAAATGAAACTTCATCTAAAAGTTCAAAGCATTATATTGGTATGGCAGGTATGGGATATTCTTTAGGCGATTTAAACATAGGTTTGGCATTAGCAGCCGGCCAATACTCTAAAACACTTATTACCAATGTATTTACTCATTTAAATTATGGCAGTGACGCACATACAACCATCACTTACCAGGGTAAAACAGATATATCCATGTTTACGTCCTTCATGGCAATTGGAGGGCAATTCAAGTTCAACAACCACCACCACTTAGGCTTAACAGCTAAATCACCAACATTTGTATTATCCGGAACTGAGATAACAGACGAGCTTACATGGGACATATCCTTTGTTCCTCGAATTTTCACGCTGGATTCCGCCGAAGAGAGAACTTTTTGGCCAAACGTCACAGACCCCAAAAAAGACACTGTAGAGTATTCTTTTTTATCTGAGTTTTCCGCTATGAATATTACAGTTGGATACGGATACATACTCCCGGAAACTTTCGGTCTCACTTTAGAGTTAGCATACCACCTTGATGAAGCAAAGAAACCTAACCCCACAATTGATTTTAAATTTGGTTCAGAAGTTCATTTTTCAAAATATATACTGAGAATTGGCGGTTTTACTGACTTTTCACAAAAAGATTATAATAAGTTTGACTATTACGGGGGAACCGTTGGGTTCTCTATTCCAAAAGAATTCACCATAATTGAGAATGACATCAAAACGACAAAAAGGCTCTGGTCAACTTTTGGGGTTGTGTATCGATATGGTGCAGGCAATGTCACCACCACTCAATACAGTTATGATTTTGAAAATAACCCAAGGGTGCAAAGAGACCAAACCATACACAACATCAGTGCCTTTATTGCTGAGTCTATTTCTTTTTAAAGCTGAGCAGCCGGCTTTAGTTGAACGAAATAACCATCAGACACATGCGAAAAGTGAAGATTAACTTTTCGTCGGGTTTGTTGTTCAAAATACTGCCATGGCTTATATCCAGGTGCAGCCTGACAGGTATATTACCAGGGTCCATTAAAGCCTGCAGCAAAAAGCCGAAAAAAATCTGACCTTCAATATCACGACGAATACTGAGGGCGCCCCATGAGGTAAGAAATTGAGAAACGCGCACATTGTCGGCAAAGTTGAAACCGTCCTTTGAATACCTCAGCGCCTGGCTGGTAAACTCAAGTTTATTATCAAAGGCATCAAGTGCCAGGGACACTGCGCCCTCCAACGGATACCGCGCCTTAACACCTGAACCCAGATCAAGTTCGGGCTGCAGCAAATGATTAACGGAAAGACCAAGTTTAAAAGAGCCCCAGTTTAAGCCCTTTTGATCCAGCACTACCCCAAGGCCACCATCCCATTCCCGGCGCGCGGTTGAGTCTGTAAGACCAGTCCGGATAATGGAACCCTGGACGCCGAAATTTAAGAATCGCCACCGGTTAAGCTTGATTTGCCGGGAATAACCCACAGCATAAGCGCTCTCTTTATAATCATAGTAGTAAGAGGCAAGCTTGGTACTGTCATCTGCCTTATTAAGTGGAATCACCGAAAAACCTATATGGTTCTTCATACCCACCATAGCATTCAAATTAAGAAACTGGTAAAGCCTTTTTGCTGTTAGAGAACTGTAAATACCGACATTGCCCTCCACATAGGCGTTACTGGCCATGGATGCCGGATTTAGGAAAAGAGCGCCGTTGTCCCCAAATTCCTGAAGTCCCACAGCCAATCTGAGGGGTGATGCAATTTCACCACCTGCGTAGCTCCTACTAAGAAAAACCAGAGTGATCAGAATGTTTACAATGTATAGCCAGGTATATTTACCCAATGGGCCTCTTAAAACAAAAGAAAGCTAATGGTAGCAATTTAATGCCATACGGCCATCTCGAGTTGAGCAAATAGGAGTGATTTCGCTTGATGAGGATACGGGCAATAACTGCCGACAAGGGGAATATTTTTCACCTTATATATACTCCCCCCCATATCGTATCGGTAAAAATACAGTAGATATTTAATTATTTTTGGTTTTTCCGCTACTAATGTTAAAAACAATGAGTTGGCCCGTACTTTGCTTAATCTGATAAGTATGGATCTAAGAAACTATATATTCGGCACAACTAAAAGGCAAATTATCTATAAAAGCCTTGATGCCAGTGCCATGCGCGGACGCGCTATTGCCCAAAACCTTGCCAATGTCTCCACCCCCGGTTATCGGCGTAAAGAAGTAAGTTTTGAAGATCGCCTAAGGGAGGTAATGGATATTAAGGTAAAAGGCAAAACCACCAACGAGAAACACATTGAAATAAGCCAGGATCAGTCTCTCAAAAAGCTTAATCCTAAAGTATACGAACCCCAGGACCCCACCCTGCCAGGGGAAATCAATAATGTGGACATCGATCTGGAGGCTTCAAAAATGGCCGAAAATCAGATTCTTTACCAATATGCTCTTAAGTTTGCGGGTTTTAACAAACTCAATAACGTAATCTCTGGTAATTCCGGTAATTAATTTCAAATCCCAAGGCACTGAGCCTTGACCATTAATTTTCCTACATTGGTAATATGTCTGTATTCCTTTTTATCATATTATCCATATTGGCCACCTGCACCATTATTCTTAACGTTTTCGGGCTTTCAGCCCCGCTGGTTCAGGCAGCTCTGGTATTTGTCTATGTGCTGATTGATGGCTCTCTTCTAGGCTGGCCCGGGTTTGGTATTATCGCCGTGGCAGCGGTTATAGCAGAGCTCATAGAGTTTTTTGCCGGTGTCCGGGGTGCTAAAAAAGCAGGCGGCAGCCGGCGTGCAGGCTGGGGCGCCATTATCGGCGGTATCATTGGCGCAATTGCCTTCGCCCCATTCGGCTTAATTATAGGTTCTATTTTCGGTTCTTTTCTAGGCACATTTGCCGGTGCCTGGCTTTTTGAGTTCTCAGTTATGGCCAACAGTTCCCATGCTGTAAAAGTTGGTTTTTGGGCTATGTGCGGTAAGGTCGCGGGGTTTGCCATTAAGGCCGCGGTTTCCATAGCTATTGCCGCGGGCATAATCATCACAGGCCTAATCAGCTTATTTTAAAACTTATATTTACCAACTAATGAAAAACATTTTAATAACCATGGGTGATGCCGCCGGCATAGGCCCAGAAGTCATTATTAAAACTCTCAGTCAAATTAAACACAGGCCTGATATAAGCATTATCGTAGTTGGGGAACTGTGGGCTATGGAACAGGCTGCCAAATCTCTTAAGTCCAGTCTTTGTTTTGCATCCGAAGAAAATGCCAGGGAAGGCGCAATCAGCGTCCGTTCTCTGGGGGTGCTGAATCCCGGAGATTTTAAAATTGGAACCCTTTCAGCTGAGTGCGGTCATGGAGCATTCGCGTATTTTGATCATGCCGTGGACTGCTGCCAAAGCGGCGAGGCTGCCGCTATCGTCACAGCGCCAATAAACAAAGAAGCCATAAACCTTGCCGGCCATAAATATATGGGGCACACCCATATACTGGAAAAAAGGGTCAACGTGCCTGTTGTCATGTGTCTGGTTCACCCAAAGGTATTTGTAAGCCACGTTACCGATCATATGCCTTTAAGGCAGGCTTTGGGTGCTATTACACCCGAGCGTATACGAGAGGTAGTACATCTCACCTACAGCGCCCTTAAAAAAACCCGCACTCCTAATCCCCGGATCGCCCTGGCGGGCATAAACCCACATGCTGGTGAAAATGGCTTATTGGGCTCTGAGGAATTAGACATACTTATCCCTACTATAAAAAAAATGGCTGAAGAAGGGTTGAATATACAAGGCCCTTTTCCGGCAGACACTATCTTCCTGTCGGCCTTGCAGGGCAGGCTGGACGGCATCATAGCCATGTATCACGACCAGGGCTTCGGGCCCATGAAAACCATAGATTTTGCCCACGGCGTAAACTGTACCCTGGGGCTGCCCTTTGCCCGTACTTCACCTGACCACGGCACCGCCTTCGAAATAGCCGGAAAAGGGGTAGCCGACCCTACTTCCATGATAGAAGCGTGGAAACTGGCGGTGAGCTTGAGTTGTGGAGCTGACATTTAGTAAAAAGTGATAAGTAAAAAGCATTTCTTATCGCTTTTCACTTATCACTTATCGCTCATGCCAGTTACGCAACTCTAAGCAACACTTCCCCTGGCTGCTTTCATATTAGCTTTCAGCTTTTGGGCGGCGGCAGTGATATCTCGTGCGCCAAAAACCGCTGAACCTGCTACAATTACATTGGCCCCGGCCTGAATAGGCAGATGTACATTTTCGGCGTCAATGCCCCCGTCAACTTGAATGTCCAGCGGCAGCCCCAGAGAATCAGCCTGAGCCCGCAGGCGTTTAACTTTGTCCAGAGTATAGGGGATCATCTTCTGCCCCCCAAAGCCGGGATTTACTGTCATTATTAGTACAAGATCCAGCAGGGGTAGAACATCGCTGAGAACCTCAATGGGCGTAGAGGGATTAAGTGAGACACCCGCCCTGCAGCCCAGAGTTTTAATTTCCTCGATGGCGCGATCTAAATGGACAACGGCCTCCTGATGAATGGTGATACCCTTAGCACCCGCTTCGGCAAATGGTTTTAAATAAACTGTTGGATTAGATATCATAAGATGAGCGTCTGTGTAACGGGAAGTACACTGACTGACTGCCTTAACTATAAAGGGGCCGAAAGTAATATTAGGCACAAAATGACCATCCATAATATCCAGATGAATCCAATCGGCACCGCCAGCCTCCGCCTGGGATATCTGCTCCCGGAGCCTGGCAAAATCCGCGCTGAGCACACTTGGAGCTAATTTTAATTCTTTTTTAAGTGTCATTATTACCTCTATCCTAAAGATGACTGTGCCTGGCAGGACATTTCCCCGCTTAATTTGAATATAAAATTTAAGCCCATAATAGTCCGATTAAGGTTCTTTTAAAAATAACCCTTTGCTGCCTTTTAATATATACCCCAGGGAATCCTCCACCACCTGGGGCGCTATGCCGAACATGCCTGTGGCTATGTGGTAAAACTCGGGCTGTGTTAACCTTTTCATCTCACTACCAGTAGCTGTGCGGGTAAGCAGGTTGCCTTTCTGAACATAATACTGCACCCGCTCTTTTACCATATTCAACACCGGGTATTCCATCATATCAAAATAAAAGGTAGCTCTCCAGTAATCCATAAACTCCTTTTCATTTACCGGATCTTTACGAAAATCAAACCGGAACTTTAATTTATCACATTTACCCGTAAACAGCCGCCAGCAGTTAACATCAGCTTTGTCCTGAAGGCATACCTGATTGGGAACCAGCTTATGGCACAACCTTAAACCCGCCCCCGGCAGTAGCAGAGGCTGATATATCATATACCCCGGATCCAGCAAATACTTCTGACCCTCCCAGAAGAACAGGAGCCCGCAGTGCAAGTTCCTGTGTCTGCCTTTGTCACCCATGAGAAGACTGGTTTTATAGCCTTTTTGCATCATCCGATCTTTAAGGAAATAAGTAAGGGAAAAACATGTACCCCCGGCACCCAGCTCCAGTGATTTGGCATAAAGCCTCTCTGGTGTATCCAGAGCCTGGTCCAAACTGGATAACTTATGAAAAGCAGAAATTTTGCTTAAGTTTTCGTAAGGGATGTGGGACAGGTCATCAAGGATTACCTGAACATCTGAGGGGAAATTTAACAGGCTATGCCCCGGGTGGGACCTGTGTCTCCCTGATATGCTTTTGGATATCGGTCTCGGAATGAAACACATGAAAAATTTTATATACACCGGACTCTTTTAGGATTTTTTCGACAGTGGGCTGGGGTTTTAATAAATACACAGTGCCCCCCTCCTCCTTGTAACGACGGTGCAGATTAATGAGCACACCAAGAGCCATGGAATCGATGTAGTCTACCTTACTTAAATCAACAACGAAATTCTGGTTTTTTTCTGGATTAAGTTTTTGGGCAATAAAATTGGAAAACTCATTAACCCGATCCAGATCCCATTCGTCCATTAAAGTAAGAACAGTGGCATATTGCCTTTCTTCTATCTTCCAATGACTGTCCAATACTGACTCCAATAAGTTAAGGGTGCGATATTATTAATTATCGCTATTTTTGCGGCAAAAGTCTAATAAATCGTTTTCTGACTGTACTACATTAAAAAAGCTGAGCAGCTGAATGTCTGTTAAGAGCTTAACTACTGTTTGAGAAGGCTGAAACAGGTAAATGTGCCCGCCAGCCTTTTTAACCCTTTTGGATATATTGACCATAATGCCGATAACCATGGAGTCAATATGATCGACTAAATGCAGGTCAAAAATAAAGTTTTTGTGCTCTTCAGGCTTAAAATCACCCTCCAGATAAGTCAGGAACTCGTTTGAAGTGTCCAGATCCCAGTCTAAAAGCAGGGTGAGAACCGTGCCATGATCCTTTGTTTGAATATTCCAGTGTTCACTCATACTATTTAATCTAATTCTAGGTTATGACCAGCGCAATAGCTTCATGGAATTATCTCTTGATTGGAATGAATTAAGTACCCGAGATTAATAGACCATAAATACTGAGCAATATCCTCTGAAAGATTCCCCAGAATCAATTTACCGTTAATGTCTCTGAGCTGTTTATAAACCTTCATAATATTAGTCAAAGCTTTGGAATTGAGAGCCTTTACAGGAGACATGTCCAGACATATGGAGATATCCCCCTGCTCCTGCCAATCCCCAACCAGCTTGACAAGCTCGGGGAGGGTTTTTGTCTCCATATCCTGGGGAAAAGGGTGAATTTTAAAGGATACCAAAGCATTTAAAGACGGCCTGGCCTTGCGCTTTTTTTTAATTTTTGAAAAATGTTCAGGGTGGTTGCGCCGCCAGGTGGTGTTGCATCCACGACACACCAGACGGGAGCTTAAAATAAGCCAGCGAAGAATACCCACCCAGCCCTTGTCGTGAACATAAAAATCCGAAGAACCACAATTTGGGCAAAAAGGCGATAATATCCGTGAACCCATAAACTTAAGCGCGCCTGGCCTGGAATTCTAAATAAAGATCTGCGAAAGTAAGGGCGGCCATAGCCTCTGCCACTACCACCCCCCGGGGTACCACACAGGGGTCGTGACGGCCGCGGGCGGCAATTTGAGCCGGCTGCCCGTGTACGTCTACAGTTTGCTGAGGCTTCATAATAGTAGAGGTGGGTTTAAAAGCCACACGGCATAAAACCGGCTCACCATTGGTAATGCCCCCCTGAATACCGCCAGATAAATTGGTAGCGGTACGCACTCTGCCATTTTCCATATAAAAAGGGTCGTTGTGCTGACTGCCCTTAAGACGTGTGCCCCCAAACCCGCTGCCAATTTCGAAACCCTTGGTGGCGGGAATTGAAAGAAAAGCACGCGCCAGCTCTGCCTCAGCCCGATGGAAAACGGGCTCACCAAGACCTGGGGGAACATTGTTTATAACAACTTGAATAACCCCCCCCAGGGAATCACCCTCCTGACGGGCCGCCATGATTGCCTCCTCCATAAGAGCGGAAGTTTCCTTGCTTGGACAGCGTACAGGACTGGCTTCTATTTGATCAAAGGAACATTCTAAAGGATTAATATGGCAATTTATGGGACCGATTTGTGAGACATAGGCGAAAATCTCCATGCCGCAGCGGTCTTTTAGCAGCTTTTTGGCTACAGCGCCTGCGGCCACCCTGGCTATGGTCTCCCGTGCAGAGGTACGGCCGCCCCCCCTGTGATCGCGAATACCATATTTTGCGATATAAGTATAATCGGCATGGGAAGGCCGATAAAGATCTTTCATGGTATCGTAGTCCTGAGGCTTTTGGTCTTGATTACGAACCATCATGGCAATAGGAGAGCCCAGTGTTTGCCCCTCATATAAACCGGACATTATCTCTATAGTGTCGGCCTCTTTTCGCTGTGTGGTAAGCTTATTGCGGCCTGGACGGCGGCGTGATAAATCTTGCTGAATATCCTCTACAGAAAGGCTGAGACGTGAAGGACAGCCGTCGATAACCACACCCACAGTTTTACCATGGCTCTCGCCCCAGGTGGAAATTTTAAAAAGATTACCGTAAATACTGGACATATAATAATTCCAAAAGCTTTAAAATTAGAATAATTCCCCGACCAATAACCTGGTTCTTTACTGTTTAAGCTTAGGGTTATTTATGTGCCTTTGAGAATCGCGCAGACTTTTTTTGCGAATTACAGTACATCCCAATTGAAAAACCAACTACCCTGGGCTTTTTTTGGGATTTTTACCCCATAAAGCATGGCTGAATTCTACCCGCAAATACTAGTTTATTATTTTAAGGCGGTCTTGAAAGCGGTCATCTTCCAGGCTCAGACCCGATTTTTGTAACTAGTTTAGGGTTCTTGTAGCCATATTTAATAATTTGATGGTTCTTAATTTACATGGTATAATTTGTTTATGCCAACGGGAGCAAATGCGCGCATGCGGCGCAAATTTTTAGAACGAATCCGCCTTTGGTGGATACGTTCTATTAAACCGATGGAGCGTGTTTCACCTGTCATCCTGATAGCCTGTCCTTGGCGCAGTCGAAGGAGAGACGAAGGATGTAAAAAGGCTCATCGGGCATTAACACTCATATTATTTTTGACAGCAGGTGCTTTTTGCACGGAGGTGCCTGATAATGTTGCTGACAGCGCTGATCAGGAGGCACCCATCTCTGCGGCCAAAGACACAAATTTTATTTTTGAATATATAGCCCATCCAATTCTAAAGACCGTTATGTGGCCAGTAGAAAAGGTCTTAGTTCCAGGCATTGAGTTCGCTTTTTACCCTGCTCGAGAGCCCTTTAATTACATCGTGGATAACAACGTTATCGATCAGGTGCTTAAAATGGCCAGTTTTGGTCCTAAGAATAACATGATGTTTTATCCTGTACTATCTCTGACAACAGGCACTGGCTCTATGACTGGCTTTTCTTACAGGAATTTTGATCTTTTTGCCCGAGGTAAAGAGCGCCTTGTAATCCAATACAGTTTTTATGTCAATGGCGATCAAAAAATAAGAAGCGACATTTCAGCCAAAAATGTGTTTGGTTCACAAGTAACTGCCAAGCTTTCCACACGCTTCCTTCGTTTTAAAATCAATATTATTCCACAACCTCATTTTGAGGGTGTAGATTCCATGCAGGTTAACTACGCCGATTCATCTAACAAATACGCATTAACGCTTTCTCATCCTTTCTTTGAAAAAGTTTCCGTCAACGCTTATGCCCACTTCCTGCAGAATCGCCTGCGGTCTTCCCCATACAGTTCTTCTCTGGTTCAGCCGGACAATTACTTCTTTAATTTCCCAGACAGCCTGCTAGCCCGCAAACGCGGTCTGGACCAAGATTATGACGAAATATCCCTGGCAGCGGGCATAAGCCGCAACAGCATAGACAACCCCAACATACCCACCAGCGGCTCCATGGCAGATTTTATGTGGTACTACCACCTTACCAAGAGTAATCATGATTATCACAACTTCTATTTTAAATATCAGAAATATTTCTTCCTGGGCATAGAGCGCTATACAATTACTCCCGAAGAGCAGAAGAAAATGGGCAATATCAACTTCAACAAGATTAAGAAGTTATTAGACTACAAAACTCTTAAACAGGAGTTATTCAAACGCAAGGTCGTTGTAACCCAGCTATATATGGGCAGCACTTTTGAAGTACCCGGCCATACAGCGCCAATTAACTCTCTCCAGACAATCAGCAACAGCCTGCCCATGCGCGGCTACAGCGGCAGCCCCTACCGGGACTGGTCACTTATGGCCCTTAGTATGGAGTACCGTTTCCCCGTTATCCGCCTGGTAGAGGGCACAATATTTAACGAGTACGCTTCTGTGGGCGAAAATTACCAGAAAATTGTGGAAAACAAAAAAATTGTCAACTCCTGGGGCTTCGGGTTTCGTATCGCGCGCCATAACATATTTATCATGCGTACTCAAATTGGTTTTCACGGCCTCAGCGGTATGAATTTCAACATCACCGTCAATAGCGCCTATTAATGCCGCGTCACCCCTTTAAACCATTGAGCCTGCTAACCGCATTAGGCTATCTTCTATGTGTATGGGTTACACACGGCATTTTACGGGCATTTCTTATTTTCCGTAATGATGTATACGGCAACCCTTTTGTCGGCAAGTGGGACTGGTATATATTCCACGCTCTATGTATAGACATGCTTTGGATATTGACATGGTCTCTTCCGTTTCTTGTTCTGATAGGTTTAGCCGGCCGTTTAAATAAAGTACGACTATACCGCGTCCTGTTCGGGCTCCTGGTAACATTTCACTCTCTGGTTCTCCTTCTTACAGTAAGCGACCATGAAACATACCGGTTCCTGGGCATGCATCTGCGGTTGACTATTTTCCGCACTTATGTAAACCCCGCCGGCGCCCGGGATATTTTCTCTTTTATTGCCTCGGACAAATCGGTAAAGTACCTTCCTTTCCTTTTATTTATGCTGTGCGTGCCTGTTTCCCTGTTTCTTTTCCGGTGGATAAAGCACAGGTGGCAGTGGGTGCAGGGCGGGGGTTCCCGCAAAACTGTACTGGTTATTACACTTCTAGCAGCGGCTATATCATATATATTTCTAAACCATATTTGGGGCGGGGGGTTCAGACGTAAAAGGCTTGAGCCCATATTGGAAGTATTTATTCAGGATATAAAAGACTGGAATGCTTATAATATACCACAAGCACGTCTGGACTACCTGAGGGGGGCTTTTCAGAAACAGTGGTACAATCTGAGCGCAGACAGCGTTTCTCTTGATAGCGTTTTTATTGACAACGGCTTTATTTTTACAGATGTAAAGTACCCCTTTCTTAAAACCCCGGTTTTTGACTACTGCCAAAGCCCTGCTGCAGATACAGCCCTGTGCCAGAGGGACACTGATGGGGACACTTACCCGGCTGCCGTCGACTGTGACGACAGAGATTCTAATACATACCCGGGGGCGGTAGACGCTCCCGGCAACGGGGTGGATGAAAACTGCGACGGTGTAGATAATACCCCGGTCAATATGGTACTGGTATTTCTGGAGTCTCACCGCGCCATTAACTGCGGTTTCCTCAAGCCATGGGGAGCCACCAGGGATGCCACTCCCTGGTTAAATAAACTGGCCCCTGCTTCTCACATATGGCCACGCTTTACTGTAAACGGCCTGCCTACAATAGCCGCCCTCTTCAGCGCCCATTTATCCCTGCCCGAACACCCCATGAAACATATCGCCACAGAGTTTGCCGGTTTGGAGCACATTTCCTTTACTCAAATACTCCGCAAATATGGGTATACCACCAGCTACTTTTCCGCCGCTGACCCCTCCTGGGACGGCCAGACCCCATGGCTTGCAAAATGGTATGATCAATATTTTTACGACCGTACACGGGAAGAGGATGCCCTGATGTTTGATCACATGGGTTCCTGGATGAGAACTCCGGGGAACCTCAAAGAGCCTTTTTTAATTTCCGCCATTACTAAGACCAATCATTTCCCCTTTAATAACACACCTGGTGCCAGGGCATTACCACCGGATGCCACCCTGCAGGATAAAATGGTAGAAAGTATGAAATACACCGAGAACGCGCTTAAAAATTTTATGGAAAGCATAAAGGATGAAGCCTGGTATTCCAACACCATTTTTGTAATTATGGCCGATCACGGTTTCCCTATTAATGAACACGGCTCCTCCCAGATAGGTTTCGGCTTATACACCGAATCTATATGGGTGCCCTTTCTTATCTATGGCAGCCACCCCGAGCTTGGGGCACCCGCCCTGCACCCTGGTTCTGCCAGTCAAATGGATATAGCTCCCACACTCCTGGACTTAGCCGGTATTACCCACACCAACCACTTTATTGGCAAAAGCCTGTTAAAGTCCGGGGTACATTTTAATACTGGCGCACGGGGTTATCAGGGTTTTATTGAATTTGGACCTTACAGGGCTCACGACTGTCTCACCCCTGGCGGCTGCAGCAGGGCGCCTGAACTTTTTAATATTCTGGAAGACAGGATGGAGACCCATAACCTGCTTCCTCAGCACCAGTCGGCCTTCGATTCAGCCATAACAGTGATGCGCAATTTTCACGAACTGAACAGGTGGGCTATAGAGAACAACCGGCTTATGCCTGCCCCCTAACTACTACCCCAGAGTTGCCGTAATACTGGCCTTAAGCTCTTCAAAGGTTTTAAGATTGGGATACTGGGGAAAATCTTTAAGAACTGAATCCGGGGCATTTATAAAAGCTGCGCCATGTGCCTCCTGTAGCATGGTAATATCGTTGTAGGAGTCACCGGAAGCAAAAATTTTAAAATTAAGCGAACGCAAAGCTTTAACCGCCTGGGCCTTCTGGTTGTCCTGCCGCAGGAAGAACTCAATTTTTTTTGTAACCTCATTGTAAGCAATGGAATGACAAAAAAGAGTTGGATAGTCGAATATCTTCATGAAGTGAGATGCGAACTCGTAGAATGTATCTGAAAGGAGTATAAGCTGGTAGCGCTCCTTAATCCATTTAACAAAATCCAGCGCGCCCTCCAGGGGGCCCATGGTACCTATAACGGATTGGATTTTTTTGAGATCTATACCATGCTCATGGCATATACCCACCCTACGCTCCATTAGTTCCCGATAATTTTTAACGTCCCTGGTAGTAAGGTTAAGGTCTGGCACACCGGTGACAGCGGCGACATTAGGCCAGATATCCGGAATAAGGACACCTTCAAAATCTAAACATACTATTTTCATGTTTTGCGGCTCCCATAGGACAATTAAAGTTCAAACCCCTCCCCCCCGGAAGCCCCTGCCGGAGGCTTTACCTGGCCGAAATTCCTTTCATACTTTACCATATTGTCCTGCAATGTGGATATGAGAGACTTTGTATGCTGAGGGGTCATAATTATGCGGGAATGAATTTTACCTTTGGGCGGACCGGGTAATATTCGCGCGAAGTCAATTATAAACTCTGTGGGTGAGTGAGACACTAACACCAGATTGGAGTAAACGCCGTCGGCGGCCTGCTCCGAGAGCTCAATATTAATTGACTTTTTACCATCTTCATTAAATTCTTCGTTTGGTGCTACCAAGGGAAGGCCTCCGTTTGCTTCAATGTTAAATTACACATCCCAAATACAAAATTTTCCTGCTTTGATTATCCTTCAACAATCTCATCCGGACTGTTCAACCTGCCTGTCAGACCTGGGCCTGAAAATTTTGAAAGGATGAGCGGCCGCCCGTCAGTATAAATAAGCTGAATACCACTTACTTAGGCGCCTCCAGCCTGGGGTCTGCCAGCTTAGCCCTTAGCTGGGCCAGCTTGCCCGAACCGGCACCGGCACTTAAGGCCTTTTGGGTTGCCTCCTCCAGCTTGCCGGGACGTGATTCCTGGCTAAGCTCCTGGAGGGCGCGGGATTTGTCCAGGTCCTGAATGACTTTGGCCTTACGGGACTGTATACGCTCCAGGGCATTGCTGCGGCCTATGCCTGCCAGGCCTGAACGCGCCTTATCGGCGCTGCGACGGGCGGCGGACATGCTCTGCATAAGGCGCAAATCATTGTCTGCTGAACGAAGCGCCTCTTGAATAGTACGCAGGTTCTCCCTGGTCTCCATCTCCAGCTTGGTCTGCTGAATGAGCTGCTCATTAAGTGAGTATAAATTGCCCTCTTCGGCCTCAGCCTCGGCGGCATTTTGCTGGGCCAGATTGCTGGAGTCTTGTGGATCTTTACCCAACAGAGCCATGGCATTATTTTCGTAGCTCTCTTTACGGGTTTGGGCTGATTTGATATCGCGCTGCAGAGCAACAATGGAGGCTTTAATTTCTGCCAGGCCCTCCAGAACTTTACCCTCATCTTTTTTAAGACTGCGGATATCACCTTTGGTGAGCTCTACCTCTTTGCCGTTTTCCAGGCTGTCTAATGCCTCGTTAGCGCTGGCAGCGCCTAATCTGAATAATCTTGAAAAAAAACTCATAAATTACCTCCTATTTCAAAAAACCGGCTAAAGCATCAGAAGCATTGTAAAAAGTAAGAATAAGAGCCTTACATGATGCCTCCAGTTCGTTGGGATCTAAATTTTCTATCTCAAGATTATCCCGTAATATTAAAGTGTCATTATCAATGCCAAAGGCAACGTGAACTGTACTGGCATTGAGCTCCAGCAGGAATTTATAAAACTCCTGTGAGCCTTTGCCACCAATTGGCGCAACCTCAGCTCTTAAAAAGAGAGTTTCACCCTCAACATCGGCTGTAAACTCAACCCCAGTCTCCGGCTCGGAAATAAGGAATAAATCCTCCCGCAGATTTTTAACAGCTAGACCTGGTATATCCAGTAATAACTTTTTGACTTTGAGGCAGTTTTGGGCCTCTCGCTCGCTGGTGACTCCTTCTGGCATATTGCTCTCCTGTGTTAATGAAGATGTAATAAATGATAAATAGCTATAAGCTATTACGGATTAATGAGATACTTATACAGCTCTGACTTAGGTGATACTACCATGGTAGTAGCTGTATCCATAGTGGCACGGTAGGTCTCCAAAGTCTTCCAAAAGGAATAAAACTCGGCGTCCCTGCTGAAGGCAAGGGCATATATTTCCGCGGAAAGGGCTTCGGCCTCACCCCTGATCTCCTGAGCCTGCTTGTAAGAATTAGCAATAAGCACCCTGACTTCGCGGTCTGTTTCTGAAACAATGCGAAGTGAATCCTCTTTACCCTGAGAACGGTAATAGGCCGCCTCCCGATAACGTTCAGCTTTCATACGCTCATATACACGCATCTCATTACGGTCGGGCAGGTGCACCTTTTTTAAACGGATGTCGACAATTTTAACCCCGATGTTTTTGGCCTTACCCTGGGCAATTGTCTTGGAAAGATCAATGGCGGAATCCTGACCGCCGGAAATGATATCCTCAAGATTGATGTTACCCAGAACATCCTTAACAGCGTCATGTACAATACTCTGCAGGCGGTTATTGGCGGTATATACGTCCTGCACAGCGTTACGGAACAGGACCACATCGTCTATTTTCCATTTGAAATAATTGTCTACAATCAGCTTCTTTTTGTCCAAAGTAACAATAGGCTCCGCGGCTGCATCATAAGCCTGGATTTTGGCAGGATACCGGGTAAGGCTGTGTAAAAATGGAATGAGTATGCCTACGCGCCATTTGTCCTCTTTTATAACGCTGGATACCTTACCAAGATAGGTTTTGACCGCAAATTCCCTCTCGTCTACAATATAAATAATGCCTGTGATGTATAATACTACCGGCAGAACACTGAGTATGAGAATGAGCCAGATAATTTTTTTCATAATTTCTTCAGGGGTAAAAGGTTTAGAGACCCGGTATGTTCGTCTACAATAATTTTTTTTACACCTGGTAACACATTTTGCATGGTCTCCAGATAAAGGCGTTTACGTGTAACCTTAGGGTACTTTTGATATTTTGCCAGCAGCTGGCTGAAACGGGAAGAATCGCCTTTGGCTGTGGCAATAATACTCTCGGCAAAGGCTTTGGCCTCCTCTATCTGTTTGCGGGCCTGGCCCCGGGCCTGGGGCAGCTGCTGGTTAGCATAACGTTCAGCTTCCAGATAGGCCTTACCGCTGTCCTGTTTGGCATTTTCCACGCTTTCGAAAGCCTCTAATACACTGGCAGGGTTAACGGCCTTAACAAACTGAACGCGCCTGACTTGTATACCGATGTTATAGCTATTCAGAACCTCCTGTAACCGGATCTGGATTTGCTCCACTATATCGCGCTTTTTTTCTGTGAGGACATCTGATATAGTAAACAGGCCAACAACAGAGCGCATAGCCCACTCCGCGGCTTGCTTAACAGTGAGATCGGGATCCTCCATACGAAGGAGATATTTGCCAGGGTCAGAAATAAAATAGTTTACCTCCATCTCCAGCTCTACCAGGTTGCCGAACCTGGTTAAGGTAAGAGCCTCCCGCTCCAGATGGCGCTTTTGACCGTTTGAACCCTCAGTAAACCCTATATAAAGTTTGCGGTCGTTTACTACGTCTACTTTGTAAATATCTTGGATAGGATAGGGCAGCCGAAAATGAGCGCCTGGACCCAGGGGCCTGGATTTAAGAGAACCAAGCTGTAATACAACGCCCCTCTGATTACTCTCTATCTGTACGTAAAATGACTTCCAGAAATAAACCAGAACCAGGACCAGAACCAGACCAGCGGCAACAGGCGCAATTTTTTTTACATCATCACTTAATTTAT
>CAZRWX010000033.1:14231-21797 GCA_964603925.1 uncultured Bifidobacteriales bacterium | reverse complement strand
GATACCGCCTTTGCCTGATAATGCAATTTTCAATGAAAATCCTTAATACAAAAAAATAATCTAGCTAATTATATCGATACTAACGGCCAAAAAAATAGATTAAAAAAATAATAATCCGAGCTGGTGACGGTTCTACTGCTTTCACCGTGCTGCTTTGGCAAGGCAGACTCTCACAGCAACGTGTCTGGGGCTTCACCATCACAACCTTATAGCGTTTTTAAACCTCCGGTCTGGGGAAGAGGCCTGCTTTTTCGACCAGCCCCTTTACAGAACTTTCCGCTTCAATAGCCATTATGTGGATACCTTTAACACCCTCGATTTCTTTAAGTTCCTGCATTTGCTCGATGGCGATAGCCTCGCCCTCTGCCTTGGGGTCCTCAGCTTTTTTAAGCCGTTCTATTAAATAGTCTGGCACAGTAAGCCCGGAGACCTTGTCGCGCATATACTCGGCCATTTTAACACCCTTAAGGGGGGTGATGCCGGCCAGGATTGCGGTTTGTTCGTGTAAACCACGATTTCGAACGCCATCCATCCACTTTTTAAACCTGTCCATGTCATAGATGCACTGGGTTTGAATAAAATCGGCTCCGGCCTTCACCTTTTTAGCCAGGCGGATAACACGGAACTCGAAAGGATCGCCAAATGGGTTGGCGGCCGCACCAATAAATATGCGGGGCTCTACAATGGGAGTTTTTTTGGTATTGCGGATTTCGCCTCCGCTGGCAAACAGCTTATCATCGCGCATAGTTTTAAGCATATTCACAAGCTGGATGGAATCCAGGTCATAAACATTTTTAGCGGTGGCGTGATTACCGAATATCTGATGGTCGCCGCTTAAGCAAAGGATGTTTTTGAGCCCCAGTGCATAGGCGCCCAGAACATCAGCCTGAATGGCCAGGCGATTGCGGTCCCGGCAGGTAATTTGAATTACCGGCTCCAGCCCCTCCCTAAGAGCCAGAAGCCCCGCGCCAATACTGGACATACGCACAATGGCGGTCTGGTTATCGGTAATATTTACCGCATCCACAGCTCCTTTTAAAAACTCGGCCTTTTTCTTTATTGTCTCTACATCGGCACTTTTGGGGGGACCCAATTCACCGGTTACGGCAAAATGCCCAGCGGCTAAAACTTTTTCCAGATTGCTGCCCGATTTCATGTTATCATCACTCATAGTTCTACATCTTTCCTTTTTACGGTTCTCGGCCCGCCATCACGGCTGCTGGACCAGTTCTTTAAGGGTTGATTTTTTTCCAGATCGTCTAGTTTACCCAGCCTTTTCATGCGGTCATAAATAAGCTGCCACCCGCAATCGGTGTTCTCCGGGTCTATTTCGCATTTGCCGTTGGTGCTGCCGCCACAGGGGCCGTTAAGCATGCTCTTGGAACAGCGCGCTATTGGGCATACGCCGCCGAACTGATCCACAACGCAATCTCCGCAGCCGCCGCAGCGCTCGGACCATACTCCCTGTTCCAGGTTAGCGCCGAAAAACTTGGTATTGAGGCCGGGATAAATGACCTTATCAGGGAAAATTTCGGCGCAGTACTGCACGCCCACACCGCAGCCCATGGAAAGTACGGCATCAGCCTCTTCCACCTTTTTCTTAGTGACTTCATCGAAAAATTCCCTGTCACACTGGCGTGTAATGGTGTGTTCGTCAATGTTGACTTCCACGCCGTCCTCTTTGGCCGCCAGGCGCATCTGATTGGCAAGGATATTAACCTCTTTGGCACCGCCCGCCATGCATACGGTAACGCAGGTACCGCAGCCCATTATAAGGAGCTTTTTGTTTTCCTTAGCGTGTTTGTAAAGTTCTTTGAATGATTTGGCTTCTGCTACAATCATGTGTGTCTCCAGTTTTAATCGTCGTCCTCGTCTTCATTCTCATAATCGATAAAATTATTTTTAGAATGTCACCCTGATAGCCTGTCCTGAGCGCAGTCGAAGGAGAGTCAAAGGGTGCTCTTAACATTAGTTTGCCAAATACCTGCCTCCTTCGACTCCGCTCAGGATGACAGGTTAGGCGCCAGTTAACATATTTTTCATAATTTAAAATGAATTAAATGGTTATCCTTCAACTTCCTCCGGTTTATTTTTTAAACTCATCCTACCCTCTTCCATAAGTTTTTTGATTTTCTCTGTAAACTCAGCAGCTGTTTTGGCGAACAGGGGGCCCTGGGAGGCGGCAATATGGTACATCTCCAGCCGCTCAGGGTTTATGCCGGTTTCGGTTATTAAAATTTTAGTGTAATCCACACGTTTTTTGGCCCTGAGGTTACCCTTGATAAAATGACAACTGCCAGGCTCACAGCCTGCAACTATAACACCATCAGCGCCCTCAACAAAGGCTTGCAGTATCATGTTGGAATCGGCTTTGCCAGTGCAGGGCAAACGGACAATTTTAAGGTTGGGCGGATACTGCTGACGCATGGTGCCGGCTAAATCTGCGGCAGTAAAGGCACAGTAGTGACAACAGAAAGCTATGATGGTGGGTTCGGTTTCCATTAATTATAATCCTAAATCCTAAAACAAACAAAAAATCCTAATCATAAAATTCAAAACAAATTCAAGATAAAATAAATCCAAAATTCTAAATCCTAAATCCCAAACAAATCAAAAATTCAAATATCAAAATTCAAAACCTTCATGTGCTACTTACTTTTTCCCAGAATTGCACCTAAAATTGCTGTTAGTTCTCGAGATTCCTGGAGTAGCTCGCTGTTCTTCTCCTTTAGTTCTTTATTGTTGTCGTTATCCAGTAATCTTAGCCAGTAAGAACTCTCTTTTGCTTCTTTACGGCTTATTTTTATTCTCATCTGGAAATCCTTTTTCCCCAGGGACTCATTGGCCTCTATATAGTTGGCACCAACAGAACCAGATGATCGTACTAATTGCCGAATGTCTTCCTGATTAGAAATTGTTTTGGGTAATTTCCTGATATATTCTCTTACATCTTTCGCAAAATGAAATGTTCGTTCTTCCAAATCATATGGTTTAGAATTAGCGGGTCTTTTCTCTTTTGTTATTGTTTGGATCATTCGAATTTTGATATTTGAATTTGTTTGGGATTTGGCTTTTGGGATTTTGAATTTGCCCTATTGATCAACAATTTCTTCTTCCTTTAAAATACTGTGAAAAAGTGCTTTTTCCTGTAAATCTGTAAATGTCTTAAGCTGTATAGCCTGACCGGGGCAGGCACTGGCGCAGTTACCGCAGCCCTGGCATTTTACACTCTCAATCTCGGCTTTGCCATTAGCGTTAACAAAGGGGGCATTATACACGCACTCCCTCACGCAGGTTAAACAGGTAGCGCATTTTTCCGGGTCTACTACACTGACTACACCGCCCACTTCCAGGGAATCCCGGGAAAGGATGCATGCTGCCCGGCCGGCTGTGGCCAGGGCCTGGGTAACATTCTCCTCTGTGTATTTGGGTGAATGGGCCAGGCCGCAGACAAAAATACCCTCGTTGGCAAAATCCACCGGCCGCAGCTTTATGTGGGCCTCCATAAAAAAGTTATCATCGCTTAAGGGGACTTTCAGCATCTCTGAGAGCCTCTGGTTGTTTTCCAGAAGAGGCTGGGTGGCAGCACTGAGTACCAGGCAACTGGTATCCAGATTAAGCTCCATACCCAGGACAGTGTCTTTAACTTTAAGGCTAATGGAACCGTTGGCACTGGTGATTTCGGGATAGGCGTCATCGGGGAAATGGATAAACTTAACACCAAGCTCCCGGGCTTTACGGTAATAATCCTCCCGGTATTCATAGGTACGCATTTCCCTATATAATATAGTGACATCAGCCTGGGGGTTCTTCTCCTTAATAGTAAGAGCGTTTTTGACAGCCTCACCGCAGCATACACGGGAGCAGTAGGGGCGCTCTTTATTGCGGCTGCCTACACATTGGATCATAACTACGTTGGCGGGAGCAAAGCCCTCTTCCATCCGCTGATCAAGTTCCCGTTGAGTCATTACATTCTTATTTTTGCCGTATTCAAACTCTGTGGGTGTATACTCCTGGGCACCAGTGGCGAGGATTATTACACCGTGCTTTATTTCTTCCTGGACACCCTTAATTAGGGTGGTGAAATTACCTACAAAACCGTTTACGGTATCGATGGTTGTTCCCATATACAGCTTGACCTTGTCGCTGGACTCCACCTGTTTAATGGTATCTTTGAGGTAGTTATGCCAGCTGTGGCCCTCCAGGCTTTTTTTGATATGTATCAGGTTGCCGCCCAGGGTATTTGACTTTTCCACAAGGTGTACCTGGAAGCCCTGACCCGCCAGGGAAAGGGCCGTTGTCATACCCGACATGCCGCCGCCGATAACCAGGGCGCTTTTAGTGATGCCTACCTTTTTAAATTGGATGGGTTCTAACAGCTTGCTTTTACCCACGCTGCCCCGTATCAGGCTCTTGGCCTTTTCGGTTGCTTTTTCATGCTCCTTTTGGTGAACCCAACTGCACTGTTCGCGGATATCGGCCATTTCAAACATGAACTTGTTGAGGCCCGCCTCCCGGATGGTCTCCTGAAATAAGGGCTCATGGGTACGGGGTGTACAGGAGGCTACAATAACGCGGTTAAGGTTTTTTTCCTCAATGGTTTCTTTGATCCTTTTTTGAGTGTCCTGTGAACAAGTATAGATGGTGTGCTCGGTATGTACTACACCAGGCAGCTTACTGGCGTACTCTGCGACATCGGAAACATCTACAACAGAGGCAATATTTATACCGCAATGACATACAAATACACCGATACGCGGTTCTTCACCGGAGATGTCCTTTTCTACGGGATACTCCTTTACTTTGATCTCGGTACCCCTGACTTCATGAAGAAGCTCGCCCACCAGGGCGGCGGCCGCGCTGCTTTGCATTACCGTCTCGGGGATGTCCTTGGGGCCGCTCATGGCGCCGCACACGTATATGCCTTCTTTAGTAGTTAAAAGCTGCTTAAAGGGCTGAACCTGGGCGAAGCCGTAATTATTGCAGCTGATGCCAGCCAGCCGGGTGGTGTTCTTAATGGCATGATGGGCTGTGAGACCCACGGAGAGCACAACTATGTCGAACTCCTCCTCAGTTACCTGCTTGTTGTCACCCTCTGATATATAACGCGCGATAAGGCTCTTGTTTTGCGGATTCTCTTTTAGAGATGAGATCTGGCTGCGGATATAGCGTACGCCATAGTCGTTAACGGCGCGGTTGTAAAAAGTTTCAAAACCTTTGCCGAAAGAGCGCATGTCTATAAAAAATATGGTGGCCTCTACATCGGACTCGTGCTCTTTGGCAATGATGGCCTGCTTGGTGGCATACATACAGCACACCGATGAACAGTAGCCGTTGCCCTGGGTAATATCGCGGGAACCCACACACTGGATCCAGGCAATTTTCTTTGGTTTTTTATGATCGCCGGGGCGTTGCAGGTGGCCCTCATAGGGGCCGGAGGCGCTTAAGATGCGCTCGAACTGCATGCTGGTAACAACATTTTGGTAACGGCCGAAGCCGTATTCGGCTTTGCGCCTGGCGTCAAAGATGTCATAACCACCGGCGAGAATGACAGCGCCGACTTTTAGCTCACGGTCTACGGGTTTCATGTCGTGGTCTATGGCGTGAGCCTTGCATACCCTTACACATTCCTTGCAGTAGGAACACCCGCCGCAGTTAAGACAGCGTTTGGCCTCAGCCACTGCCTGTTGCTCTGTATACCCTACATCTATTTCGGAAAAAGAAGTTTTACGACTGGACATATCTGTAATGGGCATGGCCTGCCGGGGGCCGCAGTGCATTTGCTCCGCCTGTTCGGGCACACCCGCGTACTCCTCCACCCTGTCGTAGGGGTGGCGGTCTTCTTTGAGATCAATACCGCGCAGGTGGCGGTGGATACTCTCCGCCGCCCTGTGACCCTGGGCCACCGCCTGTACCAGAGACGCGGGCCCCAGCACATTGTCCCCGCCAGCGAAGATACCGGGTATGGTTGTCTCCAGGGTAACCTTATCAGCTTCTATGGCTACGCGGTTGGTTTTAATATCATCGGTTAAAAAGCTGAAGTCACAGCCCTGGCCAATGGCTAAAATAACAGTGTCGGCTTCTACTGTATCTATAACACTGTCATCAAACTGGGGGCTGAACCGCCTGTCGGCATCAAACACTGACGTACATTTTTTAAAGTCCATGGATTCAACTTTGCCTGCAGGGGCGTTAACCTTGAGGGGACCCCAGGAGGGTTTGAATTTAACACCCTCCTCTTTAGCCTCGTTTATCTCCCAGTCGTGGGCGGGCATCTCGGCGTGGCACTCCAGGCAGCGCACGCTGACATTGCCCCCGGGACCTAATACCCTGAGAGCCGAACGGGCTACATCTATTGCTACGTTGCCGCCGCCAATTACCACCACATTTTTACCAAGCTCAGGTTTGCCGCCGGCATTGACCTCTTTTAAGAATGGAATGCCGTAAAGGACACCCTTAGCATCACCGCCCTCTAATGGGATTTTTTTAGCAAGCTGGGCGCCGGTAGCTATAAATGTGGAGTTGTACCCCTGATCTTTAAGGCTGCTAAGGGTGAAATCTTTACCCAGAGCCTTGCCTGTTTCTACTTGTATACCTTTGGCAATAAGGTTAATTTCGTGATCGAGGTAGTCTCTGGGCAGACGGTAGGCGGGTATGCCTGTGCGCATCATGCCGCCCAGACTGTCATTGGCCTCAAAAATTTTGACTTCATAACCTTTGGCAACCAGGTCACTGGCGCAGGTTAAACCCGCGGGCCCCCCTCCCACAATGGCCACCTTCTCTTTATAGTCGCCCTTTTGGGGCTGTACAACCTCGCTGGGAGCACGTTCAATGGATTTACCCTCTTTGAGGAGGCTCCATTCGTAGTCGGCAACAAAACGCTTGAGGTTACGTACGCTTACGGCTTCATCTATTTCGTTGCGGTTGCATTTCTGCTCGCAGGGGTGGTGGCAAATACGCCCGCAGGCACCCGCAAAGGGCATGCGCTCCCGTACTACATCCAGTGATTCTAAAAACTTGCCCTTGGAAATAAGAGCCACATAACCCTGAGCATTAACGCCCGCCGGGCAAATGGCGCGGCAGGGTGGGGGCAGCTCTTTTTTGTCTACGGTAAATACATTGGGAATAGCCTGGGGGTACATGCGGTATATGGCTTTGCGCTCTTTAAGCTCACCGTTAAATACATCACTCATATACACCGGACACTCGCGCTCGCAGTCACCGCAGCCGTTACACTTTTCCTCGTCTACATAACGGGCTCGTTTGTGGACGGTGGCGGTAAAATTGCCTGCTTCCCCATCAACTTTTTTGAGATCGGCGTAGGAAATAATCTCCACATTAAGATGACGGCCGACCTCTACCAGTTTGGGGGAGATCATGCACATGGCACAGTCGTTGGTGGGGAAGGTTTTGTCCAGCCTGGCCATGTTACCGCCAATGGAGGGTTGGCTCTCCAGAAGGTAAACCTTGAAACCGGCATTGGCGCAGTCTAAACTGGCCTGCATGCCGGCAATGCCCGAACCTACTACCAGTACGCTGCCGCTTTTAGTTTGTGTATTCATAATT
>CAZRWX010000033.1:12235-14131 GCA_964603925.1 uncultured Bifidobacteriales bacterium | reverse complement strand
CCCTATACCGGTTCCTCCATAGGTACAATATTTTTATTCATACTGAGCTCGGCCCCGGTTTTGCCGAAGGCCAGCCCCATAAGCTGGGTGATAAATACCACAGGTATGGGCTTAGATATACCGAACTCCTGTTGAATATCTTTTTGTTTAGTGTCTAAATTACTCTGGCACATGGGGCAGGCGGCGGCTATAACATCGGCACCGCAGGCAATAGCGTCTTTTAATATTTTAGAAACTAGTTTGGCAGAAGTAGCCTCTGATGTTAAAAAGAGACTGCCGCCGCAGCATTCGGTTTTATAAGACCAGTCCAGGGGCTGAGCGCCTATTGTGCTGATAATGGAATCCATACTCATGGGGTAATCCATTGTATCAAATGACTTCATACGGGGGATACGTGTATTTAGGCAGCCGTAATAGCAGGCCACTTTTTTGCCGGTTAAGGGATTTGATACCCGACTGGCTATAGCCCGCTGGCCTACCACATTGTGCATGAGGTCCAGAATGTTGCGGACTTTTACTGTGCCTTTATAATTAAGACCTGCCTGGCTGTTGAGGCGCTCTAACAATGCCTTATCTTCTGAAAACTCGAAATTGGCACTAGCCAGGCGATGATAACAGGCAGCGCAGGGCGCCAGTATCTCTGTAAAGCCTTGCTCCTCCGCCAGGGCGAGGTTACGTAAATTAAGACTTAAATAAAGGTTTTTGTCCATGGCGTGGGCAGAGGTAGCGCCGCAGCAGCTCCAGCCGCTGAGCTCTGGTACCTGAATGCCCAGCGCTGTTAAAACCTTTTTCATGCTGTCCGCATAAGCGCTGGATGTACCCTCCAGGCTACAGCCCGGGTAGAAGGCTACTTTACCTATTTCCATAATTTTTTAAACCAATTTTTAAAGTTTTTAACTGCTTTGGGGGGTAGAATATGCAAGCGGCCTTTTAAAAACATTTGGGGCCCCAGGCTGGCATTGTGAAAGGGTGTGCCCTTTTTAATGTTGTACTCTGCCACCAGCCGCAGCTCATGCACCCGCCCGCGCCTGCCTACATCTTTTAGAAAGGTCTGGTGGAATTTTAAAACATCGGGTTTGGGGCAGGGGATACCCTGGGCTACAGCCTTTTGCCTTAAACTGTCCATAACCGTGGTGATATCTATATCATTGGGGCAGCGTACAGCGCAGGTAAAACACCCCGCACACATCCAAATTGTGTTGCTGGAAAGCGCTTTGGCCTCCTGCCCCAGAGAAAGGGCATGGATAATTTGATGGGGGAGCATGTCCATCTCCTGCGCCACTGGGCAGCCAGTGGAGCATTTGCCGCACTGATAGCAAAGATTGGGGTTTTCGTTAGAAACTGTGCCAGTAACTGCGGTAGCTTGAAGCGTCATAACAAAGACTGCCTTCCCGGGTTAATGATATAAAAAAAACTGTAAGACATGAGTGACACTCTCAACAGGGCCTAATACCCCGAACTGAAAGAATAATCCAAGGCCGACACAAAGAGACCCTGGTTTTTATTGCCAAAAATCAAGACTAAAATGAACCTAAAAAAAAGCTAAAAAAAATCAGCGGGTTTCAGGCAATATATCGGGAATAAATTCTCTGATATCTGGATTTATTATATCATATACAATCTGCCGGCAGTCAAAAAAAGTTTTGCCACCTCGTCCATGTTGGCATAGTTCATGAACTATGCCGACATGGCCAACAAGGCCAACAACGGCAGGGGGGTATTTTGCAACTTCTTACGGTTGGGACTGCATAGAATCTGCTCTAAAAACCGGTTAAGGTTCGGGATTTTCTGTAATAAAAAAACCGGAAGCTGTTATCGCTCCCGGTTACTGTGACGGTCCCTTGTTGGCATAGTTCATGAACTATGCCAACAAGCAATTGGGGCATGAACTGGCCC
>CAZRWX010000033.1:0-12135 GCA_964603925.1 uncultured Bifidobacteriales bacterium | reverse complement strand
TTGTTGGCATAGTTCATGAACTATGCCAACAAGCAATTGGGGCATGAACTGGCCCTACAAACAAATTAGGGCGCTGTTGTTTTGGTGTTAGGCTCCATTTTAGCGGTTTGCTCGTAAAAACTCCACCTGGAATCTGTGGTGGCCTGCAGATCGGCAAGCAGCCGTTTGGCTTCTTCAGGTTTGCTCTTGGTGAGCATTTTAAAACGGTTCTCGCTATAGGCCCATTCCTCAACTTTAATCGTGGGAGCTTTGGAATCCAGCTGGAAAGGGTTGAGGCCCTGATCGGAGCGCCTGGGATCGTAACGGTAGACAGGGTAGGCACCGCACTCAACGGCCGCCTTCTGATTATTGAGACCCGTTGACATGGTAATGCCCTGGGCAATGCAGTGACTGTAAGCGATGATAATGGATGGACCGTCATAACTCTCAGCCTCAACAAAGGCTTTGACTACCTGGGCATCGTTATAACCCATGGCAACCTGGGCAACATAAACGTTGCCGTAGGTCATGGCCATAAAGCCTAAGTCTTTGCGGGCAGAGGGCTTGCCGCCAAAGGCGAACTTGGCTACAGCACCAAGAGGCGTGGCTTTGGAGCACTGGCCGCCTGTATTGGAGTAAACGCCTGTGTCCATAACCAGAACATTGATATTGCGGCCGGAGGCAAGGACATGGTCCAGGCCACCGTAGCCAATGTCAAAAGCCCAGCCGTCGCCGCCAAAGGCCCATACGCTCTTTTTAACCAGCATGTCGGCCACACCCATAAGGTTTTTTGCCCTGTTTGTGTCCATACTGCGAAGCTTGTTTTTAAGAGCCACTACACGTTCACGCTGCAGTTTTATACCCTCTTCAGAGGATTGATCGGCTGAAAGAAGACCGTTCACCAGATCTTCGCCAATGTCGGCCTTTAGCTCTGCGATCATCTCCCTGGCATGTTTTGTCTGCTGGTCAACGGTAAGCCGAAAACCCAAACCGAACTCCGCGCAGTCCTCAAAAAGTGAGTTTGACCATGTGGGGCCGCGGCCTTGAGGGTCCTTACGATAAGGGGTGGTGGGCAGGTTGCCGCCATATATGGAGGAGCAGCCTGTAGCGTTGGCAATGTAAGCTCTGTCGCCGAAAAGCTGGGTCATAAGAGATACGTAGGGTGTCTCGCCGCAGCCGGCGCAGTTGCCGCCAAACTCAAATAGAGTGGGTAACAGCTGGGAGCCTTTAATCGAGTTAATTTTAAGAGTGGTACGGTCGAGCGCCGGCAACTGCAGGAAGAAATTGAAATTGTCCCGTTCGGAGGCCCGGAGAGGCTCCTGAGGGCTTAGGTTGATGGCTTTAAGTCCGGGAACTTTTTTGTTCTTGGCCGGGCAGGCGGTGATACACTGACCGCAGCCTGTGCAGTCTTCGGGGGCAACCTGGATAGTGGCCTGCATGCCGGCATACTCCTTGCCGCGGGCGTTAGCGCTTTTAAAGGTCTGAGGAGCGCCTTTAAGAGCGGCTTCAGGATAAACATTCATACGAATGGCTTGATGAGGGCAGACCAGGGAGCATTTACCACACTGGATGCAGACTTCAGAGTCCCAAACCGGGATATCCAGAGCTATGCTGCGTTTTTCCCACTGGGTGGTGCCTGTGGGGAAGGTGCCGTCTACGGGCATGGCGCTGACTGGCAGCTCATCGCCCCTATAGGCAATCATGGGCCCGAGTACATTTTTAACAAACTCCGGTGCTTCATTAGATACGGCAGGACCACGCTCAACGCTGCCTTCAACTGTGGTGTGGGTGGCTACCTGATAGAGGTTGGCAAGGGTAGCGTCCACAGCTGCGTAGTTCATCTGGACAATTTCATCGCCTTTGAGACCGTAGGTCTTTTTGATAGCCTCTTTGATTTTGGCGATGGCCTCGTCTTTGGGAAGTACGCCGGAAATGGCGAAGAAACATGTCTGCATGATGGTGTTGATACGGGTACCCATTTTGCTTTCGCGAGCCACTTTGTAGGCATCTATAACGTAGAACCGGAGCTCTTTTTCGATGATTTGCTGCTGCATGGACACAGGCAGCTGGGGCCAGATTTCATCTTTTGAATACGGTGTGTTCAGTAAAAAGATAGCGCCTTTAATAGCGTCTTTGAGTACGTCGTATTTTTCTAAAAATACTGTTTGGTGGCAGCCGATAAAGTTGGCGGCATTAACCAGGTAAGCGCTGCGTATTGGGTTTTTGCCAAAACGCAGATGAGAAACAGTAACACTGCCGGCTTTTTTAGAGTCATAAACAAAATAGCCCTGAGCATAATTGTCTGTCTCCGTACCTATAATTTTGATGGAGTTTTTATTGGCGCCCACTGTACCGTCTGAGCCCAGACCCCAGAACGTAGCGCGGACTACATCAGGGTCTTCAGTAACAAAGTCAGGGTCGAAACTTAGGCTTGTATTAGAAACGTCATCGTTAATGCCGATGGTGAAATGATTTTTGGGAGCGGGGGCTTTCATGTTGTCGAAAACGCCTTTGGCCATGGCTGGTGTGAACTCTTTAGAGGAAAGACCATAACGCCCGCCGGTAACCTTGGGCATTTTGCCATTTTCAAAAAGTGCCGTAATTACGTCATTATATAGTGGCTCGCCTGTGGCACCAGGCTCTTTGGTGCGATCGAGAACAGAAATGTGTGTAACGGAGCTGGGGATGACCTTGAGAAAAGCATCCACGTCGAAGGGGCGGTAAACGCGGACTTTAACAACACCGACTTTTTCACCACTTTTATTGAGGTAGTCAACGGTTTCCTCAACAGTCTCGGCGCCGGAGCCCATGACAACAATAATGCGATCTGCATCTGGTGCACCGGCATAGTCGAACAGGTGATACTGCCGGCCTGTGATTTTGGCGAACTCGTCCATGGCTTTTTGAAAGATTTTAGTGGCGTTATTATAGAAGGGATTGCAGGCCTCCCGTGCCTGGAAGAAAACATCGGGGTTTTGCGCTGTGCCCCGGATAACGGGGTGATCTGGACTTAAAGCCCGCTGCCTGTGAGCGGAAACAAGGTCGTCGTTGATCATGGCGCGCATATCCTCCATGGTGAGCTGCTCAACCTTTTGCACCTCGTGAGAGGTACGGAAACCGTCAAAAAAGTGAATGATGGGAATGCGGGACTCCAGAGTGGCTGCCTGGCTGATAAGGGCGAAATCCATGACCTCCTGAACGGAAGCTGATGTCATCATACCCCAGCCTGTCTGCCTGACAGACATGACGTCTGAGTGGTCACCGAAAATAGACAGAGCGTGTGTGGCTATTGAGCGGGCTGTAACATGGAAAACGGTGGAGGTAAGCTCGCCTGCTATTTTGAACATATTGGGAATCATGAGCAGAAGGCCCTGACTGGCTGTGAATGTTGTGGTAAGTGAACCCGCCTGCAGTGCGCCGTGTACGGCACCGGCGGCGCCGGCCTCACTTTGCATCTCGGCGATGGTGGGCACTGTGCCCCAGATGTTCTTTTGGCCTTTGGCTGAGAACTCATCAGCCCACTCGCCCATAGCTGATGAGGGGGTGATAGGGTAAATGGCGCAGACTTCGTTAATTTTATGGGCAACATAACCGGCGGCTTCGTTACCGTCTATAGTCACCATTTTTCTTTGTGTGTTGGACATGCCAGCCTCCTTAGGACAGACAAAATGATACTTGCCTGAGTTTGTTTATGCGATAATTTGCTGGAGCAAATGTAAGTTATCCCTGTGATTTGGGCTAGAAGATAGACAACATTTTGTCATTGTGGCAAAACCCGCGAGACCATATTTTAAAAGCTTATAAAGCTCGTTATCTGGAACTGAATCGGGTTTTTTTAAAGGCAGAGGGAAGATGGTCAATAAAATAATTGTTATAATTGTCTCAACATTTTCACAAGGAGATTATTATGGCAGACAAAGCTAACAGGTACGACGACAATGCAGACGGCAAATATTATATAGATGAGGAGTGCACTGCGTGCGGCGTATGTCAGGACGAAGCACCTGATAATATTAAAATGACAGATGATGAGTCCCACGCCATCGTTTTCAAGCAGCCCGACGGTGATGAAGAAATAGAGGCCATGCAGAGCGCAATCGATGGTTGCCCTTCAGAGGCCATCGGCGACGACGGGGAATAATTTTTATTTGTAGGGCCAGTTCATGAACTGGCCTTACAAACGTAAACAGGAAATAAGAACCGGGAGCGTAGATTGTTTCCGGTTTTTTTATTTGGGGTCGGGGTTTACCAGGAAATAGCGAAGAGGGTTAGTCAAAGCCTGAAGCGCGTGTGAGCTCAGAGAATTTGACGCCCTTAATGCCGCCGATAAGTGTCTTGAAGTTTTCGATATCACCCGGGCGGCCTTTTATGAAAATAGTCTCCAGACAATTGTGATGATCTATATGTACATGGGTGTTACATAGTATGTTAAGGTGCTTGTTATGCTGGGCTTCGGCAATTTTATACAGAAGGTTGGGCTGGTGATGGTCGTATATAATTGTGAGTACGCCAATTACGGGCCCCTCCCCCGCTTGCCATTTTTCCTGGATTGTTTTTTCCCGAACCAGGTCCCGCACATACTCTGAACGGGAGGCGTAACCCTTGCGCACACTTTTACTGTCCAGTTCCTTTAACAGATCTTTGGGCAGGGATATACTGAAACGTATAGTGTCTGGCATATTGCCAAAGATAGGAATCTGTCTGTTAAAAACCGAATTTCCGGCTGATGGTCTTTGTTTATCAAGTAGATACGATTCATGAATCGTATCTACTTGAGAATTGTATCTACTTGAGGAACGTATTTACTATTGGTTTTACAATGTCAGGTTAAGTCCGCTATAATACTTTTTGCGGCTTTTTTGCCTGCACCCATGGCCAGAATAACAGTAGCAGCGCCGGTAACAATGTCACCGCCGGCGTATACGTGCTTTTTGGAAGTGCGGCCGTCCTCCTCATTTGCTACAATAGTACCCCAGCGGCTGACCTCGATGTCTGGAGTAGTCTGCTGGATAATGGGGTTGGGGCGGTTGCCAATGGCTACAATTACCACATCACAATCTATGTCGAACTCACTGCCCTCTACAGGCACTGGGCGGCGGCGTCCGGAGGAATCTGGCTCGCCTAATTCCATCCTGAGGCAGCGGATACCTGTGACGAAGCCCTTGTCGTCGGACATGATATTAATGGGGTTGCACAAAAGGTTAAAGCTGATGCCCTCCTGCTCGGCATGGTGGATTTCGGCATTACGGGCGGGCATTTGCTCCCGGGCGCGGCGGTATACAATAATGGATTCGTCGGCCCCCAGCCGAAGCGCTGTGCGCGCGCTGTCCATGGCCACGTTACCCCCGCCAATGGTGACAACGCGTTTACCGCGGATTAGGGGGGTATCACTGTCTATCTCGTAGGCTTTCATAAGATTGCTGCGGGTGAGATACTCGTTAGCCGAATAAACGCCGATGGCATTTTCCCCAGGGGTATTCATAAACATGGGAAGCCCGGCCCCTGTGCCTACGAATATGGCGTCGTAGCCCTCCTCCTGCATGAGCTCGTCTAAAGTGAGGCTTTTACCTACTACAAAGCTGCGCTCTATTTTAACGCCCAGGCTCTCCAGGTAGCCGATTTCTTTTTTGACGATTTCTTTGGGAAGACGAAACTCAGGGATACCGTAAACCAGAACACCGCCGGCCTCGTGCAGGGCCTCAAAAACAGTGACTTCAAAACCCTCTTTTATCAGCTCGCCCGCTACTGTGAGACCAGCGGGACCTGAACCTACAACACCTACTTTTTTACCGTTTAAAGGTTTAATTTCCGGCTTTTGCAGCTCTTTTACATTAGCCCTTTCCCAGTCGGCAGCAAAGCGCTCCAGGTTGCCAATGGCGATAGGCGTCTGCTTTTTGCCCAGGATACATTTGATTTCGCATTGCTCCTCCTGGGGGCAAACGCGGCCGCAAACAGCCGGCAGGGCATTCTGCTCTTTTAATGACATGGCGGCATCCTGAAACTGCCCCTGAGCAATGTGATTAATAAACTTGGGAATATCGATGTTGACCGGGCAGCCTTCTACACATTTTGGTTTTTTGCACTGAAGGCAGTATTTTGCCTCCTCCATGGCCTCGGCCTGGGAGTAACCAAGTGGTACTTCAATAAAATTATGGGCCCTGACTTCCGGGGCCTGCTCCCGCATGGGCACAGGCTTTAAATGTTTTGGTCTTTTTAATGGTGCTTCTTTGTTGTCTGTCATTGTGCTTTCTCCAATTTGCATTTGTGGGCTTCCATACTTTTTTGCTCGAAATCCCGGTAACTGTTTAACCTCTGGATCATCAGATCCCAGTCTATTTTGGCAGCGTCAAACTCCGGGCCGTCTACACAGGCAAATTTTGTCTCGCCCTGCAGATTGACGCGGCAGCCGCCGCACATGCCTGTGCCGTCCACCATAATGGGGTTAAGGGATACTACGGTAGGAATACCGGCACTTACTGTGAGAGCTGAGGTTACCTTCATCATAATGGCCGGGCCGATTACGGCGGCAAAGTCGAACCTGGAACCACCTTTAATCAGTTCATTAAAAACATCGGATACAAAACCCTTTTTGCCCTTGGAACCATCATCAGTGGCTATGTAAAAAGCATTAGATTTGGCCTCCATCTCCTGCTCCAGTATAAGGAGCTCCTGATTGCGGGCACCCAGGATTGTGGTAACATTATTGCCGGCCTCCTGAAGAGCGGCAACTATGGGGTAGAGGGGGGCTATACCCACGCCACCACCAATACACAGGCAGTTGCCGAAGTTCTCAATATGAGTGGGTTTGCCCAATGGGCCCACCAGGTCAGGGATATCCGCCCCTACATCGAGGCCAGCCAGAACAGAGGTGGTTTTGCCCACAACCTGAACGATGAGCTCCAGCCAGCCCTCCCGGGCGTTGGCATTGGCAATGGTCAGGGGAATACGCTCACTGGTAAGGGTGGGGCGCATAATAATAAACTGCCCGGCTTTACGTTTTTTGGCTATAAGAGGGGCCTCCAGCCGGAACCGCCACACCAGAGGAGATAATTGTTCTTTTTTTAAGAGTTTTGCCATAGATACCGTAAACCTTGCTGAATTGTTAAAAAAATGGCTTTGCCATGGGTCTTGATTTAGACCCCGAAATGTAATGAGCGGGAAAGATATAAAAGTGTCAATTTCTGTTAAACATGAGGGTGGGTTTATTTTATTGACAGAGGCACTATTTTGTGCTAAATTAAGATTGAGACTTAATCTCAATTATCATGATACACAGCTTTTTTGGAATTAGTATGAAACCAGATCAACAGCATAAGCATTCTATTCCCATGACCATGATGCTATCAGGGGAAGAGCGCCGCATCACAGATTTTTTAGGCGGACGCAGTATGGTTTTTCGTTTGCGGGAGCTGGGGTTTGCGGTGGGCGAGCGTGTGCAGCGGGTTAGCGCTGGCACTGCGGGGCCTGTCATTATCAAGGTTAAAGGCAGCAAAATGGCTATTGGCAAGGGTATGGCAAGCAAAATCCTGGTAGCTTAGAGCGTCCCAAATCTATTATGAAACCAGACCCGTGCCCTTTGAGATCTGAAGGCGCGCCTTATACTCCAGACCGGGTGGCCCTGGCGGGCAATCCAAATTGTGGTAAAACTACCATATTTAATGCCCTGGCTGGCGCACGGCAGCATGTGGGTAATTATCCTGGTGTAACAGTGGAAAAAAAGGAAGGGTTCTGCTCCTTTGGCGGCAGGCTTTTTTCGCTGATAGATTTACCAGGCACATACAGCCTTTCGGCCCATTCTCAGGATGAGGAGGTAACCCGCAAGTACCTTATGGAGAGCCGTCCGGATATTGTAATCAATGTTATTGACGCCTCAAATCTCTCCCGTAATCTATACCTCACTATCCAGCTGTTAGAGCTGCGGTTGCCGGTTGTGGTATGTCTGAACATGAAGGACGTAGCTGAAAAAAAGGGCATCTTCATTGATGAAAAAGCTTTAAGCGCAAAACTTCATTGCCCTGTAGTCTCCACTGTAGGCCGCAAAAACCAGGGAGTAGAGGGCCTGCTGGAGGTAATATCAGGTTATTACCAGTACCCGCGTCCGGTATTTAATATGCGCTATCATGATGAAATAGAGGCTGAGCTGGCAAAGCTGACAGCCATAGCGGTAAAGGACCCTGACATGCCTATCCGGGTAAGCGCCCGTTACTTGAGCCTTAAGCTGCTGGAGGGTCAAAAGCTCGTAGAAAAGCGTATTAAGGGGTCTGTGGTAGAGGCTGAGTTGCTGGAACAGCGACGGCAAAGCTGGCAGAAGCTGCGATCTTCTCTTAAAGATTCTGTAGCCGGGAGCATGGCCGACAACCGGTATGTATATATTGAAGAACTTCTTAAAGGTGTAGTGGAGCAGGGAAGAGCCCTAAAGGAGGATTTCTCAGATAAAATTGATGAGGTTCTGACTAATAAACTGCTTGCTATTCCCATTTTTGCAGTGGTCATGTGGCTGGTATTTACCCTTACATTTACATTAGCCGAAATACCTATGGGGTGGATTGAATCATTATTTGGTTTGTTAGGTGATAGCGTTTCTGCCATTTTGCCCCCGGGGCTTTTAAGCTCTTTGTTGATTGATGGCGTTATTGGTGGTGTGGGCGGGGTTCTGGTTTTTGTGCCAAATATCGCATTACTGTTTTTAGCCATTGCTTTTCTGGAGGACTCCGGCTATATGGCCCGGGCGGCCTTTATTATGGACCAGACCATGCACCGCTTTGGTATGCACGGTCAGTCTTTTATACCTATGCTTATAGGTTTTGGCTGCACTGTACCGGCATATATGGCTTCCCGTAGTTTAGGCAACCGGCGCGACCGCCTTATTACCATGCATATTAACACATTCATGAGTTGCGGGGCGCGGCTGCCTGTATATGTGCTTTTCTGCGGCGCTTTCTGGCCCGCTCACCTGGCAGGCCATATTATGTTCGGCCTTTATCTGCTTGGAATTCTGGCCGCTATCACGGCTGCTAAGTTATTGGCCGCGTTCCGGTTTAAAGAATCGGCCACTCCCTTTATAATGGAACTGCCCCCATATCACGCGCCTACAGCCAAAGGGCTTTTAATACATACCTGGGAGCGTGCGTGGATGTATATAAAAAAAGCAGGTACTTTTATTCTGGCTGCATCCATAATAATGTGGGCGCTGATGACATTCCCCAAACTCGACACTTATACCCGGGACTACCAGGCTGAAATAACATCTATTGAAAGAAGCGCCTATGCCGCAGATGTTAAAAGAGAAAAGGTGCTGGAGCTTGAGGGGCAAATGGCCTTTGAAAAAATAAGCCACAGTACAGCCGGGCGTCTGGGCCGCTTTATAGAGCCTGTACTCAAACCCTTGGGTTTTGACTGGCGTCTGGGTGTGGGCTTAATTTCTGGTTTAGCTGCCAAGGAGGTCGTGGTCTCTACCCTGGGCACCCTGATGAGCGCCGGGGAGGTCGATGAACAGAGCGAAAGTCTACGCCACCGGCTGCAGGCGGATACAGCCTATTCCCCTCTGGTCGCTATGGGTTTTATGGTTTTTGTTTTGTTGTATGCTCCCTGCCTGAGCGCAATGGCGGTGTTCCACAGGGAGGCCGGCAGCTGGCGGGAGACAGTCTTTCAGTTCACCTATACTACAGCCCTGGCCTATGGAGCCGCCTTTGTCATATACCAGGGCGGACGTTTGCTGGGAGTGGGATGATAGAAATTATGAATTATGAACCGAGCCAACGCTCTAGTGGAAGTGCAAATGCGAGCTTGAAGGAGGACTGCCGAAAGCAGGCTGACGCCCCATTATAAATTATGAATTTTATCAACCGGCTGGCGCCGTAATAAAAGATTAGGAGTAGTATGGAAGCTCTAGCTGTCTCCGTTCTTATTTTAATAAGCGGTATATACCTGGCCCGGCGGTTGTACGGTAACTTTGGCACTAAGCCGAAGTGTGCGTGTGGAGAGCGGGAAAAATCTGAGTGTGGTCATCACATTGTAGATAAAAACACAAAGCCTTGAAACCCTGCTTACCAGTACCTTGGGGAAGGAAGCTAATTTGAGGGTACTGGCGGATTTCGCTTAATAAAAAACCAGGAGGAAGCCCCCCTGACGGTCCTGTACGAAAAACTTGCTGGCAGTAAGGCGGTAACTGGCGCTTTTGCCGTTTTTGGCGTTGATGGTAACCTCTGCCTTGCAGTAGTTTGACTCCCACGGCCCGTTGTTAAGTATATCGTCTATAGGCTGATGGCGGCCCTGGGGACCTGATACAATATGGGAAATGGACTTGCCCAGGACGTCCATAGCGCTGAAGCCGGTAATATTCCTGAGGCCCTCTGTCCAGGCCATAACGTTAAGCTTTGGGTTGAGAAGGGCAGCGGCGGGGTCGTCCTGCTCAGTTTTGGCTGCTGTGGCCATACGCAGGGTTTTATCGTATATGGTGCTCTCCAGGGCTTCAACCGAAATGCCGATTTCGTTTATGTAATTAAGTACGCTCTCCTCTGTAAGACGACGGGGGCCTTTGCCAATGCGCTCAAAGGGCATACGGCCCTGATCCAGCCAGTTGATGACTGTTTGAGCGGATACTTGAAACAATTTTGCAACTTCACCAGTAGTTAACATAGCACGCCCTGCCTTATGTAAATCACCCGGTCATTGCGGCCTTTATTAAGGACGCGTTATTGAGACCTAAACCATTATCTTGAAAGTTTTTAGAAATTTCAAGTATTTTTTGCAGACAGTAAAAAATCTCAAAAACCCAAACTCCGGATTTATAAAATAGTTAGTGAATTTGGTTAAAGTTTTTGCCTTTTTCTTTAAAAAAACGGAGTTTACGATAAACGTGAACCCCAGATGTCAAAAAATTTCAGCCTGAAATTATTTAAATTTTTTTATGGAGCCAACCCCAGGTTTTGGTTCTTGATGGTGCCTTTATGGGCATTTACCCCTACTTTATGGGGTTACCCTTTAGATTTAGGCCTGGCTCAGTTCAAGGCTGAACAGCTGGCGCGTGACAGTGTTGCTCTGGTACTGGGTCATGAAAACAGCCCCTCACAAAGTGTGTGCAGTTATCTATATCATCTGCGTTTTTATAAAGTAGTAGAGTTTAGGTTCAGCTCCTCTGTGGGTTTAGGTCCGGTGCCCTGGCAGCGTGTAGTGGCACCCTCCAGCACGCTGACCCCCGGGTTCGCGCAAACTCTGGAAGCGGAAATTAAAGATCATGCACCTTCGGTAATTATAGTGGATGATAACCTTAAAGGCGGTCTCGATTCTATAAAGACAGCGTTCCCTATACTGGGGGCCATGAGTCAGAAAATACCCCTTTACTTTTTACGGCGTAACGGTCCAGAGGGGGCGCATCGTGATGGTGTCTTAATTTGGGATGGCACCCTGTTAAATGTGTTAAACCCGCAAAACCCGGCTTCCTATCAATTCTGGCTGCAACCCTCAAAGGGCGGCGCGGGGCAAACGGGGATACAAGTGAGCGAAAACATGTCTGTGGCTAAGGCCATGGAGGCTTTTAGACTCTCCGCTGCCAAAACTCCATTTCTTAATCCCATAGATTCTGAAACATATCTTAAGCATCTGAATGACCTTCACAGTAAAATGGATCACATCAACCGGCAAATGGCTAAATGGGGTGTTTCCAACAGTTCCATGAACTGGAAGCTGAACAAAGAAGCCTTGTTGGGGGACTTAATTGCCCTTCACAGCCGTATTAGCGTTGTACTGGTTGATGCAGATATTAAGGTAGATTACCGGGATCCTATAAAATTAAGGCTGCAGGTGGCAAATTTTGGTTCTACAGTTGTTACAGATTTGGAGATATCACCCGTTCTGCCAAAAATGTGGAGTTATCAGTCCATATCCGGCAGGGACATCCTGAATAAGCTGAACAGCGGCACTGTAAAGGTAGTTATGGTACCCTTGAATATGGAGTCAAATGTACTGGGCCGTCCGCCTGCCAGCACAGTCCAGGTGCCCATACAGGTTAATCTACAGATTAAAGTGCCCGGTATGAGTCTTATGCCTTTCTGTGTTTTTCTACGTTCCAATATTACTTTGAGTAATTAGCCATTATGATACACATATACTTCCTGGGCGTAACCACAGCTTTAGAAAAAAAGCTGGCAGACTATG
>CAZRWX010000032.1:18345-21874 GCA_964603925.1 uncultured Bifidobacteriales bacterium | reverse complement strand
GGTTGTTAAAAAGGTACTGGATGCCGGCAAACGCTATCAATTTTTTAGCGGATCACCCCAGGCGCTGGATAAAATGGCAGCCGGCGCCGGCACGAAGTCCACCGTGGCGGACGCAGGCCGGAACGTCCCGCTGTAAGCGGGATAGTCGAAGGATGCGGGACGAAGTACCGAAGGATTTGAGAACGCTCAGCAGACATTATTACGGAGAAAAGCCCGACCGGTTTATCATTAGTCAGATAACAATTATTATTTTTATCAAAGGCCACTTAATCCTGTGGTATGAGCCAAAGCACTAGAATAAACTTCAGCCCATTCACTTTACACCTTAGGAAGTATTAACTCATGAAATTACTAATCCGTAATCTTGCCCGCACAACCACCAAAGAAGAATTAAAGCAATGTTTTGGAGAATTTGGCACCGTACAAGCTTGTGACTTGGTGTTAGACAAAAAAACCGGTGGGTCAAAGGGGTTTGCTTTTGTGGTAATGTCAAAACCAGGAGATGCCAAAGCCGCAGTCAAAAATTTAAATAACAAGGATATTGGCGGCAGCAAAATTCGTGTTAAAAAGGCTGCAAAAAAAAAGGCAGCACCAATAGTCCCAAAGCCGCCCAGTGCAGGCTCAATTGAACCAATACCTCACCAACCAAATAAAAGCAAAAAACGATAGTCATTTATTTCTGAAAAATACGCTGAAGCTATTATAAAGAAGGACTAAATGGCTGCTAATTTGAGAAAAGATACGAAAAACCAGAAGATATTTACCTTATTTACATATATTTTTAAGTGACTACCTTAATAAGGAAAAAAAGGACTATAAAATGGCAAAACCAATCAGCTTAATTTTCCTGACCCTGATATTGGCGGGCTGTCTCTCAAGCCCCGACAATTCCAAGCCCAAAGAAATCAAAAACTCCATCTACTACCAGTACGACGCAAAATTCTCGTTGTCTCTGCCGCCGGCCTGGGATAGCAAGCTGGACCAAAAATTTGGCGACATGCTTATTGATCTGGTATCCAAAAACACCCCAAGGGAAAACTTCAGCGCTAATGTGACCGTGATCATTTCCCACCATAGCGGCACTTCGGATATACCTAAGGTTATCAATATGATAAAGGAGGACGCATCCCAATCCATGCCTGGGATTTCATTTCTCAGCGATACCGTATTTGTCAAAAACGGAGTTACGCTGGGCACAATGTTGTATCAAGGAAACTACATAGGAATTGATTTGAAATTTAAGCAGCTGGTATTCGTGCGAAATAATCTGGACATTCAAATCGAGTTTACGGATTTAGAAAAATACTTTGATGCCAACACAGAGTTCACCGATATCGAAAATTCCCTGTCTTTCTTATAAATTGCCCTGAGCATAGGCAATGCCGTCAGGAGACAGCAAGGTGCCGCTGGCACATTGTTGCTGTTGGTCTTTGGAAAGTTGTATGGTTATGGTTTTTTGCTCAAACTCCCCAACTTCTGCAGTAAAAGTACCAATTTCATAATCCGGTATATCATAGGTGTACACCACCTTCGTTGGAGCAATATTTGTTAAAACTGCGCTGTCTCCACGGATATTACCCCTGTCGTTAGATCTGGGGCTTAGGATTTCACCTTTAAAATCAGCAGGCTCATTTGGAGATGGCTTAAATATGACTTTGAGAGCGTTTTGACAAATTAGTGGTATAATTTGCTAATATTGGACTAAAGAGCGTAGAGAGAATAGATTAAACTTGGAATTAAATTTAAACAAAAATATTTTTAAAACAGGAATTTCATCTGATGTAATAGGTTATCCGAAACTCTCGTTGGATGCAAAAAGATAAAGGAGGGACGTCATGGATATTCAGGCACTCAAAACTTTCTTTATGTGGTGCACAATCATAAACGGGGCCCTGTTATTTCTCTGGACCTTAATGTTTAAAGTGGCCCCGGATTTGGTATACCGTACGCAGAGTAAATGGTTTCCTATTCCCAGAGAAACCTTCAATGTAATCATGTACTCCTTTCTCGGGTTGTTCAAAATCATCTTTCTGGTCTTCAATGTCATTCCATACCTGGCTCTGCTGATCGTCGGATAAGAAGGAGCATTCAACAAAGTTTTGCACTCTACAGCTATCCCACGGCACTCCATAGGAACAAGTGAAGGCAGGCATTATTATAGCCTGACCGGTAACAGGCTGCCGGGAACATAAAACATCCCTATGGGCATTTACCTGGTTAAAACTGCCTCCGGGAAGTTTATAAAACGTATCAACCTTGTACCTGTTAAATAAAGCTATTTGTGCAAAAGGTTATTTGATTGCCAACCAGGCAATTTACAAACGACACTCTTCGCAGAAACCCGCTTTTTTAGCCTTAATTAGCCAATTATTCGAATTGAAGAGTCTTCTGCCTGGCTCAGAGAAATTATATAAGTATTGCGATTCTTAATTTTTTAGTGTAAAATAATCTCCATGAATACACCCTATAGTAAAATTGCTTATAGAATCTTTTTCTCAGGAATTCTTCTCTTTTCCACCATTGCCTTTTCCAAATCCTGGGTCTTTAATTTTGCGGAAAACTCTAAATCCGCCGATATCTGTCTGGACGCTTACCTGACCTATGCGGGTTTTAATACCTCCCTGATTAATGAAAAACCAGTGATATTAGATGTGGATGCTGAGCAGGGTACCTATTCATATATGCTCAAAAATTTCCATAAACCCCGCAGCCTGCGGCTGGAAGTCAGCACCAATCCCATGCCTCTTTTAGGCGCTTATCTCTATTATGAACAACCACAGTGGTATGCAAATGAAGGCGAAGTGGCAATACAAACAGGCATCATTCGAGGTGTAAGCGCCGGGTTCCCGGATCCTGGCGCTATATCCTTTTTTCTGGGTAACAAAGCCTTCCTTGGTGATTACAATACAGGCAAAATATTAGGGGTATTTTATGGCGGCTTCCTGCTTAACTATGGTAATTACCATATTCTCAACAACAACCTCTATCCCGACCACTGGTTCGAGGGTGAAATGAAATTAAAAGGGGAAGCCCTGGGTGATAAATCTAACTTCTCCACCAGCTATCGTATGGGCGGCAAACTCCATTTACATGATGATATTAAAAACACCCTGTTTATAAGTATAAAAAGAGACCGTACCGATAAAGATTACACAGGGTGGTCACCGGCTAAAAACAGCAACATAGAGTTTAGGGTTGACCTGGCGCCGGGCGACTTTATTTCAAATTTTAAAGATATCAGGTTTGCAAAGTTTACGGCTGTTGCAGGCAAAAAAGTTCCTTACGCAAAAGGTAAATATATCTTTTCTTTATCCCTTGGTATTGAGTGGATAAGCATTAACGGTTACACAGAAGACTTCTATGAGCGGTCTTTACTGCCAGGTGAACAGGGAGAAACAGAGAGGTCTAAATTGAATATCATATTCCGCCCCAACGTGTCCTTTTAATATTGTTATTTGCACTTGAGCATTTAACAGGGGGTTTTCTAAAAAATTACCCCGAAATATGCAAAATTTAGCCTATAGAAAAT
>CAZRWX010000032.1:7517-18335 GCA_964603925.1 uncultured Bifidobacteriales bacterium | reverse complement strand
TTCCGCCCCAACGTGTCCTTTTAATATTGTTATTTGCACTTGAGCATTTAACAGTATTGCATACTGACAACATAAGTTATGCCAGATCTGATTAAAATATATAATAACGCTTGCCATTATTAACGCAATGTGTTATTATAAATAGAGATGATCATTACCTTCAGTTCAAAAGAAACAGAGAAGATATTTAACAGGGGGTTTTCTAAAAAATTACCCCAAAATATGCAAAATTTAGCCTATAGAAAATTACTCTTAATTAATGCAGCTATAGATATTAATGATTTAAAATTGCCCCCAGGAAATAATTTAGAAAAGCTAAAGGGCAGCAGAAAAAACCAGTATAGCATAAGAATTAATAATCAATGGAGGATTTGTTTCTCATTTGAGAACTCAAACGCATCGAATGTAGACATTATTGATTATCACTAGGAGGCCGTTATGACGATTAAAAAAATAAAAACTATACATCCCGGCGAAATTCTACAGGAAGAATTTTTATTACCTCTTAATATTTCCCAGTATAGAATTGCCAAAGAGATTAATGTCCCAGCCAGACGAATAAATGAAATTGTGCACGGGAAAAGAAGTATAACGGCTGATACCGCTTTAAGGCTGGGGAAGTTTTTTGGTAACTCCGCCCAATTTTGGATGAACCTTCAATCTCATTTTGATTTAGAAATTCAGAATGATTTAATCGGGCAAGAGATAAAAACATCAATTAAATCTATTAAGATCGCTGCATAAAAAGGCAGGCATAACATAGCAGGCATAAAGATGTTAAGCAATCTTTAGCAGGTAAAAAACCGCTCATCGGGCATTACTCCCGCATCCTGTCAATCGCAGTCACGAGGCCACAGATACATACCACCTCAGCAGAAGGAACATCTATCTCGCGCCGGCTGCTAAAGGCTATGTCTCTCAAATTATCAAAACGCTGCCCGGAGTGGCAGCAAATAGCGATGAAAAAAACGAATTTGGCAGAGACCGGGATCCGGTAGAGCAAAAGGTATCTATATCTGATGGCGGCGGGTTTTTACTTAATTTTTAAAACTCTGTCACAGTCCCAGTAAATTAAACTTGGGTTTTAATTTTTTACCAGTAGACCGCGGGACACCTGATCCACTTAGTCCATTAGTAACAATACCCCGTATTAATTTACTCAAGACATATCCATGGAATATCAGTTTAACCAGGAGACTTAGAAATGACTCAATATTGCATAACTTATCTCGGTGGTAACAAGCCATCCAGCCCCCAGGAGGGTCAGCAACACATGGCAAAATATATGGAGTGGATGACCTCACTGGGCAGTTCAGCTGTCAGCCCCGCTAACCCCTTAAAGGATACAAGCACCGTTAATTCAGACGGTTCTGTCACCAGCGGAGGCAAAACAACCATGTCTGGCTTTACAATAATTGAGACTGAATCCATGGAGTCTGCACTTTCCATTGCTAAAAAATGCCCATTCCTGGATACAGGCGGCACACTTGAAGTCTCAGAGCTAATGAAAATGCCCGGCTAACTATAAAACCCGGCCTTAGGGTGCCAGGCCAAAACTCCACACACCGGTATCACCGATACTCATGACCACCGAGGAGAGCGCGAAGACTTATTATACTGTTTTTGTATAATAAACGCCCCTTAGCGTCCTTCGCGCCCTTCGCGGTTCAAAAAAAAACATTATAGCATACAGAAAGACCAGGACCCATATTCATTATGTATAATTAAGCTGTGGCCTTACATCACCAGTTAATAACAGAGATGAATAATTTACACTCAAAGAAATTGGCTTAATATTAATGGCCATTCCATTAATGATAAAAGATTAGGCGTTTAGCAAATTGAGTCTATTTCTCCAGCCGCGCTCCTTTGTCTGCCACCTTATTTGGGTAATATTACCTAAAATATTGCCTTAAAACGCTTCTTTTTTATGTTTTCCACGGGTTTTGCTCTACACTATTTTAAATTTAATCCAGAGTTCAGTGTTTTTTCGGGGTCTAATCAGGAGTTTTTACTAAAAGATGTTTAACAGGGATTTCGACCGTCGCATTTATGCCTTCGGGGCCACCCTGTTATTGTCTCTGGCTGTAGGGGGCGCCTTTGGGCTTTATGCTCTATGGCCGCCCAATGTATCGGTTGGTTACGAGCCCGAACAACCCATAGCTTTCAACCATCAACTGCATGCCGGCGACATGGCCGTACCCTGCATGTATTGTCACACCGGGGCAGAGTCTGGTGCCCAGGCTACTGTACCGCCTTTGGCTGTATGCTTTAACTGCCACTCTCAGGTCAAGCCTAAGGACAAAGACGGCAATCTGCGCAAAGAGTTTGTCAAACTACAGACCCACTGGGACAATAAAGAACCCGTTAAGTGGCAGAAGGTGTGCGATATTCCAGATTTTGCCTATTTCGATCACTCCCGGCATATTGCGCGCAATGTGGACTGCACCGAATGTCACGGCCAGGTTGCCGATATGGCACGCGTATACCGCGCCTACCCCCTTACCATGGGCTGGTGCCTTCAGTGCCACAAAAAGCCCCCTCTTGAGGGTCAGCAGGCAGCAACCCGCGGTCCTTTAAATTGTTCAGCGTGTCATCGCTAATATTATGAAAAAGCATCAAAATCATAAATTAGGCCCTGGTTCACAGCCCAATTCATCAGGCTCCCTTAACCGCCGGCAAGTGCTCAAAGGTATGAGTGCCTGGGCTGCTGCCGCCGGCGCTTTAATGGCCTGCAAACGTAAACCGCCACGACACATTGTAAGCCGCGTACAACCGCCTGAGTACCAGAAGCCCGGCCAGGCCTTGTATTATTCTACCACCTGGCTGGACTCAACTGCCTGGGGCGGGGTACCATACGGAGCTGTAGTTAAAGTAATAGACGGCCGCCCGGTCAAAATAGACGGCAACCCCAATCATCCTTTAAATCTAGGGGCTTCCAGCGCCCAGATGCAGGCGTCTCTTCCTGGCCTCTACGACCCTGACCGCCTGACCGTACCAGTATATAAAGGCAGCACAATTACCTGGAGCCAGGCAAATACCAAAGTTATAGAGGCTCTTTCCCAGGCAAAGCGCGCTCTTATTATTACTAATCCCAGCCTGGGGCCCTCAGCACAAGCCCTGTTAGGCGATCTCAAAAAATTATGCCCCCACCTGCGGCATCAGGTTTACGATCCGCTGTTTAATCCGGGGAGGCAAAAAGTTCTAAACAGTCTGTATAATATGCACGGCCGCTATCACTACCGTCTGCACCACACTTCTATTTTATTAAGCCTGGACTGTGATTTTCTGGGTGTTGACGGGGACGGTCTGCAGGCAGCCGCCCAGCTTGCACGAGCCAGGAGCCTTAATAATCATTCTCCATTAAGACATTATGCCGCCGAGGGTGGTTTCAGTCTTACAGGCACCCAGGCCGACATTCGTATACCCCTGGGGCCAAGTGGTATAGGGGCCTTTGCATCAGCCCTTCTCAAAGCCCTCCAGGGCAATCAAAAAGATTTACACTCTTTCTGTTCAGCCTCCACAGTTCCTCTTAGCACAGCACTGCAATTAGTTAAAGATTTACAAACTAACCATCAAAGGTCCCTGGTGATAGCGGGCAGTCACTTACCCGGGCAGGTTCATGCGCTTACCTCATTATTAAATAAAGAGCTGGAGGCCATGGGCTATACCATGATGTGGGATCAAAACCCCCATACGCTTACACCAAATTCCCTGGAAGAAATCAAACACTCTCTATCGGAGTCCCCCGAAGTCGTTATCTTTATGGGCGTGAACCCCGTCTATCACTGGCCCGGTTCAGGTTTTAACCGGCTCCTTGCTAAATGCGCTCTTGTTGTCGGTCACGGTCTGTATATGGATGAGACCCTGTCTACATGTACACTGGCGCTGCCCAGCCACCATTACCTGGAGAGTTGGAACGACGCCAGCCCTGTCAATGACGTATACTCCCTGTGTCAACCCGTTATCCAGCCCCTGCACAATACCCGTCAGCAGGAGTCCTCACTCCTTTCCTGGGCCAAAGGGCTGGAGGCATTAAAGGGGGCGGGTATAAGCAATGCTACCATACAGGCCCCATCCTGGCATAAGTACCTTATGGCCCATTGGCATACACATATTCTTCCTGCAACTGCCCCTGCCATTTCCTGGGTAGAGGCTCTTAAAATTGGTGTGACAGGTACCCCGGGTTATGTCTGTGCTCCCGTTATAAACGAGGGCACAGCACAGGGCCTGGCCGGCCCTACCAGTACCGTCGGCCAGGGCCTGGAGCTGGTTGTGGCCCCACACCACGCTGTGGGCACAGGCTCACTCGCCAATAATGCCTGGCTGCAGGAGTGGCCCCACCCGGTTACCAAGCTTACCTGGGACAGCGTTGCCCTTATTAGCCCAGTTACAGCAAAAGAGCTGGGGTTCAAACAAGCCGACGAAATCAAAATCACCGCCGGCAATCAGTCTTTTACCATGCCTGTGCTTCTTCAGCAGGGTGTGGCGCCCGGCCTTATACATACCACTATGGGTCACGGCCGCTGGGCCGGGGGCTCCCTGTGTAAAAACAAAGGCTACCGCTGCCCGCCGCTTTTGCCCTCAGGCAGCGGCAAGCGCTCAAATGTAAAAGCAGTTAAAACCGGCGTCACCTATGCCCTGGCCCGTACCCAGACAGAGTTTTCTCTGCATGACCGCCCCCTTATTCTTTCCGCTTCGCAAAAAGACTTTATCCAGAATCCAAAAATCATCCAGAAACACCGCCATCGCCCCCATAAGGCGCCTCTTTATCCCGGTCACGATTTTACCGGTGGCTATAAGTGGGTCATGGCTATAGATCAACATAAATGTACAGGCTGCGGGGCTTGTCAACTGTCGTGCATGATGGAGAATAATATACCTGTTGTAGGTAAGGCCGAAGTACTCCGGGGCCGCGCCATGCACTGGCTTAGGCTGGACTCTTACCTTACCGGTCCGGAGCATTCCCCACGCTTAGAGCATCAGCCCATGCTGTGCCAGCACTGCGACAGCGCCCCCTGCGAGAGTGTCTGCCCCGTAGCGGCCACCGCCCATAGCCAAGAGGGGCTTAACGAAATGGCCTACAACCGTTGTGTGGGCACCAGATACTGCGCCAACAACTGCCCATTTAAAGCCCGCAAATTCAATTATTTTAATTATCAAAAACGTCTGTTAAAAAAGCCGGTACAGGAGCTGATATTCAACCCCCAGGTCACAGTTCGCACCATAGGCGTCATGGAAAAGTGCACCTTCTGTCTGCAGCGCATAAACGAGGCCAAGTTCAAAGCCAAAAACAAGGGCCAGCGCCTTTTAGACGGTGAAGTATTGCCCGCCTGCGCCCAGGTATGCCCCAGCGGCGCCATTGCCTTCGGCAACGCCAACGACCCGGACAGCCGTGTGTCTAAATGGCTGCGCTCAGGCAGAGCATATACTCTTTTAGATGAACTCAACATAGGCCCCAATGTTACATACTTAGGTAAAATATGGAATGACCCCTTCATGGGCAGCAGCAAGGGCGGGCATTCATGAAGACAAATATGCAGACGACATCAATCTGTCATTTCGACCAGTACAATAAAACCGATACATGGGAGAAATCTCCTTTCGGTTACCTCCAAGAAAGTTTATTATGTTTTCACAATTGGAGTCTTGAATATAAAAAGGTAAAAGATACCACGGTAAACGAGATTTCGCCCAGTACCATATATTGGGAAATGGTCGAAATACCATTCGGAGCCTATTAATTATTTCATATGACAGATAATAACACAAATCTTGCCACCACAATCCAGCAATTGGACGCAGACATCTGCCGTCCTCTGGAGACATTCCCCACACGTCTGTGGTGGGTGGCTATATCCATAACCGGTACTCTGGCCTCGGTGTTTGGCTTATGTATGGGCATCACTGTTTTTGGCGGTATTGGCACCTGGGGCAACAATATGCCCGTAGGCTGGGGGTTTGGTATTGTCAATATGGTTTTCTGGATTGGTATCGGCCACGCGGGCACCTTAATTAGTGCTATACTGTTTTTATTACGGCAACGCTGGCGCAACGGTATAGCACGCTTTGCCGAGGCCATGACACTTTTTGCCGTGGTCTGCGCCATACAGTTCCCTCTTATACACACCGGCCGCCCCTGGCGGGCCGCTTACTGGCTTTTGCCCGCTCCCTCCCACATGGACATGTGGGTCAATTTCAGGTCACCATTGTTATGGGATGTTTTTGCCTTCTCCACCTACGGGCTGGTCAGCGCCCTGTTTTGGTATACGGGCCTGTTGCCCGACCTGGCCGCTGTCAGGGACAGAGCCAGCCACTGGCTGCGCAAGCTTATATACGGTATACTCAGTTTAGGCTGGAGCGGCAGTAACCGCGCCTGGCAGCATTATGAAAAAGCCTATCTGCTTTTTGCGGGCATCTCCACACCACTGGTATTAAGCGTACACAGTGTAGTCTCCTTTGACTTTGCCGTTTCCATAATACCCGGCTGGCATACCACCATCTTCCCGCCTTATTTTGTAGCCGGCGCTGTGCTCTCTGGGTTTGCCATGGTGGCCACTGTAATTATAGTACTGCGTAAAATGTTCCACCTGGAGCATATCATAACCGACAGCCACCTGGAGTCCATGAACAAGGTGGTTATAGCTACATCCTTTATGGTGGGGTACGCTTATGCCATTGAGCTTTTTGTGGCCTGGTACAGCGGTTCTGCCTTTGAGCGCTTTGCTTTTTTTAACCGCGCCTTCGGCCCTTATGCCCCCGCTTACTGGACCATGGTCACCTGCAATGTTTTTATACCCCAGCTTTTATGGATAAAAAAAATAAGACGCAGCGCCCTGTATATGTATCCTGTTGTACTTCTCATTAATTTGGGAATGTGGCTGGAGCGCTTTGTCATAATAGTCACCAGCCTGCACCGCGATTTCCTGCCCGCTAGCTGGGGCATGTTTAAGCCCACTCTGGTAGACTTAGGCCTCTTAATCGGCAGCTTTGGTTTGTTTTTTACTCTCATGCTGTTATTCTGCCGATTTTTGCCCACAGTGGCAATGGCAGAAAGTAAAAGCGCTCTGCCTGGGGCCCAACCCCTTCATAATCACTCCCATCCTTCACCGGGAGGGGGGCCAAATGCCGGTTAATACCACTAAAAAAGGCCTCATAGGTATATATGACACCCCCGATGTATTTATAAAAGCAGCCGAAAGGGTACGCGATGCCGGTTTTAAAAAATGGGACTGCCACACGCCCTACCCCGTTCATGGTCTGGATGAGGCCATGGGTCTTAAAAGCTCTCCTGTACCTTTCCTGGTCTTAACCCTGGGGCTGGCGGGTGCCGTCATGGGTTTTGTAATGCAGTGGTGGATGAGCGCCATAGATTACCCCATACTAGTAGGCGGTAAGCCCATGAACAGCTGGCCGGCTTTTGTACCCATAACCTTTGAGGTCTTTGTACTTTTTGCGGCCCTTACCGCCATGGGTTGCGTAATTGTTCTGGGGCGCCTGGGCAAGTGGTCATCGCCTCTTTATAAAAGCGGCGCCATGGCGGAGGTTACCAGTCACCGCTTTGGCATTGCCATTGGAGCTGATGACGAAAATTACGATGATGAAACAGCCAGAAAACTGCTGGAAGAAAGCGGCTGTGAAGATATTAGAATTTTAGAGGATGAATAACTGCGATATGTACCTGAACTTTAAAAAAGACTTGAGAATAGAAAATTCATTTAAGATTTCTGATTTTAAATTTGAGATTTTAGAAGTACCACTCCTGGGAAACAGGAAAATTTAAACAATTAAAAAAAGTGAATACTATGTATAATAAAAAACAGGAACTGGAAGAAAGGCTGATTAACTTTGCTGTTAAGATTATTGAGCTTTCAGAAGAAATGCCAAATACCAGAGCTGGTAATAATCTGGCTGGGCAAATTGTGCGTTCATCTTCATCACCAGCATTAAATTACGGCGAAGCTCAGGCAGCAGAGTCACTAAAAGATTTTATTCATAAAATTAAAATTGTTCTTAAGGAATTAAGAGAAACCCTGCCCTGTCTAAAAATTATCCATAGAGCAAAGCTGTATCAGTCTGAAGACATAATACTTTCAGCTATGTCCGAAAATGACGAACTTATCGCAATCTTTACAAAAAGCGCGAAAACTGCTGAAAGAAACCTTAATTTAAATCAGAAAACCGTTCGCAGTTCAAAAACTTCTAAAATCGAAGATCAGAAATCTTAATTCTAAAATGATTAAGTTCCTCCAAAGCTTCCTCATGGCAAAACTTGAAAAACAGCCGGTCTTTCCCGATGCGCTGTTTCGCGGCATACTGGTAACCATGATAATCTCGGCCATTGCCATACCGCTGGTACTTGTAGCTGTGCCCTACATACCGTTTTTTAATGACATGACCATGCAGCCTAAAGCCAAAGCCCAGGGCACATATGGTACCGATCTGGGGGAGGACATAATCAGCGCCCGCTCACCGGTAGCAGGCACATACCCGCGCAGTTATAAGCCCTATGCCATTACCGATACCGGGGAGGCAGGGGTAACTGCGGCAGGTTTAGGGCTTTCCAACCCCATGACCATTTCAGAAAAGAGCCTTAAACGCGGCCAGCATATATACAACACCTTTTGTGCAGTATGCCACGGCCCTATGGGTGAGGGCAACGGCAGTGTAATAGGTCCCGAGCGTTTCCCCGCACCGCCATCACTACACACACAGGCAGCCAGTGCTCTGCCAGACGGCAGCATTTATCATATAATTACCAAAGGCAAAGGCAAAATGCCCTCTTACGCCAGGCAGATTGAAGAGCTTGACCGCTGGCACGCGGTCAATTATCTACGCGCCCTGCAACGGGCGCTGGCCCCCCGACCGAAGGATTTTAAGAAATGACAAATGAACGCGTGGTAAGAGCCACTCCTAAAATAGCTTCCCAGGTAGGGACTTTTGCCATGATACTCACTGGTGCGGGATTGGGCCTCATTATGCTGGGGTATCTTTTTGGGGGCACACCCAGGCGTTTTGCTTATGCCTACCTTCTGGGCTATGCTCTATTATGGTCGGTGGTAGTGGGCGCTATCTTTTTTGTTGCCCTGCAGCATCTCACACGCGCAATCTGGTCAGTCATACTGCGGCGTGCAGGCGAAATGGTAACAGCACCCATGGCAATAACAGCGGCATTATTTCTGCCTATTGCGGCTTTTGCCTGGCTAAATTCCCGCTACCAGCTTTATACCTGGCTTAACGCCGATACAGTATCACATTCAGAGGTTCTGCAAAGTAAGGGTGCCTATCTTAACCTTCCGTTCTTTTATATACGCAGCGCCGTGTACTTCCTTATCTGGGTATGGTATGCGCGTTATTTTTTAAATAAAAGTCTGGATCAGGACAAATTTCCGCAAAAGGCCGATACCATAAGAGCGGGCCTTCGCAAACACGGGGCCATTTTTATGCCCCTATTCGCACTCACCCTTACCCTGGGCTCCTTTGACTGGTTTATGAGTCTGGACCCATTCTGGTTCAGTACCATATACGGCGTTTATGTATTCTCCGGAGTTGTACTGGTGAGCCTGGCCGTTATCACTTTATGGACACTTTCCTTAAAAGATACCGTATTATTCAAAGATACCCCCATCAGGGATCAGCACTTGTATAGCCTGGGTGCTTTGTTGTTCGCTTTTACCTGCTTTTGGGCCTACATAGCATTCAGTCAATACATGCTTATCTGGTATGGTCATCTTCCAGAAGAGACAACGTTTTTTCACCACCGTCTCCAGGGCGGCTGGTTAAAGGTCTCTATTATTCTAGCCATAGTGCGTTTTGTGGTCCCCTTCTTACTTTTATTGCCCAGGCGCGCTAAAATGAACGGCCGCACCCTGGCCATAGCGTCCTGGTTAATAATAGGCGGCCAGGTACTGGACTTATACTGGCTGATTTATCCAAATTATTCACCTGCCCGGCCGGTTTTTGGGGCTATGGAAGCCGGCATACTGTTGCTGATGGCGGGTGTAATGATTGGTGCAGGCTCCCGCTTTATCAGGAGCAACTCCATGGTTCCCACCGGTGATCCGGATTTACAAGCCTCAATGGAGTTCCAGCTATGAACATACACCTGCCTTCATGGGTTTTCTGTTTTGCCCTGACGGGTGTCCTTATTCTGGGCAATGCACCAGGCAACGCCCAGTCTCTCACCGAACACGCCGGCGACACTATCCCCTTAAACCTTTCTTTTGTAAGCCACACCGGCGACACAGTTGTGCTTAAGGACCTGTTGGATCGCCCCGTCCTGCTCTCCATAGTATTTTACCGCTGCGCCAGCGTGTGTCACCCCTACCTACGTTCCATAGCTAAAGCCATAAACTTAAGCGATAACAAACCCGGACCCGGCTACCGCATATTAACCGTAAGCTTTGACCATACAGAGACCCCGCGTCTGGCCCGCAATGCCCGGGACCATATGGTTGGTCAAATGGTACACGACAGCATACCCATTGACAGCTGGATGTTTTTAACCGGTGATTCCCTCAGCATTGCGGCACTTACTCAATCTGTGGGGTACTACTTTGCTAAAGTAAATGGTGAGTATGTACACCCGGTGGTGCTTATAGCGCTTTCGCCCCGGGGGCAGATTATTCGCTATATCAACGGTCAGGATTTCCTGCCCTCGGATTTGCAGATGGCGGTCTATGACGCGGCCCAGGGTAATGTACGCTCTTTTATGAAAAAGGTCCAGCGTATCTGCTACTCCTACGACCCCAAGGGCCGCACTTATGTGCTGCAGGTAAACCGCATTATACTGGCTGTCACAGGCATATTTGTGGCAGG
>CAZRWX010000032.1:3493-7417 GCA_964603925.1 uncultured Bifidobacteriales bacterium | reverse complement strand
ACCACAGATCACAAGCGTATCGGCGTAATGTATATGTGCGCCATGCTGGTATTCTTTTTCTTTGGGGTTACTCTGGCCACACTAATGCGTCTGGAGCTTTTAAAATCCGGCATGCAGTATATGGACAGTGACACCTACAACCGCATACTCACCCTGCATGGGGTCACTATGATCTTCCTTTTTATCATCCCCGGCCTGCCGGCAATATTCGGTAATTTTTTCCTGCCGATTATGATAGGCGCCAGGGACGTAGCCTTTCCAAAGATAAATCTTCTCTCCTGGTACTGCTATATGGCCGGAGGCCTGTTAGCGCTTGTATCTGTGGGCCTGGGCGGGGTGGACACAGGCTGGACCTTTTACGTGCCCTTTGCCACCAGCACCACCACTAATATATATGTTCCCATGTCCGCGGCTTTTATGCTGGGGTGGAGTTCCATACTCACTGGCCTTAACTTTGTAGCCACAGTTCACCGCTTGCGGGCGCCGGGCCTTAAGTGGTTCCGTCTGCCTCTTTTTATCTGGGGCCTGTATTCTACCGCCTGGGTGCAAATATTAGCCACGCCTGTGGTGGGTATTCTGCTTGTCCTCGTAATGCTGGAGAAGTTCCTGGGCATAGGCATTTTTGACCCGGCCAAAGGCGGGGATCCCATACTATACCAGCACATTTTCTGGATTTACAGTCACCCGGCCGTATACATTATGGTATTGCCCGCCATGGGTGTAATTTCCGAAATTATCCCCACCTTCTCCCGTAAATCTATTTTTGGCTACAGCTTTATAGCCGTTAGCTCTGTGGCTATTGCCGCCATCGGCTCCCTGGTCTGGGCCCATCACATGTTTACCAGCGGCATGTCAGATTTAGCCCGTATAGTCTTTTCATTCCTTACTTTTATAGTAGCGGTGCCCAGCGCCATCAAGGTATTCAACTGGGTTGCCACCTTATATAAAGGTTCAATCCGGGTAACGCCCCCTCTGTTATACGCCTTTGCCTTTATCTTCCTGTTTTCGGTTGGCGGCCTTACCGGCCTGTGGCTGGCCACATTAAGCCTGGACATTCACCTTCATGACACCAGCTTTGTGGTGGCGCACTTCCACTTTACCATGCTGGGGGGGGCAGGCACCCTCTTTTTTGGCGCTTTTCACTACTGGCTGCCCAAAATGTTTGGCCGCATGTACAATCTTAAAATAGCCTATACGGCCTGTGTGTTATACATCATAGGCTTTTTGGGCACCTACTGGCCCCTGTTTATTGCCGGTATCCAGGGCATGCCGCGCCGTTATGCCGACTATCTGCCGCAGTTCGAGGGCTACCACGCGGCCTCCACTTTCGGTTCCTGGGTACTTGTATCAGCTTTTATAATAATGTTCAGCAATCTGGTATATTCCATTTTTAAAGGTGAAAAATGCGGTCCTAACCCCTGGAACTCCAAAAGCCTGGAGTGGCAAATACCCAGCCCGCCGCCCCATGAGAACTTTGCAGAAATACCCGTAATAACAGAGGGGCCTTATAATTACGATGATGAGGCTACCCCCTAACCCCCTGAGGGGGTAATGGATGATATGAGAAGAAAGTAATTTATGATTTTAGAATTTAAAATTGAGAAGCTTTGGGATAACGAAATTAGCGCCCCCAATGCAAGGCAATCTTTATGAACGAACTTAATAATACATCTCCCCATAAAGACGCTGCCGCTGCTGAAAACGGCGCCGCTATCAGGGATAGCGGCGCTATCTATAAAAGTGAGGGTGCGCGCCTTGGTATGTGGCTTTTCATTTTTACCGAAGTACTCCTTTTTGGGGTACTGTTCATGATATTTGCCGTATTCCTTTATCAGCACGGTCTTGACTTCCGCCTGGGTTCCAGGGAGCTGAGCATACCCCTGGGCGCTCTCAACACCTTTATCCTTATAACATCAAGTTTTACCATGGCCCTGGCCATTCACGCTAACTCAAAGGACAAGGCCCGCACCAGCAAAGGTCTTTTAGTTGTTACTATACTACTGGCCTTTAGCTTTTTAGTGGTTAAATCTTTTGAATGGAGTGCAAAGTTCCATCATGGCATTTACCCTAACTCACCAGAACTCCTGGCCATGGACAAAGGCCATATCGCATTTTTCGGATTATATTTTGTAATGACTGGCCTGCATGCCTTCCATATAATAGTGGGCATCATTGTAATACTTATCTCCCTTTATTTTATAACCAGAAACAAAGTAAACAAAGAGAACGCCGACTTCCTGGTAAATGCCGGCCTGTACTGGCACCTGGTTGACCTGGTGTGGATCTACCTATTTCCGTTGTTTTATTTAATATCGTAAATTCTGTATGGTACATTTAGTGAAAAGTGAAAAGTAAAAAGTGAAAAGTTGGAACTGGTATTTAAATATGATTCTGGTTCATAAACAGTATACATATATCTTAAAACTTATTTTACACGCAATGGGGCGGAGAACCTACCATATCATTAACTCATGTTCCACCATAACTTTTCACTTTTCACTTTTCACTCTTAGCACTCAGGGCCACCTATGAACCACCACACTATAACCACCCGCACCTACACTATAGTCTGGGCCGCGCTCCTGGGGCTGACGCTTTTAACAGTAGCCGTAGCATATGCCGACCTGCAGAAATTTACCATATTTACGGCCCTTTTTGTTGCCACAGGCAAGGTGCTCTTAGTGCTCCTGTACTTTATGCATATCCGTTACGAAAAAGGCATCTTTCCCATGATGATATCCATTGTTGTATTAACCTACGGGGTCTTCATGGCCCTCTTATTTGTGGAAATAGCCTCCCGTTAAGGATATTCTATGTGGAATGAAGCTTCAGAAGTCGCCGCCAGCGTTAACGACACCCTCCTTATTTTTATGTGGATTTCGGGCCTTATACTGGCAGCTATTACCGTTGTCATGATATACTTTGCCTTCCACTATCATGTCAGCCGCTACCCCAAACCCGGCCTGTTCAAGGGTAGCCTTTTATTAGAAGTTACCTGGACCGTTATCCCCTCTGTAATTGTAATCTGGATGTTTTTTATAGGCTATGGAGATTTTAAACAAATAAGAGGTATACCCAGCCAGGGCTTGCAGGTCAATGTAACTGGCCAGCAGTGGGTGTGGGATTTTTATTATCCTGATTGGGGCATAAGCTCACGTATGCTTTATCTGCCAGCAGGTAAAAACGCCATTTTTAATATCACCTCCAAAGATGGTGATGTAGCTCATAGCTTCTTCCTGCCGGACTTCCGGATAAAAGAGGACGCCATGCCCGGCATGATAACCAAAGCCTGGATAAAGCCCCGAATACCTGGCCGCCACAATATATTCTGCGCAGAGTTCTGCGGCAAAGACCACGCCATCATGGTAAGTGAAGCCATCATTCTATCCCAGGGGGACTTTGATAAATGGGTACAGCAAAAGCTGGAGGACCGCTATAAGCCCGTAGACCTGACAATTGCCTTAAACCCTGGTTCAAAAGAAATACTGGCCCGCAACGGTATGACCATATTTAAAACTTACTGCACTGCGTGCCATGGGACCAGCGGCCAGGGTGAGGATCTTTCCGGCGCCCGTAACTTTCAGAACCTGGAAAACTGGAAGAAGGGCACAAAACTTACAGACATATTCCGCACCACAAGTACTGGTATCGACGGCACCCAGATGCGGCCCTTTGATAATCTGCCCCCCTGGGACCGCTTCGCGCTTACCCATGTGGTAGCTGGTTTTTACAAAGGCAAAGACAGACCTGTCGCCTCAGAAGAGGACAAAGCCGCCCTGGTGCGTGACTTCCAGCTGGACAAAATCCGCAAACCCAAGCCCAGGATTTCTATAGACAAAGCCATGGAACTGCTGGTAGAAGAAGCTGAAGATAAACCAGCCAGCTCCAGTGTGGATGATACATTGGAATACTGATGTACGAATG
>CAZRWX010000032.1:0-3393 GCA_964603925.1 uncultured Bifidobacteriales bacterium | reverse complement strand
GTACGAATGGAAGTACGAATAATAGAATTAAGATTTACGAAGGCAGAAGTTTTGGAATAGTGTATACGCCTGACCCCCTAAAATTATTTCCTCATTTTGTTCCTTCGTAAATCTTACTTCTTCATTCTATTATTCGTCATTCTGCATTCAACATTCGTCATTCTCTATTCCCACCTCTCCCGTGGAGGGCCAAGTTTTACTGACAAGCGGTCAAGGGGCGGGGTACAATTTTTTGACCGGACACCTGCCGGGTAAAACTATTTTATATCGCTTGTGTTTTTAAACTGACTAATCCAATAATCGCCGATCAATGGCGGGAGCCAGCAATTCTATATCCCGGGCCGGGACTTTACTTTGCCGGAATGCCTGCTTCCAGCTTTTTAACGCGTCTTTTACCGAATCCACATGCCTGTCAGGCGTGGCAATCCCGAAATAACTTTTCCCCATTTTCACCAGGCTGTCATACCCTGGAAAGGCTGGGTCATAGTCAAAATTCAGCACGTGGGTCCTGTTGTCATTAACATCAGGAAGCAGATCATAAGCAGGCGAGAGATAGTATCCGTTCCCGGAATGAAGCATGGAGAAATTCTGCAAATGGTCGTCGGTATTGCCGATATATGCGTTAAACGTCATCTGCCGGAACAGGTTAACCAGGTCTTTTTCCGGTTTATAGCTGTAAACTTTAAGGATACCAGCCAGGTCCCTGTAGCTCAGGTGATACCAGCCTTCTGCCCGGAGCAGCGTGCGAAAGCTAATCATGTGGTACCTGCCTGCCCTTCCTGAGACGTCGAACCTTTTTATCAGGAGTACGTTGCGGCCGCCCACTGTCAACACCCGGGTTTCCGGGACAGGGATCCCCGCCTTGCCTGCCAGCTGCATGGCGGCATGCTCTATGGGAATAATAGAATACCGGTCCTTGATACTGGGAAACTTGGCTATCCAGTAATCGTCCTCCCCGTCGCATATCAGTACCTTGGGCCTGGCCCCCCCCGGCGAGCTTCCCGCTTTCAGCAGTTCGGCAATTTCACTGTTCTCAACCGGTTCTCCGCTTTCAAATTTTGCGGCATGATTCAATAATATATCCAGCTGTTGTATAGATGCATGAGTACCCGCCGTTGTATTGTTTCCACTGGAAAAAGACAATGCGCCCATTGCATGCCCATTGATGGCAAGCAGCAGGTCGGACACTTTCTGCTGGTTTCTCCGGAGACCCATTTTACGAATAAGGAGCCGCCGCCCCCAGTCGTCCGGGAGAGAATCTTCAAACACGGCAAACACTCCGGAGGGCCTTTGTGGGTCATGGTTTTGAGGAGTAAGCGGTAAAGAAACAGGATCCAGCGGAAAAGCGTCGGAATGGTTAAGGTAACTTTCCACGTACCTGAATGCGCCATTAACCCTGCCCTGCATATCCGGCTCTTCACAGACAATTTCTCCACAGAGTACTTGTTCGCCATTGGGAAAGTTAATCCAAACATGTATAGTCTGCATTGCTGTCATTCCCTTTTGGATGCCCGTTGCCTCTTGGGTATTTTTGCCATGTCCCGTATTTTAAAAAGGTCTGGCTTATTCGCCAGAACTGCATCCAGGTCATCAAGCCGTCCAGCTATGTACAGCGCCTCCGCCCAGATCCCCAGCATTACGGTTTCACTTCCATTTTCCATCTTCCTCAGAGTGGGGACAGATACCCCCAGCCTCGCCGCAAACCTTTCCTGAGGTTCGTTTCTTATAAGCCTTAATTCACGAATTCGGCTGCCCAGGGCACTTATTTTCTCTTTAGCTTCAATAGAAATCATAATTATTATTATAGCATATATTTAACTTTAAAACAAATTATACTTTTTGTTATAATGAGTCAATGGAGCACGCCAACCAGCTTTTTGCACCAGCTGATCGGCCTGGTTTTTATATCTATAGCCATTTTATCCCCCGAAAATATATCGGCCCTCAATTAAATGTGTACATGTATCAGGTAAATGCCTGGATGTCGGGATAAAAACATACATCATAGATGGCGTAAAGGTGAGAATAGCTGATCCTGCGCGCACCGTTGTCGACTGCTTTAAATTCAGGAATACCATTGGCAAACATATAGCTTTTGAAGCCCTGAAAAGTCTGATAAGAGGCAATGGAAAAGTCATTAAGGACATAATTAAATACGCGAAAGCCTGCAGGATGACGAACATAATCGTTCCCGCAATAGAGGCCATCACAGCATGAATATTCCCAAGTCAATTCATTCTTTATTCCCACCTCTCCCGCCATGGATTCGGTTTTTATGCAAAAAACGCAGGTTATAGGCATTTGCTTGTTTAAAAATTGGTGGATTCGCAAATTTACGACTATATTTTTGTAACCGGCTTAAAGCTGGCAATCAACACTGCTGTTCTTCTGAAACTGAAAACCCTGTTTAATATACCCTTTAGGGTACTCCAGCTAAAATCAATTCCACAACACGGCATTTGGGAAATCATATATCCATGAGATTTTCCATCATCATACAATATAAAATAGGATACAAATGAAAAATCTTGACACCGAAAAAAAAATAGCCGTCTTAATAGACGCAGAAAACGCCCAGAGAGCAGTACTTGGGGCCGTACTTGCCGAACTCAGTAAACACGGCAACATAATTGTAAAACGCGCCTATGGAGACTGGGCTTCCAATCATCTGCGCAACTGGAAGTCCCAGCTTAACGAGCTGGCTATAGCTCCTATTCAACAATTTTCCTATACAGTTGGCAAAAACTCCTCAGACGCTGCCATGATAATAGACACTATGGATCTGTTATACTCAGGTAAGTTCGATGCCTTCGCTCTGGTTACCAGCGACAGCGATTTCACCAAGCTGGCCTCCCGGCTTAAAGAGTCCCAAATTTTTGTATTTGGCGTGGGTGAGGATAAAACCCCGTCATCATTCAGGAATGCGTGCGATGACTTTATACTGACAAGCCTTCTGCATTCCCCGGACTCTGATAAGTCAGATCCATCCGAGACTAAAACTACAACACGCCAACAAACCAGAGCACCCAGAGGTCGCAAACCCGATGCCAAACTTATTACCATCATAACCAACGCCTTAAACCAATACGCTGACGAAGACGGCTGGGCGCTTTTGGCCACCTGCGGCTCTCTTATCAAGCGCCAGCACCCCGATTTTGACCCCAGGGTCTACGGTGTGCCCACACTCTCCAAGCTGGTGGAGGCTGCCGGCAAGTTCGAGATCGACCGCCGTAAACGTGAGGGCAGCCCCATACCGGCGATTTATATAAGGGAAAGTGCAAAATAATCGGATATCCGAATATCTTCACCAGACCTTCCCGCAAACACACGCCATGAGCACAATATTTAAGGACAACAACCAAAAACGGGAGCAATGATAAAGTCCGGTTAATT
>CAZRWX010000031.1:0-22018 GCA_964603925.1 uncultured Bifidobacteriales bacterium | reverse complement strand
ACAGTAATCGTCCATTTGATATTTCCAGCATACTACAACTACGGGAGCGTCAAATAGAGGAGCTGACAGGAGCTAAAGGCCTTAACGCCAAATACTCACCCGGGGGCTTATGCGAAATTGAATACACCGCCCAGTTGCTGCAGCTGCAACATGGGTATAAGTACCCCCGATTACGGACGGTAAATACCCTGGAGGCCCTTGAGAGTCTTCTGGAACTGGATCTGTTGCGGCCAACTGAATTTGAAAAGCTGTTTAATGCCTACGCTCTTTTTCGCAGACTTATCAATTCTCTTCGCATGGTCAGAGGCAATGCCAGAGATCTGGAGCTCCCGCAGCCTGGTACAGACGAATACCAGTTCCTGTGCCGTCGCATGGGGTATTCTGCCACAGAAGGTGATTATTGTGACATTACTTTTCAACAGGACATTCATAAAGCTTTTACTGATGTAAGGGAGTTTTATCTTTCCCGGTTTGTGGAAAACAGGCCCCCCAGGTTTTCAAGTATTGGCCTGCCGGAGTTGCTTGTTAAAAAAGATCTGAAACCACAAGATATTACCCGCATATTAGGGTGCCTTAATATTACCAACACACAGCAGGCAGCCTCAGATTTGCGCCAGATAATAAAGACCACTCCTCACCGTGACATAATGATGGCAGTACTGGTACTGGCCCAGCGTCATATAAAAGCATCTCCATCACCAGACAGGGTTGTATTTTACCTTGAGCGTTTTTTTAACAACAATGAAATAAAATCCTCTATAGTACCCCAAATTCTCAGTCACCCCTTCTACCTGGAACGGGCCATAGCAATATTTGGTTACGGCAATTACCTGTCGAACATTCTCATAAAATATCCTTATTTCATACATTATATTTCATACCATTCTTCAATGATGAATGAAAAATCAAAAGAAGATTATTCTGGGGAATTGCATGAACTTCTAAATTCTCCGGAGGATGAAGATTCCATTCTTGAGGACATCCGCATATACTGCCAGAGAGAGTATTTACGTATAGGCATACGTGATATTCAGTTTCATACACCCGTTATGATTATAACCAAGGAGATAAGCAGTCTTGCCGAGGCTATTGTGCAGTCTGTGTATAACCTGGTATACCGCAATGATATGCCGTTGTCCCTCAGGCATACCATTGTAGCTCTGGGTAAATTAGGAGGCAGCGAGTTAAACTACAGTTCAGATATAGATCTTGTATTTATCTGCCATGACACCATAACACCAGACACACTATCCCGATTAGAGGCACTTAATCTTCGTTTTATAAAGCACCTCACCCGTACTACATCCCATGGCAAACTATTTCGTGTAGATTTAAATCTTCGCCCCTATGGGGCGCAAGGGCCGCTGGTTTCCAAACAATCTCATTATAAAGTTTATTATGGGAAAAATGCTGAAGGCTGGGAATTTCAAGCCTGGCTCAAGGCCAGGGCCATAACTGGAGACCTGGGTGCCGGGGCTTTCATTAAAAAATTCATTCTGGGGCATATATCTACCAAAAAGGATGTTTCCCATATACATGATAATCTCCGAACTATTCGTTATAAAACTCTGCGAAGCCTTAAACAGCAGGATTTGGGTAGAGACATCAAACAGGGCCCCGGGGGCATTCGCACTATTGAGTTTTTTGTACAGGAACAGCAAATTGTTCATATCAGCCAGTACCCCGAGCTTATAACAGGCAATACTTTGCAAGCATTGGACACATTAAAAAAGCTTAGCCTGATTAAAGACAATATATATACTTTTATGACCGGCTCATATATCTTCCTGCGGTGCCTGGAGCACCGTATCCAAATGGAGAACATGCAGCAGCGCCACTTACTGCCTGATGATCCTATCAGGCTTAAACGGCTGGCCAAAAGAATGGGGTTTGAGGACAAAGTCAATCAGAATTCATCTTTGCAGCTTACCCTAAAGTTTCTGGAAATTAGAAATGAGCTTATTAAATACTCTCAGGAAATGTTCCCCGACTGCCCGATACCACAGGAGGAATTGTAAAAATATATGGAAGACACATTACTCAACAACAACCAGCCCACAGTAGATATTTCGTCGCTTATAAAGGAAGACAAGCTTATCGCTGGTGCTGCTGACAATGACCCTGCAATAAGACTTTTACTCGACTACTGTTCTGGTATTCAGGGCAAAGTATTACTGCTGGAGCCGTCATCTGGCGCTCTGGGATTGCGTTGTGCCAAATCTGCTGACTCACTACTTTGCTGCCACAGCCGCTGGGAGCATTACCAGGGTTCCATATTGGTAATGAATCACTTGAAAACCAGCCGGAAGTCTGCTGAGGTGCCGCTTAAATTTGAATGCATGTTAAGTGACATACCAAGGCCCCAGCCCGGGCAGGCGGGGAGTTTTGATCACGTAATATTTAGAATATATCCCGGTACAATGGGTCTTAATACCGCCGTTGTCCAGGCCTGGGATTTCCTTAAACCGGGTGGTTCACTGGTCATATGCGGCCAAAAAAACGAGGGCATAAAAAGCCTGGAAAAGCGTGTTTCAATATTTTTCGGCAATAAGGACACCTTAACAATTAAATACCACTGCCGGTTGAATAAGTTTTGTAAAGAAGAAGGTGTTCAAGGTCCGGCACCCTCCTGGCAGGGTTATTATAACCATATCCAGCAGACCTTCAGCTGCCGCGGCAGGCAAATCCAATATTCTACCAAACCCGGGGTATTTTCTTACCGCGGCACAGATAAAGGTTCCCAGTTTTTAATAGACAATCTGCCTGATTTTAAAGGCCGAAGGGTACTGGACTTAGCCTGCGGTGCCGGCATACTAAGCCTGACGGCCTGCCAGCTGGGTGCTGCAAGTATAACAGGAGTAGATAACAATATAATGGCTGTAACCTGCGCGCGTGATAATTTAACCAGGCACTTGGGTAACTCAGGCATTCCTTTTACAATTTTATGTCAAACCTTGCAGGAACCTGTTCCCGGGGAATTTGACATTGTAGTTTCCAACCCGCCCTTTCATACAGAGAAGCAAATTAATTCCAGCTTAAGCCATCAGGTTGTACAATTAGCTTACAAAAAATTAAAATACAATGGGTGTTTATATCTGGTGGCCAATGACTTTATTAACTTTACCAGAATTGGAAATGAACATTTTCAGCAGGTAAATGTTATTGCGCGCATGCGAGGCTTTGCCGTTTATAAAATGATTAAGCTACCGGCTTAGAGGTGTCTTTATAAATTAAGGGGGCAGGCCTCAGCGTTTTACCAAAAAGGTTTAATCAAGGAGCAAATTTTAAATCCCAAACCACCGCAGCCGGAGGCAAGTTTGAAGGAGCAACGCGACGCCCTAATTCAAAGCAATCGATTATGCGTAATATCAGACCGGCATACTAAAGTAGTACGCCCGCGCTCTTGGAAAACCACATCTTAATATTGTATACATCGGGGTGCAGTGTCCGTACCTTCATGAATCTCAAAGTTTTTGTATACCCTATCAGGTCTTCCTCCATCTTAGTATTACCAGTCTGATTTGTTAAAATAAACGCCTCGTTAACAATGCCATTAGGCAGAAGAAAAATGCGCATAACCAGCAGGCCATGTATTTCTTCGTCTACTTTGAGATAGTAGTTATATATATCTGTATACTCATATTTGCCCATGCGCAGAACTTTAAGTATGGAATCGGCTGGACGGTGGTGATGAATAATAGAATCTGGTAACTGGTAAACCTTTTCTGTACAGCCGGTGTCGGTAATATCCTCCCGCATAAGAGAATCCAAAAGCGCTTGAGCATAATCCATGGGCTTGGCCTCGGCACTGTCACCGGCAGCGTCCTCATTAAGTTGGCCATTACCGGGCATATTAAAATTTGTGTCTTCACCCTCTTTTACTTCTTCACAACCCTGGAAAAATATCAAAACCGTGAAAAACAACCATGGAGCTGCATATTTTGAAATGCGGCCAACAGGTTTTTTAAAAATAAAATGATTGATAACAATTACCTTAATGGTTTGGATACCTGGGGCCTGGATGTCATAAACCACATGGAAGGCGCCTGACACCGGATAAGGAGTTCCGGAAATGATGACGCCCTGCCCTCTGACTCCCGACTTTTATAAAAAGAACTCATCCCGCTAAAGCTTAAACTTGATCGCGGCACATAACTTGGATACCTACCGTTGCTACTTTCGTCCTGGCGGGGTTCGGCTCCTTACTATTGCGCGGGGCCTAAACTCGCAGGATGAGCATATTTTATAATAGCTAATTGAATCTTGAGTGGCTACCTGCCCCTGTCAAAGACCTTAATAAAAAGTAAAATCTTAAACTTTATGATGCAGACTTGATTTTACGTATTATTTTAGACCAGCCTTCGCGGAAACGCTTCGGCTTGGCAGGCAGGATTATTTACGACGGCGTGAAGCAAAAAAGCCTTTAAGTATGCCCGCGCATTCCATTTTCATCACATTACTCACTATCTGGAGTTCCCTGTTTAAAAGCCCCTTGTTTGTCAGATTACAGGCTGAGCCACAGGCGCCAAGTCTTTTATCATGAGCACCGAAAACTACACGGGAAACCCTGGAATTTAGTACAGCGCCCAGACACATGGGACAAGGTTCCAGCGTAACATAAAGAGAAGCACCCTCCAGACGCCAGTCATTTAAATAATTGGATGCGGCGCCAATGGCAATGATCTCCGCGTGAGCAGTGGCATCATGGGTAGACTCTACCCGGTTATGAGCCCTGGCAACAATACGGCCATCCATTACAACTACAGCCCCAACAGGTACTTCACCTTCATCCCAGGCTGCCTGAGCCTCTTGAAGCGCCTGATTCATAAAGAATTCATCTTTTTGAATAGTTATCATTACGTTTTTTAATACAAAATACAGCTAATTAGTCGATGTCGCTTAATTCGTTTCCACGTCACCCCGGCCTCCGAGCCGGAGTCCACAAAACACTGAAATTTGTGGACTCCGGGTCAAGCCCGGAGTGACATGATAGGATGCATATGTTAATCCTGAACAAGAACTAATTATTCTCTGAAAAACCAGAATTTGACTCCCACAGTTAAAATTATTCCGAATAAAAAACAACCTTGTTACGCCCATGCTTTTTTGAGTGATATAAGGCTTTGTCTGCCTTGTCCAGCAGCTCCTTGCCATATTTGGAATCACTTGGATATATGGCCGCACCTATACTTAATGTAACACGCAGGTTGCGGCCATTACCAATATCAAACTCCTTCTGTTCAACTTGCTGACGTATCCTTTCCGCGCTTTCTTTTGATTTTTCCAGTGTAGAGTTGATAAAAAGGCACACGAACTCCTCACCACCATAACGGGCAACTGTATCACTGCCAGTCCGTATACATTGTTTAATGATTTTGCCGACTTCCTTAAGCACGACATCGCCTATTGGATGCCCATATGTATCGTTTACTTTCTTAAAAAAATCAATGTCCAGCATGAGGATGGCAATGCAGTACTGGTAACGCTGAGCCCGTAAAATTTCGTTTTTATACAGTTCTTGAAAAGTTTTGTGGTTAATGAGACCAGTCAGTCCATCGACGCGCGATAACTGCTCCTTTTCGCGGTACAGCCTGGCCCGGGATAAAGCAAAACCCGCTGCCCTTGATATAGTATGCAATAACTCCTTATGGTGCTCTGTGAACCATGGCAGACGTCTGGATTCAACCATAATAGCGTGAGTAATCCCTTTATCTGTACTGATAGGAACCGATAACAGACTTTTAATATTATCACTAAAATGTTCCCTGGGGCTTAACCGGGGGATTTTTTCCATGGCCTGAAATCTTCTATTTAAGATCTGCTCTTTTTCAAATACCAGGCTTACCAGCCCTTTTTCAGACAAGTTAAATGAAAAATCATTAAAATATTCAGCATCTTGACCTTTACATGATATTACCCTTACCTGCCCCCTTTCTCCAGGCTCCCGGGCCAGGATCATCAGCCTGTCAACATCCAGGGATTGCTCCACATATTGCTGAATATAGAGAAGAATTTGATCTTCAGTCATATTTTCCAGGAACTTCCTCTGGTATGTAGTGAGAGCGGCCAGCTCGTCCTTTTCATAGCTGTTTTGAGAGCTGGTATAAGCATGGTACACAAACTGCCCGATAACACTGGCAAAATGTTCTAATAAGGTAATAGTTTCGGGATTAAAAGGGTTATGTTCAATGCTGTCTGCAATAACCGCCCCCCTCCTGGCACCATTGACTATTATAGGCACGCCGGCAAGAGAGCGAACTTTTTCGTCAGTGGAGTAATAATGTAATTGCATGGAACTGGTTACTATATCGTGCTCCAGAACCCTGTTAACGCCCTCCTTAAGCAATAAGCCAACCAGCCCCTGCCCAACCTGGATCCTGGCCCCGGGGATCAGGCACTCGCTCTGGGTTGTCCATACACGCAGATAAATGCCATCAGAACGCGCAGGTAGAAATACACCTATTGTATAAGCAGGAACAGCTCTTTTTAACAATGCAATAGCGTCTAAAAGAGTTCTGTCAATTGTCTCTTCAAGATTTAAAATATTCTGTTTACGCTTCTCACGAATTGATGTGACATTTTCGGCAACAAGCATATCACGGTTGCTGGCCCCATGTTCGGTAGAAAGAAACTGTGCACTTATTTCTTCTACATTCCAGTCTACGGAACTTTTTTTTATGATACCGCCCAGCAGCTTATGAGTAAGCCAGGCCATAAAAAAGCAGGGAAAGGCAAATACCGCCGCATACAGAAATTTATCACCTAAAAAGGCCAGTCCTGATAAAAAGCAGCCAAAACCGAACCAGACAAGAGTTAAAACACTCACAACCGGGCCGCCTTCCAGAATAAAACCACGGCTAGAAAGCCAAATACAATATTGCCAAGCCATGCACCCATTACAGGGCTAAGTTCTCCATTTTCACCTAACACAATACCAAATCTTAAAAGTATGTAATAAAAAAAGGTCATGAGTATGGCAATGCCAAACCTCATTGCCATGCCTCCGGCAGCAGTATTTGCCATGAGGGATAATCCAAAAAGCAACAAAATGAAGCTGACGAGGCAACCTGATATTTTGAAATGCCATTGGGTCTCAAACCTGCGGGTGCTTTCTCCGGAACGTTTCAAGATATTAATACGGTTTTGCAGGGTATTAAGGTCCATTTCATCAGGAAAAATTCTTGTATTTACTAAATCATCGGGTTGGTCTTTAAGATCATGAAGATGAGATTCTTTAAATGGCCTGGCATTAACCACCCCATTGATAAAAACCCGCCTGATACCGTCTTTTAGCACCCAGTGGTTCTCCCATACCATGCGTTTGGCATCATACCTTTGCGTAATTGTGTCATCTTTAGTTAAAAGCAGGGTAACGCCGCTGCCAGTTTTACCAACTCCTGAATAATGCTGAAAAAAATAGGTAGTACTGTTGGGAGCAATATATACGAAATTACGTTTTTCCAAAGAATTATCAGACAAATTATTAGAAGTTTTTGGTTCTTGAATTTTAAACCGCCTGTAGTTGGCATCGGGCAGTATTTTATCAATAAATATTATGTTCCCTAACACCATAAGCACCCCAATTAAAATTATTGGAGCAAAAATTCTGTATAGAGAATGCCCGGTAGCCCGCATGGCAACCAGCTCAAAATGCCGAGCCATGTTACCGATAGTAAAGGAAGATGCTATCAATACCGCAATTGGAGAGATAAGGTATAAAATATGGGGAGCATAGTTTAAGTAGTACTCCAGAGCTTCACGGGTAGTGCGTGCCTGCCACAACTGTGTCTGCCCCACATAATCTATAGTTATAAAAACTAAAATTACGCAGAATAAAGACAAAATAAGCCATAAAAGAAATTGAAATGCCGTATAGCGGGACAGGATCTTCATGGAATTATTTACCAATAGTGAAAAGTCTATATAAAAATATAAGACTGCAGCTGCCGACTATAATATTAGGTGACCACATGGAGAGCCATGGGCTTATGATTAATTTATCAGCTAGCGCCTCTCCCCCCTGGAGACAAACCCAGTAAAGCAGGAAAAAACCCAGACTGTATAATACCCCCACACCTAACCCGCCTTTTCGAGCCATAATGCCAATTGGCCCCCCAATAAGCACAAATATTATACAGGCAAAAGGAATAGAATATTTCTTGTGGATTTCAACAAGATATTTGCTGGCCTGTTTTTCCTCTTCCTGCATCTTTTTCTGATATCTGTTAACAAGGTAGAGTTTTTCACGTTCCTGGCTATTAAGCCTTCTGTAAAATGGAGAGCTGACGGGAAATGCCTTCCACCATTTAACTTCCGCCTGACGCGGAGGGATATTACTGGCAGTATCGGATATAAGCAGTTCTCCAATCTTAATGGCATCACCGAATATTTTACCCGGATAAACATCTCTATTCTTTTTTTGCTCATTCCGGGCATTTTGAACAACTTTAAGCATATCTTTTACAGACATTTCCCGGTCTGAACGGTAATGACGCTCACTCCGTTTCAATGACGCGTCCACATTTTCGATAGCAATAGTTTGCTTCTTAAATTTGAGCCTTAGATAGCGATTAGGGTCTTTATTATCCACAATATGGTTTTCTCCATTTTTCATATGGATAAGAATCATATAACCTTCGTCCACATACTCCATTTTAGCTGTTTTAGCAAACATGAAACGCGGTGGCTGCCTTTTTTCCCAGTAATAAATTTTTACGCCATGCAGAATGTCGTTCCGATAGTCAATTTGATCGATCCAAATTCGATAATTGGGGAAATCTTTTATCAGCCGCCCGGGTGTAATAAAGGCTGGAGCTTTCTTCCTTGAAATACTTGTTTTAAGTGCCGCTGCCCGATGGTTGGATTCTGGAAGTATGAAATTATTAAAATATATAAGCCCAATACAAGACAGCGAGGCAACTATAACTAAAGGTAATAGGATTTTAACAGGCGATATCCCGCAAACTCTCAGGGCCAGAATTTCATTATCCCCGGATAAACGGCCAAAAGCCATAAGAGAGGAAACGAGAAATGACATGGGAATGGATAATGCCAGCATCCAGGCCAAATTTAAAACAAAAAGTTCTAAAATAACTAAAATATCTAAATGTTTAGCTAGAATTGCATCAAGTAAATTTACCAACCAGTCGATAACAAATAGGAAAGTGGTTATAAAAAGGCCATATATAAACGGGGGAACATGTTCTTTAAGTGTATAAGCCACCAGCTTCATGTGTGAGAATATACTAATGACAATCATATGGAGCATATATGATTTTCCTTTTTAAGCCGGGGAGTTTTTTAGATATTATTAATTACAATGCGGGGTTATAGTATGACGGGCAGAATTATTCGGTTTTTGTTAAAATTATTTATCAGCACAGCCATCATCGGGTGTGCTTCTTCCGCGCCTCCAGAGGTAAAGGAGGCCCTCTTACCAGAGATAGATGTGGTTCAGGTTAAGGAGAACTCAGATGAAGCCCTTAAGCTCTCCAGAGAAAACAAACTCGATTTGGAGGCTATAAATACCAAGTTAATAGAGGTAGACAACCGTTTGCTTTTAATTGGGGAAGAACTTGCCAACCTGTCAGCCGCAAAGTTAGAGGAGCTGGAAAACCGTATTGCCATACTTTCTGAGGAATTTCGTTTTATGGAGCATGATTTTAAATCCACCAAAAACTCAAAATCCGGCAAAGAACAAAATAATCAGCAATTCGTACCTAATACGTTTACACCTAACCCTAAACCCATTCACGGCAAAAAACCCGATTTTATAGAGACAGAATCGCAGGAATACAAAAAAGCATCTGATTTATTCTATGCCAGGAAGTATGAAGATGCAATCATACAGTTTGAGAATGTTCTAAAACAGTATCCCAAGGGTAATTATGCCGATAACTGTGTCTATTGGAAAGGGGAAAGCCATTTTGCTCTGGGTAATTACGCCAAAGCTGTGGCATCATTTCAAACTGTTTCTTCATACTCAGGAAGCGAGAAGGCCGATGACGCTCAGTTTAAGAGCGGGCTGGCATATCTTCGTATGGGTGACAAAAAACAGGCTGTTATTGAAATGGAAAAACTACTATCATTACACCCAGACAGTGAATATGTCGGTAGAGCCAAACAAGAACTTAAAAAACTAAATTAGCCATGATTTTTTCCAAGTACACAACACCAGTCCTTTGGTCTGGTGTTTTTTTATTATCCTCATTATTTTTGTGGGGCTGTTCGTCCAGCAGCAAACTTACCCATGAAGACTCCTGTAACCAAAAATTTGACAAACTTCACAAAAGTTTTCTGGACAAAAAATACTCTGCAATCAGAGAGCCGCTACTGGATTTAGTAAGCACCTGTAACGGCTCCAAGTTTATCGAGCAAGCCTTGTTTGAGCTGGCAGAGTCCCACTATCACCTCAAAGAATGGTATGAGGCTCAGCTTGAGTACTCAAACTTGTTGCAGAATTATCCGGCATCCAAATATGCCGAAAGCGCTCAATACAAATTAGCCCAATGTTCTTCTGAGCAAATTTACTCCGTAAACCGAGATCAAGCTAAAACCACAGCCGCTATCCAGGACTTTGAACTTTTTTTATTAAATCATCCGGAATCCGCTAAAGCCGATAGCGCCCGTATGCGGATATCATTTTTACGAAAACGCCTGCTGCAAAAGGACCTCAACATAGCATCCCTCTACCTTAAAATGCATGAGCCCCAGGCCACCGCCATTTACCTCAAATCCATTATAGAGAACTATCCTAATGAAATTGACACCAAAGATATTTACGTTCGCCTGGTCAGGTGCTATGTCCGTCTTAATCAATTTGAGCAGGCCGATTCATACCTGGCAAAGCTCACCCAGGTAGACAACAACGACCCTTTTTATCCCAAAATTAAGAGTCTCCAAAATGAGATCAATAAAGCAAAAGACAAACACAACAAAAAAATAGCTCGATCAAAAGGGCTTAAAGAGGAGCCCTGAAACAACCGGCAGAACTATTTGCTTTTTGTTTCCCTTTCCATTTAAATAAATTACCCAGTACACTTACATGAGGCCCGAGTCGTGGAAAAGTTAAAATTCTGCATATTTGGCGGAGCCTTCAATCCCATTCATAAAGGTCATGTTAAAATTGCCCGCAGCGCAATCACCAAATGCGGTATAGACAAAGTAATCTGGGTGCCAACCGATTCAGCCCCCCACAAATCCAAAGCTTCTGTTGGTATTAATCACCGTCTGGCTATGATAAACATCGCTGTAGGTAATGATAAACATCACATTCTTTCAGATATTGAAACTACTCTTTCCAAGCCCTCATATACTATCCAAACAATTAAACACCTCAAAAGGGCCTTTGGCCCTCATCATCATTGGTCATTCTTAATGGGTGCTGACAGTTGGGGGCTATTCAATACCTGGAAAAACTGGCAGGACATATTACACGAAGTAAAAATTATTGTCTTCCCAAGAAGCGGCAGCAGCCTTCCAGTCTCTGTTGAGGATGGCCCAACAATACTAAATGAGCCAACATTTGATATTTCATCATCAAACCTCCGTGAGGCTATTTATTATCAGCGTGTTTTAGATGAATCTAAAGTTTTTAACCTGGTCATAAACTACATCAGGAAGAATAAATTATACCTTTAATTTAGATGACAACCCCACTTACAAACAGTTTTTCATTCGTACAATATGCCAGCGCTATTCTCGCATTTTTTTTAATCGGTACTAACAGTGCGGCACTTACCAGTTCAAAAAGCTGGAAGAGTAATAGTATAATAGTGCCTGCCGATTCCAGTAATTCCCTCAGAGATTCTACCCGGTCAGCAATCGGCCCCCCTAAACTTATCCCCGAAAAAGTCACAAAAAATCCTCAGGACACATCAATTGCATTAACTGCCCGCAAAAGCCGCAAGGGCAGGTTTTATATGGGGATAGAAACCGGCGTAGCTTTTATGGATTTTAAACAAAAAACATATTTTAATGATGATGCTGTATACTTTATTAATCACAAATTTGATATTGATACAGCCCTGGTCTCCAGCCATAATTCTGGTATAACCGACTCTGATACCATAACGGCACAAAAATCAAAATTGCTTCAACCCTACAATCCAGTCATGGTTACTTTTCCTACAGGCTGTTTTCTAGCTGTACGTATTTCAGAAAATATGGATTTATTTATTAATGCGGCCTATTTTCAAAAGGAACAGCAAGCCATAGTAGAGATATCCGAACCAGGTTTGCCCGGTCAATTTATAATTGCTAATAAAAAATTAACATATGTTATACAAGGATACCTGGGGGGTACTGGTATCAGGTTACACCTCCCCCCGGAGTTTATCACCATCAAAAAAGAAGATCAGATTTTTCTCGATTTCCTGGTATTATGGGATATTGGTTACAACGAAATTTATTCTGATTATGGTGTTGCCAGGTCTAATACCCTGTTTAAGCCCCTGGGCTATAATTTTGCCATGGGTTTTCAAACCGCTATCTGGCGGGGTATCAGCATATATGGCAGTATCAGCTTCTTTGCCATAACTATCAAATCGAACCAGGACTGGGGCCGGGTTGTGCTAATGCCTGCCCCCGAAGCTCTTACTTATGATTTTAATGCTCTCAGGTTTAATTTCCAATTTGCCTGGTACTTTGGGGGTAATGGTTCCACGGTTGTACCTGTAGCCGCTCAACCATAATTTAATATGGGTATATCTAAAAGAATATATCTAATTTTTCTCATCAGTATTCTCATTCCCGGGTTTATTCTTGGGTACCTTAGCCTGCGAGCTGTTCAGACAGAACGGCAGCTGCTGCGTCAGGTCCAAAAAGCAGGCAATAACGATTTTATGGATTATCTGGAACAGTTAATTCAAAAAAATGAAAACCAGTACCTCAAAGAAGTCAAAGAGCTACTGATACATTCTTCCGCTTCCGCATCAGAAAAAAACTACTTTTTTTTGTCCTCTGATCTGCTTAAATTGCCTTTTATCAAATCACTCGTTATTATTGAAAAGGATTCTCTGGCATTTCCCAGGCATATATCTACATCTTTTGCCCCAAATGCAACTCCCGCATTGCCTTTCAGGTCCATGTACCCCCATGCAGCAGTTACTCTCAAAGCCATCCATAGTTTGTATAAAAACAAACAGTACGCAAACTGTTTAAGGGCCATTAATTCCTTTCGGTTTTATAGTCCCAATGGTAACATTTCGGGTCCTTTGGCTTCACCTTACCATTATGGTCTGGGTTTATTGTCCATTAAATGTCATCGGAATTTAGGCCAGGATATACAAGCTATCCAAATTGGCCAGAGCTTAATTGAGGACATGATCATAACCAGAGACATTCATACGATTTCGCAGCTTGAATTTTACCTGAATGAAATAATTACCATTCTCACATCGTTTGAAAATTTAGAAAAACAGGTATCGGATTATATTTGGTCCGTAAGTACCCGTATGGGAGCTTTTCTTAATAACGCCAGGTTTGTTTATGAAGAATGGCGGCCTGAAGCGGATTTTCTGATGCAGCTCAAAGGCAAGGAGTACGTTAAAGGCCTGGATATCTTTTATATTGAAGGCACCCCCTTTTTAAAGATATCACACCCCTGGATAGACAGCCGCTCAACCCTGGTTGCCATGATTAATGAAGACCTGTTTAAACAAATTATTGAAAAAGAGACTTTAAAAAGTCAGAAAGGTCTCTGGAAACATAAAGAATACGCTATTCTAAACTTAAATGACGTATCTGTTTTTTCTCCCTACGGTATGGATTCAAAAACAATTGCCGAGAGCAGGATATTAGACTCTGATATTTTACAATGGAAGATTCTCGTCTATATCGCCGAACATGACGACAGGATAAAGGCAGGCAAAAAGAAGATAGCTTTGCTCTATGGTTTACTTAGCTTTTCCTTAATTATTCTGGCTCTGGGTATTCTGGGTACCCTTAAAGCGCTGCTTGATGAAAGACGGGTTGTAAAAATGAAATCCAATTTCCTTTCTGCTGTTACCCATGAGCTTAAAACACCTTTAACATCCATCCGAATGCTCTCCGAACTACTGGAGTCCGGCAGGCAGTCTGAGGCAAATAAAATCAGAAAATACGCATCTCACATAAGTCAGGAGTCTAACCGGTTACAGTCAATGATTGAAAACATACTAAATACTACAAAGTTGGAAGACAATGCCAGCCATTTTCCAAAGAAAGCCGTAAACCTGTCCGCCCTGATAACAGATACAGCAACACTTATGAACAACTCATTTACCAAGTCTAATATCAAGCTTTCGCTGTTTGTAGATGACGATTGTATAGTATGGGGAAGTCACGAAGCTCTGCGTTCAGTACTTCAAAACATACTTGATAACTCTCTAAAATATTCACAATCCGACTCAACTGTCAGCGTTCATCTTTCCCGTCAGCACGACAATATAATTTTAAGAATTAAAGATCAAGGCATCGGCATATCGCAAGATTCTCAAAAACATATATTCGAAAAATTTTACCGGGTGGAGGACGAAATGACCCGACAGACAAAAGGAAGCGGTCTGGGTTTAGCAATTGTCAGACAAATATTAACCTATCATAAAGCCGATATAAGTGTAAAAAGTGAATTAAACAAGGGTTCTGAGTTTACCATCACCTTCACGGCATTTCGGGAGCGAAAAAATGTATCATAAAAACCCAGTGGTATTTAAAAGGGGGATAAATTGTACAATATTTTAATTGTTGAAGATGAAGAAGCTATAAGGCTTGGACTGGTTGATGTCCTGGAACTGGAGGGGTTCCAAATCAAAGAAGCAGAGGATGGCGCAAAGGCCATAGAAATTGCCAAAGACTGGAGACCGGATCTTGCAGTGTTAGATGTTATGCTTCCCCATAAAAGCGGTTTTGATGTATGCCGTTTTCTGCGTAAACAATACCCTTCAATTTTCATATTAATGCTCACAGCTAAAACTGGCGAAATAGACAAATTATCAGGTTTTGAGATGGGGGCCGATGATTATATGACAAAACCTTTCAGTATTATGGAGCTATTAGCAAGAATAAAGAGTATGCTTCGTCGATTAAATCAAAAAGCGCCATTGTCAGACGACATCCTCAAGTTTGCGGATATTGAGGTAGATTTTAAGAAGTATACCGCAGTAAAATCCGGAGTGCCTTTTGATCTCTCTGCCAAGGAGATCCAAATCTTAAAATTTTTAAACGGGAAAAAAGGTAATGTTGTAAGGCGGGAGGAACTCCTACAGAAAATATGGGGTTACTCTGTAGACAACTTGCCAACTACACGCACTGTTGACAATCAAATAGCCAAGCTTAGGCAGAAAGTCGAAAAAGACATTTCAAATCCTGTTCACATTATAAGTGTCAGGGGTGTTGGTTATAAATTTATTGTTACTCCCAGCTGATATCAAGGTACCGGCTTATGATTATGATTAGCAGAATACTACATAAAAGGTCAATAAAAAATGTCCTTCTTTTATATGCTTCGGTAATAACATTTATAGTTTCAACTTCCTATAGTAAAACAGAAGCCTTAGCTCCCGACCCGTATCAACTTCTGGAAAAAGCAAGGTATCTGTATGACATAGAGGGCGATTCCTATAATGCCAGAAATATCCTATATCATCTATCACAAAACAAACAGATTGAGGGCCTTTCGGCTCTGTCCAATTTTTATCTGGCAAAAATTTTTGATGAAGATGGGGTTTTAGACTCGTCAGCCCAGTATTTTCAAACAGCTGTAAAGCTTCCAGGCCTGGGCAAAAAGCAGCTTTTATGGGCCTATGGCAGGCTGCTGGAGCTCAAGCCTGAGCTGGTTCACCCTATTACCATGGTAAAAAGCACCCCGCACAAACTGGGGAGATCTTTTATCCATATGGAAAATGAAAAAGCAGATATTGTTTTGCACTTGCTTCGTGAAAATACCAATGGTGTATTTGTCAGCCACTATGAAAGTCTTAATTCCCGTGGTTTATTAAATCCCATTAATTTTACACCCGGAAAAGACGAAGTCCTTTACGACATGACAAGCAAATTTATTCTGTCCGGCAAGGGCAACCAGTTTAAATACCGTACTATTCCAGACACCTTTAATATGAGAATGAACATACCCGTCCCCGTCACCAGTGCAACCATAATATCCCTTCGTGAAAGGGCCTATGTTATTAACGCTCCGGGTGCCCTGTATTTTTATAAAGGTTCCAGACTTACACATAAGCTTATCCACAGGGGCTCTAAATGCGGCTTGTATATGGGTCAATCAGATTTTGGCGCCTTGTTCTGTGATGACAGTATTGCCTACAGCCTTAATTGGCGGAAACCTCAAATTGAACCAATTATTCTTTTCCAGAAGCCTTACCAGTTCCAGGTGCAGGACGACCACATACTAATACAATATGAAGATTATTTTGAATTACGTCCCCCCCCCTATTTGAATCCCGGCAGTTGGAAGGCTTCATGCGACATATCCGATAGAGTCTTTTACATGAAAAATGGTATCTACAAACTTGATAAAAAGGGGCAGGTAGAGTTCTTCCACCTTAACCATGGCAGGCGGATGTGGAAAAAAGATTTTAAGGCCAAGATGCTTTACTGGGGTAAAGGGGAGGTTATCGCAGTCACTTATTATCATGCTTGTATTGGTATTTCTCCAGAAAGCGAGATAAACTGGGTTTATGAGTTCGGCTGGGAGGCTGATGTAACCCCAATACTAGTTGACGGCTCGCTGTTACTTCTTAACGCCAATGGGCGCAATATGCTCCTCAATCTGGATCTAATGTCTATTGCCAGGCAAGCAAAAGTTAAAGAGCTACAATACGTTTCCCAGCTTATTGCCAATGGTAAATGGACAGCGGCAGCCGCGATCGTAGAAAAGATCCTTAGCCTGGAACCAGGTAACGGAAAAGCCTGGTTTTACCAATATCTATGCCTGGAAAAAACAAATCGACCTTTGCATGCGCAAATTTCGGCTTTAGCAAATTCAGCCCGTTCTATATATACCCCCCCCTGGTCTCATAATAAACCCTTGAATTTTCTGAGTCGTAAACTGGGTTGTGACTGGATATGGAAAAGGGAATATGGTTTAAAGCATTATCCCTCACTGAGAGTAAGCGGCTCCAAGCTGTTGTATATCGAAAACAACAATCAAACTCTAGTAGTTTTAGATTCTCATAATGGCAAACTTATTGATCAGATCCACATCCCTGAAGAACTAGATTCACGAGTTTTTCTCTGGCATAATGATACCATTTTCGTTAACAGTCCCAGCAGACTATATTTATCCCCTCCCAATGTAAGTTCTCAGGGCAGCCTTAGTCTTCCTTTGTCCAAACCAGTTTGCCAGGCTATTTTTTTCAAAAATTCTCTCATCCTAAGTGATTGGTTCGGCAACATAATGCAACTCCATATTCCCGAAAGCTTTATTTCAGAAACTCCCGTATGGTCAAAGTCTATCGGCAGCAACGGTATCCTTTTAGCGCAACCGCCAGAACAGCCTTATATAGACGCCATTGATATTACAGGAGAGTATTACGCTGTAGATCCCCAAAACGGGCAAATATTGCATAAATTTGACTTCCCAAAAGGTACCATTACAGACATATTCTCCCAGGATAGTCTTCTTTTTGCCGGATATGATCACGGATTACTTTCTTGTTTTAATAAGAAAACCTTAAAAATTAAATGGAAGAAACTTTTTGCTCATCAAATTTTCTCCATAGACGGCAATCATGAAGACATCCTTGTTATAACGACTTCCACAAGGCAGCTTATATGTATTAAGGCTTCTACCGGAGCTATATTGTCCAGAACCTTAATACCCGCTTCTCTTATTAGCCGCCCCACAGTAACCGAAAGCGGGTACTGGCTGGGAACTACTGAGCCGGCCCTGGTTAAAAAAGGATTTGATCACTCAATTCAAATTAAGCTACCTCTTACCGGTGTACCCGGTAATCCCACAAAAACCAGGGATCGAATTTACATCAGTACCCTTGATGGCTTTATCTGCGCTTTTAATACCAGCATAACACCACAATAAATACCTCTGTCTCTTTAGCAATAATTTATATTTTCAGATAAGGAAATATCATTTTGGCAAAAAAAACGAGATTTATAGTACCAAACCTATTTACGGGCCTTAATTTTATGTTGGGTATCTTTTCCATACTCATCACGGCCAGTTTTTATCATTTCAGCGAAGAGTTCTCCCGTACCATATTGGGTAAAGAGCCATTAATGATTGGTGCCTGGATGATAACGTGGTGTGTGTTGCTTGATAAACTTGATGGTTTTGCAGCCAAAGTTATGAACGCATCTTCAGATTTTGGCGCCCAATTTGACAGTATGGCCGATCTCATCTCATTTGGAGTCGCCCCCGCTGTGCTTTTATATTTTTATATTTTCAAATTAGACCAGTCCTGGTTCTCAAACCACCTCCCCCTTATGCTGATTTCCCTTTCGGTTTATGTACTTTGTGCTTCCATGCGTCTGGCTCGTTACAATGCTATCGATTCAGATGAGCTTACTGGGTATTTTCACGGTCTGCCCTCTACTTTTGCAGGGGGGTTTATTGCAGTCTCAGTTCTGCTTTTCAATAGCTACAAGCCCTATCAATATTCTCAGGGTTTTTATTACATATTGCCTATTCTTCTCATTGTCATGGGTATATTAATGGTAAGCCCCCTTTTTCTGCCTAAGCTGGTCAAACGCAAATCCAAATGGTTAAATCTACTCCAGATATCTGGTATTGTTCTGGGTTATATCTGTGGTTTCGGCATGATTTTCCCAGAGTTTTTATATGCGGCATCTCTAACATATGGCGTTGTCGGGTTTGGCTTCACCATTTATCGCAAGGGCCTTATAGATTTACAATCCACAGCAGAAGACAGTAATCATGCAATATCATAGTAAGCGCGGCAATGTGGCATCAGGTTTTAATAAGCAAAGTGCTATATTTTTACATACAGTACAGCATATTACCTTTGTATTTTCATTGTTCATCATTTTATCTTCCTGTGGCAGTTCTAATTCCGGGGATAAGCTGGACACACCCTCTGATATGCCGGAAATTTGTCACGGCATAGATTTCAAACTTAATGTCGAAATGCGTGAAATTTGCGGTGTACGCTTGCGCAATTACCGCGCCTATAAAAACATACAGCAATATCGTGTATTGTTACAGCCTAAGGGTGCTAAAATTGTTAAAAGGGGAGATAATATCGATCTTGAGTTGCCAAAAACATTGCCAATTGCTCTTCCAGAAGAGTTTTTAAACAAAATCCAGTTTGATGAAAGTTTCCGTCAGGAGCTAATCAAAAACAAATTGGATTATCAGGAGTTTTTTCCCAAAGGCTCCAATAACCGCATAAAAATGATGAAAATTCTAATACCGTTTAAAGATGGTACCCAGGGAGCACTCTGCTACGAAATACCCAAGCGAACTGAAAAAGTATCAAAAGTTCAAATGGGTTATGCCTCCTCTTTAAAAGATCTGCCCTGCAAAATCTTTGAGGAGTGGAAGCTGGGTGCCGAAGCTCAAGATAAGGAATAAGTTTTTATCAAAAGCACTTTTAGTTTTCCTTCGAAAACAAGCATACTTTCATCGGCTTTATCAATACACTTTACCGGCCGAGGCCAGCTAAAAAGATCCGTTTTATTCAATCCAAATTTAAGGATGTATTCCCGCTGGATGAGTTAGACGCACTATTGTAGCGGGTATTAGGGGCTGGTTGCTCATCTCCCAGGTCAAAGATAAGATTAATATATTGGCTTGCCTTATTGGCACCACCCGTATCACTCAGTCGCTTTATTCCCATTATTGCTTCATGAGTAAATTTATTAACCAGGCCTCGACATACTCTTTCTAAATCTTTTTTATAGCCTTCGGGTTGGCCTTTCAGGGCTTTCTCTAATTCTTTACCAGCAAGTGCATTATATTTTTTTCGCAGCTTTATGATAATTGGATTAAGTGCAAGGTTTTTCTGCCAGCGCTCAATATTTTCCAATTCCAGACAAATAATTTCCTCTGCTTGAGAAGCAGCATTTTGACGTTGTTGTTTATTTTCGCTTACCACCTTCTTAAGGTCATCAATAGTAAAAACAAAAACCTGTTCTAATTCTCCGCAGGATTCCTCAATATCCCTGGGAGCGGCAATATCAATCAACAGTAATTCCGCGTTTGACTTTTGCTTTATAGCCTGCCTGACCATAGACTGGGTTATAACCAGGCCGCTGGCAGCTGTTGCGGATATAATAATGTCACATAAGCCCATGCTGCCCTCAAGGGCGGATAATTCATGGATTTCTCCACCGAAACGTGCGGCCAGCTTTTCTGCTTTGGATATGGAACGGTTAAAAAAGTGAAATTTGGTAACACCTGCATTCTGAAAATGCATACTGGCTAACTCGCCCATCTCCCCGGACCCCACAATACCCACAGTCAGGGAATCAAGATCCACACCCAATATTTTTTTTGTCAGCTCCACAGCAGCATAGCTTACGCTGACAGCGCCCTCATTAAGACTTGTATCTGTTCTAACCTTTTTACCAATACGAAACGCAGTTTGAAAGATATAATTAAAGAAGAAATCTACTGTATTGTGTTTAACCGCCAACTCATAAGCCTCTTTTACCTGACCGAAAATCTGGTTTTCGCCAACTATCATACTGTCAAGAGAACAGATGACCCGCAACAAGTGCTGAACAGCGTCCATTTTATCAAATGTGTAGAAATGACTGCTTATCTCTTCTTTTTTCAGAGACCTTATGTCTGCCCATCGTTTAATTACAGTACTGGCAATATCTGCCCTTTTGTTATAAGCGATATAAACTTCCGAACGATTACATGTACATAATACGACAGCTTCATTCACCTCGCCAGCCTCTATAAGCTGCTTTGATAAAGATAGAGCCTCACGGGTAGATAGATGCACCTGGTCTCTGACTTTAACCGGTGCTGTAATATGGTTAAGGCCAATGACCATAAAGCGCAGGTCATGATAAGTTGAATGCACAATCATAATCCGTTAAGTGCCAAAACCGTGAAAATTAAATATCTGTGTAATGAGCAAAACCCCAAAACCTAGAATGGAGCCTAAAGCAAACCTGGGCCCCCTCAGTTTTAAAAATGACCTTGATAAAAGCACGCATATATAAAGGGCCAGCACAAAGAATATCAACGACTCTTGTATACTCATGGTATGAGGTTCAAGCCGGCGGTAAACCCATTGCCAGCCACTGATAGAAGATGCTGCCATAAATAAGCACCCAGCCATCATCCACCAGAGTACCAACCTTTCCAGTTTTTTTAGAGATGGCAACTTTTTAAAAAAAACATCAAATTGTTTGTTTTTTAATTTACGGTAAAGTATGAGATAAATGGCTGCCACTATCGCCGCAACAGTATAACAGGCATAAGAACCCAAACTGAACAATATATGAGTGGCAAAGAAACTCCCGCGGTATTTGGCAGACAAAGGCGCATCCAAGTCTAAAGTCATAGTGGATATTAGTACAAGCAGAAAAACGGGAATAAGAATAAAAACACCAAGCTGCCGTGTACGGGATACTTTCTGCGACGCAAATTGAGAAACAGCAATCAGCCAGGCACAAAACAAACCGCCCTCATTTATGGTAGCTACTGGCAGACGTTGAAAATGAATACCCATAAATATGAATAACATGGAGTGCAATATAAGCGAAGCCAGCAGCAAACGGTCGACGGTACCAGGGGAGATTTTGCTGCGAAGAAAATATTGCCAGTAAAAAAGACCCGTTAGCGCATAAATTACTGGTAAAATTATCCAGAAAACAATTAGAACTGTTTGCATTGTTTATCCAAGGTTATAAAAAAGCCGACCTTATTAAAGCTAGTAAATCCTTGATATTAACTCAGAACCTTATCTGAACTCTATAAACGCCATAATAATAGGCACTATTATTAAATGATAAAACCTGCCCGGCAGGGCACAAGATTTTTTACTCTATGGCTTTTATTTCGTGTTCACCCATATACCCGTTTTTA
>CAZRWX010000030.1:20284-22097 GCA_964603925.1 uncultured Bifidobacteriales bacterium | reverse complement strand
CTCAGGACAGGCTATCAGGATGACAGGTGAAACACGCTCCATCGGTTTATTAGAACGTATCCGCCTATATTCATGCCAAATGACACATTTTTAGATTATAGGCGTTTCTTTGGCATTTGGCATGAATTCTGATAATGACAAGTGGATTCTTTAAGCCACTTGTCATTATCTAAGGCGAATTCGTTCTAATAATCATAAGCACTGATAAAAAGTTCACCAAGTTCTCTCAAATAACGGCTGACATTGACCCAAAAAAAGTATCATTTTGCCGGTATTTCAGCTTTTAATAGGCTAAAACTTGGTAAAATTTACGAAATTTTTACAAATTATTATGAGAACTGGTTTAAGATGGTAAATTAGTATTGAGAAGGTTGTTATGTTAATTAGCCCATACTTCTACCCTTCGAGGCTCGGTGATTTAAGCCGGCATCTCAGAGCGGGCAAGCCCAGCAGACAAAGATTAACCTATCTGCCCGGTCTTCCGCTTATGCCCCGCCTTGTCTGGGCGTAATGCAATGGCAGTATTTTGACTAACTAAAGGAAAGTGCTTTTTATGACATCATCTTCAGCCATTAAACTTCTTCAGGATATGGTCGCCATCCCCAGCGTTAACCCCATGGGCAGGAAGGCCGACGGGAACATTTATTACGAGGAAAATCTCGCTCAGTATGTGGCTGCCAAAATGCGCTCATTAAAAATGGATGTGGAGATTATGGAAGTTTCCAAAGGCCGCCCTAATGCCGTGGGCACTCTCACGCAAAAAGGCAAACCAGTACTATTACTGGATTCCCATCTTGATACAGTACCTGTTGAGGGTATGACAAAGCCCTTTGACCCTGTAATTGAAAATGGCAGGGTGCTGGGCCGGGGAAGCTGCGACACCAAAGCCACCATGGCCATGTTCCTCACAGCTATAGAGGAGTTGCAGCGTGAGGGTAAAAAACTCAAATGGTCCATTGTGCTAGCCGGCACAGTTGACGAAGAACTGTATGCAGCAGGCGCCATGGCTTTAGCCAAAAAAGGCCTGCGTCCCGAACTTGGCGTTTTTGGTGAACCCACCGACCTGCAGGTTATACACGCCCACAAAGGTGTTCTGCGTTTTTATGTTGAGTGCTACGGCAAAAGCAGCCACTCCGCTTTGCCAGAGCTTGGTAATAACGCCATTTATACCATGGGGGAAGTAATCAGGGCTGTAAAAAATGTAGACGAAGTTCTTCAAGCCATGGCTCACACACATTTGGGCCCACCTACCATAAATCCCGGGGTAGTAGAAGGCGGTATTTCAGTAAACGCTGTCCCGGATTATTGTAAACTTGATGTAGATGTACGTCTACTGCCAGGGCAATCGGCAGATACCATATATTCATTATTGAATGACAGCCTGCAGCACCTGGACCCTCAGGATTATAAAGTTCTTCCCCCCTATCTGGATGCCCCTGCTGTATTTACCAAGACGTCCCAGCCCCATGTTCAAACATTCCTTTCCTGTTGCCGTGCTCATCATTCCGCATCCAGTTTTAAGACAGCGCCTTATGCTACCGATGCTCAGGCCTTTAATAATCTGGGGGTACCATGTGTTATTTTCGGCCCCGGCAGCATTAAAAACGCCCACACCAGGCACGAATTTCTGCCGGTGGATGAGTTAGAGACATCCATAAGGATAATAAAAGAATTATTAGCCGCATAATCCCATGTCGTCCCTCGACTCCGCTCGGGATGACAATAGACAGGATTATATCAACAGAATCTGGAAACTCGAAGCTGTCATCCCGAGCGGAGTCAAGCTGTCATCCCGAGCGGAGTCAAGCTGTCA
>CAZRWX010000030.1:0-20184 GCA_964603925.1 uncultured Bifidobacteriales bacterium | reverse complement strand
AGCTGTCATCCCGAGCGGAGTCGAGGGACGGCAGCGCCTTCCTAAAGAAAAAGAGAAAAATAAATAAGAAGCAGCAACCCTACTTTACATTCCCAAGTTCCCTGGCGGCACCCTCGATCATTTTAAAGAGTTCGTCCTCATCACATTTTTTATTAGTATTGATAATTTTGTCATTCTTGGATGATTCTGTATCAATAAGCTTAATAGTTAATTGATAGGTACTACCCAGCTTGCCTATGGAACCTGTAATAAGCTTGGGCACACCCAGCATATTGCCCAGCTGTGATATGCAGTCTGGTGTATCGCAAAGTTCTGATTGTTGAAATTCCTTTTCATTGAGGACCTTTTTCATATCCTCCCGGTTCATCACATTATATTTGCCGGTGTTAAACAGCTCGCTGCGAAGCTTCTCCGTAAGCAAGGTGGCAAAGTGCTCGGGCACACCCATGGCGCGCATATCCAGGATAGCGACATTAAGTTTTTCCTCAACAGGGATAATATTAGCCGCAATAACCGCGTCCCCGGCTTGGGCTGCGAATACCGCGTTTACAGTATCTCTATCAAACTCATACATGGCACCGTCAAACAGATCGACTAAATAGCAAACTGGTGCTGCTGCTAAACAAAAAGTATTGCCGAAAAACCACCAGCTGAGTTTATTTTTAGCCATGGTATAATAAGGCTGATGACCAGGCAGCTCCATTTTAATGGAATGGCTGGATTTACGATGGAGTTTTACTTTTAAGGGAGTTACTCCCACGTTTTTATCATCAATTGTAATAGAAGCCCCTGCAGGTTCGCTTACAAAATGTATCGGCTGATTGCGACTGTGGATAATGGTAGCACAACCAGAAGCAAAAAATGAAAACGAGAGAAAAACCAAAATAATGCCCGCATGTAATAATCTCATAAATAACCCTTGATTTAATTGTCTTAATATAAAATCGTTTCCGTTTACTAAAAATAAATCCTTTTAAATAAATAATTGTGATTTGGATTACATAATGGCTTTATATCCCTTAAATTAAAACCTGGAATCAAAAACCGTAATACCTGTCAATTTTACTTAATTTTGCAATTATAAGCATAGATAATTAAACCAATACCAACCCAGATCAATGTAAATCCCGAAAAAAATAATATCCAGTTAAAACTTATTGGAACAAAACCGATAACACTATCGGGTAAATGCCCGTTTATTCCAGATCCGAGGATATTAATAAACACCCCCTCTTCAATAATTAAGGCTGTGTATTCCCACATAAAGGAGGCAATTACCACAATACTGCCAGCTATCAGCAGATTCCAATCCCTCCAACGGACCCCCGCCATTACCCCTTTATCCTGATAATAAATAATGGCCGCGCCTAAAAAGATCATGGAAAATGCACATAGCACAGGTGCCAGGACCGGACTAGCCCAAACTGCGGGAATGAGAAACAAAATATCCCAGGTCCAAAGAGACTCCGGCCAGCCTATAACAACCTTAAGCCAGATGTAATAGAAAATATCCCAGACGCCAAAACAAATCAGAAAATAGGCAAAACGGGAAACAAAACATTTACCAGCCAGATAACCAAGCGCCGTAATCATGATGATAGTGGAGAGTTCACGCAAATATTCCACACTCAATACACTGGGACTCATAATTTTTAAGGGGAATTTAAAGCCTTCGGGATAATATAGAAGGCGTAGATATACAACTACAGCTGTCTCAAAAAACGCCATGGCAATGCCAAAAGCCATAACCGCAGACACCCTCTTATATGTGGATACCGAAAACAAAGCAGGTGCAGCCATATCTCTGAAATTGGTTAGAAGCTGGCTGCGGCCACTATGCCGGCACTGTTAAAATCTGTAACTGGTAATATTAACAGCCTGGAGTATTTTTTATGAAGTTTTTTGTTGTAAGTAATGCCTGATTGATAAGCATGCAGCATGGAGAGGCAGATAAGGCCAGTTTCTATACTCATGTATAATTTAAAAGTTTTATGCTCCTGGTCATATTGATCTTGAAGCTTTTTTTTAATAATAGAAATTGTGGCGTTATCTATTCTACCTTTAAGATCAGATTTGTTCTGCTGGGCCTTAACAATGGGTGCTATGCAGTAAATGGCAGATGTCATATACAACGTACCAAAAACCTGCTGCCCAAGATAAAAATGACCCAGACCCGGCATCATGCCCAGCATGCCCGCCAGGGCAGGGTCTTTCCTTTTCTTGTAGATATTAGTAGTAGTATTGGGCGATGCCAGTGGTGGGGTGGTTGGGCCCAGGTTGGGAGCGGGAGCCCTGACAGGTTCGGGTTTTACTGACGCAGGTGGTGAGGATTTTTTAACTGCATCAACGCTACCGGTCGATTGGGGTGGAATGGGCGCCATGGGGGGAACTGCTGTTTTGGGGGACACTGCGGGCTGTTTTGCTGTTTTAATATAGGTACCAGATACCTCAACCCCGGCCAGAGCACTGGCCAGTTTGCCAATGGTGACCGTAAGTACATCGCTCAGCCCACAACCCTCACAGTCCTGGGCGATATCTTTAACAACCATACCCGTTGACTGATCAAGCATATTAACATTAGCAGTATAAACGTTTTCTATTTTGCCTATACTGCCGGTGACCACATAGCCCTGGGCCTGACCACCCCCCTGTGGAAGCACCTGGAATTTGCCTGTTTTACGCAGCTCAGTCCTCAACCTGTTAGTGAGAACATTAAGCTCACTGGCCCCCACCCCTGTACCTGTAAGAGCTGACACACTGAGAGAAACCAGGCTTGGACCCTTTTTAATTACACCAATTGACCACCATTTATCATCCAGGAAATAATATGCCTGGCTCAGGTTATTAAAATACACCTTACCATCATTGCCAAAATACACATCAGTAATATCTCGGTAGAACTCCTGGTCGCCAGAAAGATAAAACTTGAGTTTGATAGCCGTTTGCAGCGTGATACTCTCAGGCAGCATGATGGGTGTAAGTTCAGCAAAATTACCAGGGGAGCTTTTGCCGATAAAAAGACAATAGTCGTCTTTACCAAACTTACGACGCAGGAGCATTTGACCCCTGCCTATTATGGGAAAATTGGTGGCTTCCAGATACGTCCCCTTTATGGGGGTAAGATATCTAGATGTCTGAGGTATTACACGCCCAGATTGAAAAGAATCAACAAAAAATTCACCACAAAATCCGCAGGAAATAATAACCAACAAAAGAAGCCGCATTAGGCTTCCAGGACGAATAAATTTCATACCCTAATTTTAACCTTTTATAAAGGCAAGTTCCAGCATGACATAGGCCCGCACAGTGTGGAAAAATACTGCAGCAGGCACTAAATGGTGAAATATTAAACGTGGAGGTACTGGGAGCGGATATCTACCGACAGCTCCACTGTCTCAAAATAAGCCGCTATCTTTTCTTTATCGTTATTGTAGCGCGCCTTAACCTCGATAAACTCCTTACGCGGCATTAGAAAGCAGGCGGCGAAATAGTCTGCCTGAGCCTCATAGGGCTCTGAACTGTACCTGGGGTATAGGGATGACTCAAATGGATTAGAACTGTAGGGATAATGGAGAATAAGGTGACCAAGCTCATGAGCAATTTTAAAATTGTCCCTGTATAAAGGCGTAAAAGGCATGAGGGTAATCTCGAAATACCCATCAGGATGAATACAAAGACTGATGTTGTTCTCTTTAACCTCTTCGGCACTTTTGGCCACTTTGATTTGGCCACCGAAAAAGAAAACCGCCCAGCGTAGACTCTCACCTGTACCCATGGCACATTGGAGCTGGCGATTGATCTCCAGACGCGCATACTCGCCCAACTTCTCAATATCCGCCCAATCTGCCTCGAAAACCTGCTGCTTTACAGGCATTACGCTTGTTTGATTTGTCATTTTCGCCTTCAAGATTAAAAATCTACCTCTAGTTATACATTAGACGAAAAACCAATATCAATAGTTCTTTTTATTTTAACATTGCCAGAATGCCAAAAAGCCGTGAACAATTAACAAACCACATCACGGAATCAAAAAACACGAATTTAAAATTTCACTTTATTTAATATAGGCGAAATTCCGTGTTATTGTTGTGATAATTATCACTTTGAATGCCTATTTTTATGAAATTTTGGCATTCTTAACTGTCGTCAGCCCTGCCCGCTTTTAAGTTTCAACCAGACGGCAATTACCTGCACCCCAATCGGCATCAAATAATCTAGGCACTTTTAACTGAGGGAATTTACTTGATTCAGTATCAATATTATCGGCCTTATTAATAACAGCACCGGCTAAAGCCTCAAAATACCCCCAGATAGCCACACCACGAGGGTAAAAGGAAAGATTATTACCCTTAAATGTCTCAAAAAAGATTTTTGGCTCCTGAGTATTGGTAACAACCTGCCAATCCCAGTACCGCTCTGCCAAGTGACGCAAATCTACGCCTCTATAAAAGGCCGCCATATCCCGCAGCATATTCATGGACACCCAGCCCGGAGAACTGGATGATCCAAACAAACCGGCAACGCCTTCACTGGCTTCAGCAAGAGAATTAGCATAATCAGAATGTACACAACCATATTCTCTCAAACACTTTTCAGTAGCTACTTTAAGGTCGGTGACAAGCCTGGATTCATCAATACCGGATTTATAGCCCACCATATCCAGAACACCAAGTGCATTGGCCGTATATATGTGAGGTGAATCCCAACCGGGAACCTCCTCGAAATCGCGCCTTTCGCCTGTCCAGGGGTCAATGAGATCCATTCCCTTCTTTTCCAGAAGTGTAACGAAATGATCGTCCGCCCAGCCTTTTTCTTCTATAACTTTTAAAATTTTATCTGCCTGAGCTATATATGACTTGCTAGTAAGGTTCACACCAGCCATAGTTAACAGATCAACGCCTGTTTTAAATGCCGCACAGGTTTTAACCGCCAGGTAAATTTGCTCTTTGCCAAACTGAATAGCAGGAGAGGCATCGTCAATGGTATTACTAACACCCATATCCGGCACACCGTTACCAGTGGTATCGCACAACATCAAAAAATCCAGATACTTAATTATTAAGCTTGATTGTTTTTTAACCCTGTCAGCATCCCCCGTACGCTTCCAGTAAGCATAGGCCAGAAGAACGTAATTAGAAGTTTCTTCCACCTCCATCTCATGAGGATAAACCTGTTTGTGAACAGTGTTAAACGAGCCCATATCGTGGGAAAGAAAGAGAGTGTCTTTAGCTCCATCACCCAGAAGAGCCTCCCCGCTCTTAGAGAACTCCGGCCAGTTATCAAGCAGAATAGCCAGAAGCTCCGGCCACACCGAAAGATAAAATGGGCTCTGAGTAAACTCCACATCCACTGTGGAATGCATGTAGCACACTCCCTCCCACACACTGAACCAGTCCTTGTCACCGCGTAACGCCCACCAGGTATTTATAAGCCAGGAATGAAGCGTATACGCCATAAGGTTATTGGCGCTTTTAGAAATGTTATTACTGCCGGTAATTTTATTCACCTTTTCAGCGTTATCCCATAACTCATCAGAATGCTGTTTTGCCCAGTTGGTTACATCATCCAGTGAGGAAAATGATTCTGTATATTTAAATGGGCAGTATTCTTTTTTTATCCACAGCGCAGGCTCAGAAAATGTTACCCAGGACACATCCAACGTCTGGGGTTTGTCTGAATCCAGCTCAACGGTCTGAGAAAACACTCTGCCATTAAGCACCCCGGAGGTGACAAGGAGCCTGTCCTTTTGAGGTATTATTTTTGGAGTCTCGGACTCCCCCCAATTGGCTTTAACGGTAGAAAGGGATGTACTATCAAAACCCATATTAATGGAACTGGCGGTGTCATCTGTTAAAGTTAGGCACTCACCCTCCCACTCCAGAAAAACCTCAACCGTTTTTACATCAATTTCTTTCTGAACATAACGGAACTGCCCGGGCAGCCGGACAGCTGAAAGCCGAACGCCTATTACTGGTGTAGTTGAAAATGTGGCGTCCCTGGGTTTAAAAGGAGTGACGAACTCCAACTTTACCTTAATAGCACTTTTATCGTGAACACCGGTAAAAGATGTGCTACACGGAGATAACCTCTGATCAAAAAAACTGAAGGTGCCACCATCTTTACAAAGAGGGAATAGATATTCCCTGCCCTCAATACGAACCCCCGCCCTTAGCCCAAAGCGCGCCATGCCATGATCTTTGCCAAAGTGGGTGTCCCATTTGTCGAAGCGGATAATACTGCACTCTTTATGGATTGGATCCATAACCAACCCGTGCCGGGAACCTAAAACACTGATTGCGTCGCACATTAACTGCATAGCAAAACCCCTTTTTATGGAGAAATAAATTAAACAGGCATTAATAATAATTTACCAGTAAAAATAGTTAATAAATACCGGTTTCAGGTATCGCTCCCGTCTACATACCGCTAAGCGTTACTACGCCTGGCAGGCGCGTCTTGGGGATGGGGCTTTTTTATTAATGATATTCTGCCGCCAAGTGTTACGGACTTGGGTAAATTTAGGCCATGACTTTTACTTTATATTCTTTAAACTTTGCATCACTTGTAACAACTGAAGCCTTTTCACGCAAAGCAGTGGCTATAATGAAGCGATCGGCCGGGTCTTTATGATGTTGGGGTAAATTGTTTGCACCCATGAGAATATCAACATCCAGCCCGACCAAAGTAAGATTATGATTTACTAAAACTCTGGGAAACCAAAGCTCAGGCTTAATGGGCAGTATTAGCTTTTTTTGAATAAATTTGAGACTGACTTCCCAGGCTGATATAGCTGAAACAAAAACTATAGATGCCTGCTCAATAGAAGCCCTGGCTTTATCAGAAAGTGCTTTATCACCGCTGGCCAGCCACAAAAGAGCGCAAGTGTCCAGAATTAGCTTTTTCTCATACATTATCCCACTCCCCTGTGGTAGGTAGAGTTGGGTCTTCTTTAATCTTAATTCGACTAAGAGCTTTGTCTGTTTTTAACCGGCTCTTTGATGATAAAGGGCGCATTTCTACAACAGCCTCCCCATGACGCTGGATAATGACACTCTCCCCGCTGCGAAGAATACCCGAAATAAGCGAAGAAAGATGTGTTTTGGCAGAATGAATACTGACTGACTGCATAAAGTGCCTCCTTAAAATTTAAAGACCCTATAAGTTTATTATAGTCTATTAGACTAAATAAATCAACTGCCCCTTGTCATTTGCCGATAAAATAGTTTAGATTATGTATATAGGATTTAAGGTGTTTAAGAATTTAACCACAGTCACCTGCCGGCGGGCTTTTTTTATGGAGTTTTTTATCAGTAACAAACGGGAGTATGACATTAAGAAACACAACAGGCACCCAGACTCCGTTAAGGCATAGCCCATTTAACCGCCATCCGTGTTAACGGCGACCGTAACTGTAACAGGCTGGGCGAAAAACTTAGGGAGGAATTGGAATGCTGGCCCCAGGAGTATGGCGTACACACTATACAGACCTGGAAGGAGTGACGAACTCCAACTTTACCTTAATAGCACTTTTATCGTGAACACCGGTAAAAGATGTGCTACACGGAGATAACCTCTGATCAAAAAAACTGAAGGTGCCACCATCTTTACAAAGAGGGAATAGATATTCCCTGCCCTCAATACGAACCCCCGCCCTTAGCCCAAAGCGCGCCATGCCATGATCTTTGCCAAAGTGGGTGTCCCATTTGTCGAAGCGGATAATACTGCACTCTTTATGGATTGGATCCATAACCAACCCGTGCCGGGAACCTAAAACACTGATTGCGTCGCACATTAACTGCATAGCAAAACCCCTTTTTATGGAGAAATAAATTAAACAGGCATTAATAATAATTTACCAGTAAAAATAGTTAATAAATACCGGTTTCAGGTATCGCTCCCGTCTACATACCGCTAAGCGTTACTACGCCTGGCAGGCGCGTCTTGGGGATGGGGCTTTTTTATTAATGATATTCTGCCGCCAAGTGTTACGGACTTGGGTAAATTTAGGCCATGACTTTTACTTTATATTCTTTAAACTTTGCATCACTTGTAACAACTGAAGCCTTTTCACGCAAAGCAGTGGCTATAGGTAGGTAGAGTTGGGTCTTCTTTACCCTTAATTCGACTAAGAGCTTTGTCTGTTTTTAACCGGCTCTTTGATGAACCAGGCTGAGTGTAACAGGGCCGCAGCCGCCCTTTTCCCATAAATCGGGCGGCTTATTAAAGTCTACAATAATAAAGGGATCGCAAGTGCCATCCTGGTAATTGAAATGAAATACATACCTTTCACCATCGGTATCAAATATGGCAATATCATATTCACCTTGAGGCACACCCCAGAGCAGGAGTACACCATTAGAGTCGGCAGTGGCCTTTATATCTGTGCCCACAATTTCGGCGAAGGCAATGGCTTTTGCAGAAGGTGACAGAGAATCGTGCATTATGGTAAATGTAACCTGTAGCGGCGCATCTAAAATAATCGAATAATTTGCCTGAGGGGAATTCAGAATTGACCTAAAAGCCCCTTGCGATTCGATAGCCACCAGACTGTCTCCAAAAGCCCGGATAGTAAAATCAGATTTAGCAACCGGCTCAAACTTAAAATTGCCTGAGGAATCTGTGATTGCGGTATCAGAGGCAATAACGGTGGAAGAATCACTGACATAATGAATAACCACAAATACACCTGATATTGTATCGCCTGTTATAGAAACCGTCGTACCCTGTATTACCGGGTTGTCAACATCGGTACCGCCGCCTGTCATACAGCTTAAAGCGCACAAAGACCATATAAAGGAAAGTATAACTGGTAAGGATTTTATGCTGTTGCCAAACATTTATAAATCCTCCGTTTCGCTTTGAGCCTTGTCACTGCGTACTTTACGGTTGGGTTGCACAACTGGGAAAAACTGGACGTTGAACTGATAAACCTGCTCGGCGGGGTTGGACTCCGCTGCCAGAGCGAGAGCTTGTTTGCGAAAATCCCTTATTAAACATTTAAAGCGTTCTACATCAGCTTTAGATATCCGCAGGGTGGTACCACTGATAAGGCGTCCCTCTGCGCTCACACGGTTTATTGATTGTGAGCCCAGCGCTATCATTTGCCTGTGAAACTCGGCGGCGTGTATGGACTTTACTAAAGGGTCTGTTTCCAGGATCTTATCTTTAGCATGCCACTTGCCACCCTTTTTAGCAATAAGCCCCAGACGCTTCATGAGTACCAGGGACTGCTGCACTTCTTTGGGATCCACAGTGGGCAGGAGATTACGGCCCACCCATTTGGAAGAGTTTTTAAAATCCGGCAACTCAACCATCTCCTTAATTACCAAATGCCACCATTTTGAAAGAACCTCATACTGCTCTTCACCAAGATGCCCGGCAGCCTCCCTGCCCTGAAGCTCTTTTAGCTCCCGAAGGTAACGCTCCCTCTCCTCTAATAATTTAGTCTGGTTAAAAAGCACTAAGGTTAAAAAATAGTGCCGGAATGAGCCCTCCAGCTTAAATGCCCCGGCAAATTTATTAGCACCCTCCAGACTGAGGTTACGCCTGCCATCTATTATATTCTTCAAATAGTTGGGGCTTTTAAAACCGGCTTTTTGAATGATGTACCGATGAGAAAAGCAGGCGTGTTCCTGCTTTTTAAACAAGAAAAGATCCTGCAGATACTTCCTGTAGTCTAAATATTGGAATATGTCCGGTTCAGTAATCAATCTACAATACTCCTGACGGTGCTTTTCATCGGGTATCTTTATTCAAAACCAGTACGGCCAAAGCCAGACAATAAGCCAATGCCATCATTATTAATATTTTCACTACATGCTCCTTTTAATAAAAAATTTGATATAATATCTCCCACCGGCTATTTAAGAACCAGTCTCTGAGCTTTTACACCCTGCCTGTCTGATTGTAATAATACATAATATACCCCGGGTGGAATAAATTGGCCCGTTAACGCATTATCAGTTTCCGTAACATTCCAAAACCAGTTATAAGCGCCCTCGCCGGTATTATCAATCCACCAGGATTTTATTACCTGGCCGAATACACTGACTACAGACACGGTACCCGAAAACCTGCCCCTTAAACTGAACTGTACAATATTACCTTCCTGCCTGATTTTAACAGTATTTTTTAGACTGATTGCATCTTTATTAACAGGCGCTGCCTTGTTGGGGGAATCCGCTAATAAGATGGAAGTGCCTTGGCGAATAGAATTAAATTGTACCGCCAGCTCACCACCTGCCATATACGGATCTACACCCGCAGGATAGATTAAGGGTACTTTTGCTTCTATCATTTTGCCATCTTCATTTACAATAGAGTCAGACACTGCCAAAAAGGCCGAATACTTACATAACACCGAATACTCCAGACTGAGTGCCAGTATTTCTTTTTGATGCTCCTGCTGGTAAGGGTCCTGCAAATTGGAAAGAATTTCCATGGACTCCCTGGCCCACATTTTAGGTACACCTTCCAGTAGAGTGCTGCCATTAGTGAAGTTAACAGTGTAAGTCTCCTGCACAGAGACCCCGCCCCTTTGGGCATTCAGGGTAATAGTTTTAAGGCCCCCAGTCTGATATTTGCCGAACAAAAGGATGGGTTGACCCACCCAGAGATTGCCAATCTGTAACCTGGTAAGAGCTGTGGGATTAAGTCCGCCCCAATCAATGGATACATTATTAAGCTGGGGGGAGCGGATACGCAGCCAGAAATTATTTACTACCTCAGCGGGGTCGTCAGTTAAAAGCAGGTTTTGACCAGTGCCCCCGCCAGCCTCGGCGGCCCCCTCAATCAACTCACGATTGGGGCTTTGGCCAACGCCAAAGGCGAATACAATATTGTCATTGTCATCAATCTTAATGGCATCATAAATCTGCTGAACACCGCCAATAGCACCATCGGTAATTATGGCTATTACCCGTAAACGATTAGGGGACATAGGAACCTGCAGAGCCCTTTGCACAGCAGAAAGCATTTCTGTACCTCCCTCGGCGGCCAAATTATTGACCCAGATTTGGGCACTGGCCACATTTGGAGCTGTGGCAAATGCGGGCGCTTCAAACAGAGCTGAGCTGGTATTTGAAAACGCCAGCAGAGAAATACGATCTTCCGGCCGGGCCTTTTGCAGCATGGTGCGCATTATTTCTTTAGCTTTGGTCATGGGGGCACCACTCATGGAGCCTGATTTATCGATTACAAAAACAATATCCAGAGGCACAGAACTTTGACCGACTGTGTCTGTTAAGTCGGGGTACAACTGCATGGCAAAATACCCCTGATTACCATCGTGATAACTCATCACGCTTAAGTCCCTGGAGGCACTCTGCCTGCTGAACCGTACAACAATATCCCTGTTGGGCAGCTGGTTAGATGCCTTGAGACGGATTAAACTTGGATTAAGCCCCTCAAGAGAATGACTGTGCTTGATTAGTTCAAGAGCCTGCAGAACCGAGCCAATATCCCCGCCCTCCATGGTAACATCATGGCTGGGTACTATTAAGTCCCTGACCGCGTAGGGTGTCAAAAGAAGAATATTGAAATCCAGGCTGTTGCCGCCGCGAAATTCAGAAGGAACATAGCTTGGGCTGCTGCTACCCGCAACAGTTTCAGATAACTCCGACTTATACCGGGGTATCATGGTAGTTGGGAAAGAAAGTTCATAGACGCCCATGTCGTAGTCCAATGCCATACTGAAGGTAATAGTGACAATAACACTGTCCCCGGGAAGAATATTTGCCAGCTTTTGTTGAAATATATTGTCCTGACTCTGTAACAATATGCTGGCCTGCAGACCCTGAGATACCGCATCGGCAAATTTTTGTTCGGCCTCACCTTTTTCCATAATTTGGGCATGGTACACGCCTGTGCTTGTTTTAAAATCCATAGCATGAACAGCACCCTGATGAGGCAATGGAAATACATAAGAGGCAGCCATGGGCAAATCAAAGGGATTATTAAATACCTGGATCACACGGCCAAAAGCAAAGCCATCGCCGGCAATAATCTGCACCTTGGTGCGAACAGAGGGTAGGGCCACCTCCTGCCGTTCGGCTGGATAAGGTATGTAAAGGCTTTTGCCGTCAATATATACAGAATCCCCGAAATTATGGGTAGTGTCTTTAAGGGTATCAGATAAATGGGGAACCTGACAGATTATACTACCCTCCTGGATATTGTCCAGAGAAAGGGCCCATGCACTTGAAAGCAGTAACCCCCATGCAAAAAGTGCTAATCTTACCAGATTCCCCATGATATCTCCTTTTTTAATATTATACTTTTTTTAGAATACAGAACAATTTTAAAAAACAGCTATAAATCAGATTCTATAGGCTTATAATACCTCAATTAGGTCTAAACACCAAATTTTATTTGTTTTTTATGTATTCTTATAGAATACAGTTCTATTTAATACTAATACATTTAGGAGAGTTTAATCAATTCCTTTGAACCACCGCTGCCTGAGTCTGTCGGTAACCGGCAGAGTAAGTATTACGAGCTAGTGAGGCATCCAGTAAGTTTTTTCATGTTATATGCTCCATAGAAGTCATTCTGGCCCCTCCTGATCCCGCTCTGCGGGACGAAGGGCCAGAATCAAAGAGAACATGAAAAAATTAATTTGCCGGCTAACTAGATTCTGTCTAAAATAGGGCCGCTATCGCCATCGCCTTAAAGAATACATTTTAGACAAACACTAACTAGCTATGAGTCAGATTTTTTTGTTATCGAATTTCATGCATGCAATTAAACCCAAGTTCTGCTAATGACCCATCGCTAGGGTCCAGTCTTTCAAGTTGTAAAGTGTCTTCGGATATTGCAAGGTGAGAGGAGCCTGGACCAAAGCCCGATGAGTCCCATTTTATACCGAAATAAGCTTCGACTTCTTGAGAATCAATCATGAATTTAATCCATGTTGATCCACCATCACGTGCTCGTAAAAAACTTAACAATTCGCGCAATTTTATATCTCCAGGTTTTCCATAATGAATTACTACATCTCCATCCCAGTCATACTCATTCCTGGATATGATTAAATAATTACTGTCCTGTAGTGAGGCCAAATATTCAATACGCGTAGTAGGAGGATAGTTCTTGATAGCAAATGTTTGGACATCTATCTTTTCAGCTATGGTCAATGCCTGACAATCAGGGCGCGCCGAATCCAGATAATTGCACATTAACTGCCATCCTTCATCCATTTTTTCTTCATATTCAGATTTTGAATTACGATCGATTTTACTGGATAGAATTGAATCACACTCTTCGCATTTACTTTCTCCACAATGATAAAAATCACTCCAATTCTCTGCTTCATTTTGGAAAATAAGCTGGTCTCCGCCTTCTATAGACAAAAAATAATATCGTTCACCTATAATACTACTGCCGTTTACCTTAGTTCTATACAACGTATCTTTATTGGATATAAAAGCACGTTTTTGATATTCTACTTTATCGATTACATACATAATATCTAAAGTATCACGTGCTAGGGCTAATATATTATTAATTGTTGTCGGGAGGTATTTGCTTCCAGCTAACTCGTTGCAGAGGTCACCAGTATTTTCTTGGTCTACATTCTCGTTTATAGGTTCACATGCAATGAAGAGGGAAATGAAAATTGGCAGTGCCAACAATGTGTAAAATGTTAATTTCATTATATTCTCCTTATAATGATGGTTGATAGAAATGCATCCTTTTATTTATCTAAAAGCTTGATTTCGGTTTATTTATTTGAAATATATATATCAATATTATTTGTAGCCCTGAATTAATTATATGGTTCAATATTTTGTGATGATTTGATTTTTTTGGTTATCCTTATTTTTTAAAGGGGGGGGATTTTAAAAACAATTGCATGCAACAATGCCATACTGAAGGTAATAGTGACAATAACACTGTCCCCGGGAAGAATATTTGCCAGCTTTTGTTGAAATATATTGTCCTGACTCTGTAACAATATGCTGGCCTGCAGACCCTGAGATACCGCATCGGCAAATTTTTGTTCGGCCTCACCTTTTTCCATAATTTGGGCATGGTACACGCCTGTGCTTGTTTTAAAATCCATAGCATGAACAGCACCCTGATGAGGCAATGGAAATACATAAGAGGCAGCCATGGGCAAATCAAAGGGATTATTAAATACCTGGATCACACGGCCAAAAGCAAAGCCATCGCCGGCAATAATCTGCACCTTGGTGCGAACAGAGGGTAGGGCCACCTCCTGCCGTTCGGCTGGATAAGGTATGTAAAGGCTTTTGCCGTCAATATATACAGAATCCCCGAAATTATGGGTAGTGTCTTTAAGGGTATCAGATAAATGGGGAACCTGACAGATTATACTACCCTCCTGGATATTGTCCAGAGAAAGGGCCCATGCACTTGAAAGCAGTAACCCCCATGCAAAAAGTGCTAATCTTACCAGATTCCCCATGATATCTCCTTTTTTAATATTATACTTTTTTTAGAATACAGAACAATTTTAAAAAACAGCTATAAATCAGATTCTATAGGCTTATAATACCTCAATTAGGTCTAAACACCAAATTTTATTTGTTTTTTATGTATTCTTATAGAATACAGTTCTATTTAATACTAATACATTTAGGAGAGTTTAATCAATTCCTTTGAACCACCGCTGCCTGAGTCTGTCGGTAACCGGCAGAGTAAGTATTACGAGCTAGTGAGGCATCCAGTAAGTTTTTTCATGTTATATGCTCCATAGAAGTCATTCTGGCCCCTCCTGATCCCGCTCTGCGGGACGAAGGGCCAGAATCAAAGAGAACATGAAAAAATTAATTTGCCGGCTAACTAGATTCTGTCTAAAATAGGGCCGCTATCGCCATCGCCTTAAAGAATACATTTTAGACAAACACTAACTAGCTATGAGTCAAATTCTTTTGCTGCCTGTATTTACCCGGTGGCAATCCGGTAATTTTTTTAAAGACCCGGGAGAAGTAAAAAGTATCCTTGAAGCCCACTGCTTCCGCCACCTGATCCAACGAATGTTGCGTTGTCCACAGCATTGTCTGAGCCTTTTCTATTCGCTTTTTCTGTATATAGCGCAATGGTGATACTTCGAACACTTTAGTAAACTGAGAGTGCCATACCCCTCACCCTTATCCACAAAGTATATGCGTGCATATGGGTTAATCATATTAATGAAATTCCAATCTGGGCCCACCAGCATATAGTGGGCGTTAAGCAAATTTAACTGGATATTGCTGGTATGCATGGCTTATGGATAAGGTGCCTGGATGGCATGGGTAAATGGATGAAGTATCATAACCGTTCCATAAACGGCTTAGATTTATTGCCTTCTCCTCATTATTAGAACGGATCCCACTTTATGGAAATGTTTAAGTGCATAGCATTTAATTAAACTGTTTAAGAGTAAACTCTTAATCAGACGCTCATCGGGCATTATAATCAGGTTTTTTTTTGATAGTTCGTTTACAATAATAGCTGAGTATTAAGTGTAGTTTTATAAATTTAAGGGATGCAGTCAGTTACCGGCATTCTTTTAGTAAACATGGGCACCCCGGCTTCCCCCGGGGTTAATGATGTTCGGGCTTTTCTAAAAGAGTTTTTGAGCGATCCCCGCATTATGGGTATGCCCGCACCCATCAGGTGGTCTATACTAAATTTTTTTATACTGCCATTTCGCCCTGCCAGGCTTTCTGGTTCTTATAAATCTATTTGGACTGAACATGGCTCGCCGCTTATTCATATTACCAAATCCCTGGTAGGTAAACTCTCAGAGCTACTGCCGGCCGGTTACCACCTGGACTACGCCATGCGCTATGGGCGGCCTTCCATACACCAGGCCTTAAACACCTTTCAGCATAATGGCATCAACAAAGTCTACCACCTGCCCCTTTATCCTCAATATGCTTCCTCTTCCACCGGCAGCGCCATGGAGGCCTTTAACGTAGAGGCATTACACCAGGGGATATCCTCTCAAACCATTAGTCCTTTTTATAATCATCCCAGTTATATTAATGCCTTATATAATACCGGGGCTTCAATTATCAATAAAGCAGGATGGGATCATGTAATCTTCAGTTTTCACGGGCTCCCTGAGAGTCACATCCGCCATAGTCAGGGCAGCCCCGGCCATTGCCTGCGCGACTCTTACGCCTGTTGTGAGCAAATCTCAGACAAGAACGCAAATTGCTACCGGGCCCAGTGTACGGCTACAGCCAGAGCATTAGCCCGGCAGCTTAATATCCCCGCAGATAAGTACACAATATGCTTTCAAAGCAGGTTTGGCCCCGGTAAATGGATTAAACCTGCCACAGCCGGTGTTTTAGAATCGCTCCCGGCCACGGGGTGTAAAAAAGTAATAGTTTTTGCACCCTCGTTTGTTGCAGACTGCCTGGAGACCCTGGAGGAGCTGGACCACACCTATAAAGGCATATTTTTAAATGCTGGTGGTGAATCTTTTTTGAGAGTTTCCTGCCTAAATGCAGAAACCGCCTGGGCAGAGGCTTTAAGGGATATCATTATAAATCCTGGCGAAAATTTCACACTTCCAGCCTAATTCAAAGCCAGGGAGCTTTAACTATCTTTCTTATCTCCAGGTTACCATAAAGGATTAAGAATGAAGATTTTGTGTTTCGGTTCTCTAAATATTGACCATGTTTATCAATTAGAGCACATCACCCGCCCCGGGGAGACTTTGGCCTCATACGGTTACCAGCAATTCTGCGGCGGCAAAGGCTTAAACCAGTCTATTGCCCTTTCCAGGGCTAAATCCCAGGTATGGCATGCCGGTATGGCAGGCAAAGACGGCACCATGCTGTTGGATCTGCTTAAAGAGAACAATGTAAACACAGACTATGTTAAAATTGATGATTCCCCCTCAGGGCACGCTGTTATTCAGGTAGAAAAAGGCGGCCAGAACAGTATAATAATCCACGGTGGCACCAACCGCCTTATTACCACAGAGCTGGCCAGCAACATCATTTCAAATTTTGAAGCTGGCGATATTATATTACTACAAAATGAAATAAGTTCCACCCCGGCCATTATGGAGATTGCCAGTCAGCACGGGCTTAGAATATTTTTTAATCCCGCTCCCATGGACGATTCTGTAAAATCTTTTCCGCTGGATTTAATTGACACCTTCATCGTAAATGAGATAGAGGGTGCCCAACTTTCAGGTGAATCTAAATTGGGCAAAGTACTGGAGGCTATGGTCTCCAAGTATCCTGCTTCAGCCACTCTGCTGACCCTTGGCTCCAAAGGTGCCGTTTACGGCCATGGTCAGGTAAGGCTGGGGGTCAAAGCCAGGCAAGTTAAAGCCCAAGATACCACTGCTGCCGGTGACACATTTATCGGCTTTTTTATATCCCAGCTGGCCAAAGGGCAGGATATACAAACATGCCTGGATATTGCATCCAAGGCTGCCGCTATAAGCGTATCCCGTATGGGAGCTTCTTCCTCCATACCCTTCCTGGACGAACTTTAGCACCAACCCCATGTCCTGGCTGTCTAAAATAGTTCCCGGCCATGCTCCCGATGGCGCTCCCGTATTATCCGTGCTGGGTAAACGGACCTATAAAATTCAAAACGGCAAAAAGGCCATTCCAGATGACGACAACTCTGTGCCGCTATATGAGGCAGACCAATACGGACCTGAGGGTACTGCAGAAACAAGTATACCCATTCATGAAAGCGACCTTATCGCCTATAAGCCCATGACAGATGTAATTGTCACAGGCAAAGCCCACAGTCCAAAGGGTAAAAGAGCCTTTTTCCTGGATATCAGCATACAGGTTGGCTCAGCCAAAAAAGTTATACGTGTTACCGGAGACCGCCGGGTATATATTACAGCTACCGGTATTGCCTTCACTAATCCCGAACCCTTCGAAAGTATACCCATGGATTACGCCCTGGCATACGGCGGCCGGGATAAAGTCTCTGTTCCGGGCACAGAATATGTTTACCCCAGGAACCCTTTCGGTAAGGGCTTTATTACAAGCAGCATACCCGCTGTTTTACACTACCTGCCCCTGCCCAATATAGAGTCCCCGGACAACCTTCTAAAACCTGATAATTTGATAGTGTCCGGGTTTAATAAATGGCTGCAGCAACCCGAGCCGGCAGGCTTTGGCAGCACAGGTCGTAATTTTTACCCGCGCTATACTCTGGCGGGGCTTCCTCCCGACTCTTTTACAGAGAATGAAATCACCCGGCAGCAGCAAATCATGGCAATGCCCTCTATAGGTACACCCGGTTTACCCATGCCCGCACCATCAACCCCAATGATAAATCCGCAATTCTACAACTGCGCATCTTCAGGGCTAATGTTCCCCAATCTTAATGGTAATGAGCCAATTACTCTCATATACATGGATGCCGACTTTCCTGAATTCAAATTTGAGCTACCCGGGCAGCGGCCTTCGGCCTGGTTGGATGTAGGAGAGGGCCCGGAGGATATGGATATGGTTCTTCATACAGTTGAAATAAATAAAGAGCAAAATCAGCTGGCAATGGTATGGCGCGGCAGTGCTTATTATGGAGGCCCGGAGGCTATGGGAGATTTTGAAAGACTGGAGTTTGGAGTAGAAGAGAGTAAAAAGTGAAAAGTGAAAAGTGAAAAGAAGAAAGTAAAATACTATGACCGGTTCAATGAGCTATAAAGATTTAATCGCCTGGAAAAAGGCAATGGATTTTGTCGTTTATGTTTATGAAGCAATTAAATCTCTGCCCGACAACGAAAAATACGGTCTTGCATCACAAATGAAACGGGCCGCAGTTTCTATTCCTTCAAATATAGCAGAAGGCCATGGCAGGAATTTAAAAAAAGTATTTTCTAATCATTTATCCATTGCATTGGGATCATTAATGGAATTAGAAACCCAAATAGAATTGTCCCAAAGGTTTGATTATATCCCAAAAGAAAAGGCTATAGCATTATTAGCAACTTCAAAAGAGTTAGCCAAAATAATCTATGGTCTTCAAGACTCAATAAAGCCTAATTAATGCTTAATAATTTCACTTTTCACTTTTCACTTTTTACTTTTTACTTTTTACTTTTTACTTTCATTGAAAACTAAACACTATGGGTAAACCAGCCGCACGTCTTACAGACACCACCGCTCACGGCGGCTTTATAACGGGGCCCGGGGTTCCAAATGTATTAATAGGTAAAATGCCTGCCGCCACTATGGGTGATATGCATATGTGCCCTATGGTCACTCCAGCCACACCGCCCATACCACATGTGGGCGGGCCCATAACCCTTGGCAGCATGGGTGTATTTATTGGTAAAAAACCTGCGGCCCGTATGGGCGATATGGCCGTGTGTATTGGGCCTCCATCATCAATCATCATGGGCCAGTTTACTGTTTTAATTGGGGAGAGCGCCAGTGGCAGCCAGGCAGGCAGTGCAGGCAGTGCTGCAGCAGCCAGGGCTGCTAAAGTTAAAGGGCCCGGGAAGATTAAAGCAGCCAAACCGGGTAAAATAGAGGGTGACCGCACTCAGAACCATTATATGGAATGTGAATTTGTGGACACAGCCGGTAAGCCCATAGGCGGTGTATCTTATACTATTAAAGATCCCCAAAGCAATGATATTACAGGTGTAAGCCCGGGCTCAGGTAAAATCCGCTATGACGGGTACGCCGAAATGGGCAGCTATAAAATCACTGTTAAAACCCTGGCCTGCGCAAAGTGGGCAGCATCCAGCCTTGATATTGATGAAGAGGTCACATTGACCTGTAAGGCTCCGGGGTTTGAAGACGGGGAGGAGGCCATTATCGGCATTACACTCTTCCGGGGGGTTAACGAATTTCAAAATATAGCCCAAATAAGCACTACCATTAAAAGCGAAAAAGTTGAGGAAACCTGGTCTTTCACTCAGCAAAATCTGGACTCAGCATTAGCCAACAGCCCCAGCCAGGTATCAGGTCTTCAGTTCTGGGTAATCGCCAGCGGGCAGGCGGCCATCAGCCAGGTTCTGGGGCTGTCAACAACCTACAGTGCCTGCTTTCAAAGCAATGACGGCACCCCTACTTCAGATATTAAAGTAGAAGCCCATCTGCCTGACGGTCAAATTATAACTACAAAAACCAATCTCCAGGGCAAAGTTGAAATTAAAGACGCCCCTGCAGGTTCAGCAAATTTTATAATTATTGAATAGTAATTCACCACAAAGGCGCAGAGGGCGCCGGGAAGGTGGAT
>CAZRWX010000029.1:0-22305 GCA_964603925.1 uncultured Bifidobacteriales bacterium | reverse complement strand
AAGGGCAAGGGTAGAAATATTAAGCGGCTGGAGGAGGCCGGCATAGAGTATCTAAAAGATATCCCACAGAATTTCAGCCTTTCAGACAAGAATACTCAGCAGATCAAGTCATTTAAAAGTAAAAAGCCGGCAATTGATAAAGGCGCCATACAGGTGTTCCTGGGGGAGCTGCGTTACCCCTTGTACTTTTTAGATTTCGAAACCGTGAGCAATGCCATACCCCTGTTTATTAAATCACGACCCTACCAAAATGTACCCTTCCAGTATTCACTTCATATCAGGAGGACAAAGCGTGCCAAACTCGAGCATAGAGAGTGCCTGTCCGAATCACCCGGCGACCCCAGGGAGCATCTAATTGAAAGTATGCTGGAGCACCTGGGAGGAAAGGGCACTATTCTGGCCTGGAATATGACTTTTGAAAGGTCATGTATCAGTTACCTGGCCGACGTTTTCCCCAAATATCAAAAAAGCCTGATGGCGCTGTTGCCGCGTATTAATGATCTTATTATCCCCTTTAAAAGCGGCGCCTACTCACATTACCTTTTTCATGGCAAATCGTCTCTTAAGAATGTACTACCTGTGCTGGTGCCAAGGTTGAGCTATGGAACACTCAACATCAGGGACGGAATGACTGCCAGCATAATGGCCGCGCAATGGTACTACGGAGCCATGCCCCCAGAGCAATGGTCAAAGGTACGCAAAGACCTGTTAAAATATTGCAGGCTGGATACCCTGGCGATGGTGGAGATACTTAAAGTTCTGGAGAAGGTGTCTGTTTAATGCTTAACTGTTCATACCATATTCTTCTTCAATTTCTTTTAATTTAAGATGCTGCTCCTGGACCCGGGCGATAATAGCGTCCTGGTACTTGCTGGTAGTGAGGCGCTCCTCCAGGGTGGTGATAAACTCTTCAACGCGTTTCTTTTTCTTAGTCCATTCTGTTTTAATTTTGGTTGGAGAAGTCATGGTGATTAGTTTACTGAAAACCTCAAATACTATTTTGGCGGGCTCATCATACTGCTCAGGAGAGACTGTAGTTTGAAGGAAAGTGACAGCGGGGGCTGTAAAAGCAGCTTTGTTTTGCCTGCTATCTTGAAACCATTGCTCACGAAGCTCTACTATCTTGTCCTTAATATCTGATAACTCGTCATCGTTAATTTTAACACAGCTGGTTTCCAAAGAGTTTTCAATAATTTCGTTACCTTGCTTTTTGTGAATTTTAAACTGCCAGTCCCACGTTTTTTTAAGGCTTCTAAATTTTTTGGTGATCCACTCAACGTTATCCTGGTTTTTGGTATTTAACACTGCCATAAGATTAAGCTCCAAAGCGGCAATTGACCAATAGGCTATACATATGGTTATTTTACCCTTATCGCAGCTGACGAGTACAGCGGGGTGTGGAATAGTGGCAGTTACAGCCTGAGCGTTATCTGTGTCGAGATGGGGAAATACAACATATTGGCCGTCTTCGTTGTACCATTTTTTGAAATCTGTATCTGGTTTGAACTTGAAATCTATATCAAGGTTGTTGATGGTGTGTTTATATATATCTTCGAGAATTTCTACATCAGCTCTATCCATATCAATTTCCATCTTAATTCCTTACCTACCTTAAGTGTTGTTATTAAAAATTAGTTTATTCCAATAAATTGATAGACAGGTTTATTAATTAATTGCATATCTCATTAAATTTATAGGCTTTTTGGTTTTTTTTAATGCCATCCCGGGTATTTATGCCAATATGACAATTCTGCCAGACATCTGCATGTCAAATAAAGCTAATTTTATCTACTAATATTTCTCCAGCATTTTAATGCTAAACATCTTTTAAGCTTAACAGGTTAATGATATAATGGAAAAGCACTTTGAGAATAGTATTATTTTGCACAGGAACCACTCAAAGTAAAAAATCAGGCATTGCCAAACATCTATGGATAACGATATCAACGAGGATAAATATAAAGGGCGTTACATCCACCTCACCCGTGAGCTCATGGCCAACACTCTGGTCAATGAGGTTACCCGCGTTATGCTCTCCGCCCCCACTCTGGCAGATTCAGTCAACTCCTTCCTGTTAGGCATCACAGAGATCTCATCTATAGAAAAGACTGTACTCTACGGCATTGACTGTACCAATTTTTGTCTTAAACCAAAATACTGGCGGGGAGCGGATATCAAAGGGCTTCGCAAACTGCATTTACCATTAAGCTTTCTCAGCGGCGAGTATCCAGATTCAATTTTTTTAAACAGGCACATTATTGTCGATCCCGTAGACCATGACGATCCGTTTTATGAACTGGGCGTGCAAAGTTATGTAGTCATGCCTATTGTATCGCGCATTACTACCAAATGCTGGGAAGTCCGCAAGTGCGGCAAAGAGTCCTGCCCCTGCTATGAGGGCCATAACCCCTACTGCTGGAGCGTGTCAGGTGCCGCTATGCATACGGATGCCACTACAGAGGATGAAAAACGCCGGGCCTGTATCAACTGTCCCCAGTTCAAGTCCGAGGGGATGTTATGGCTGGATACCACCAATCTTACTCAGAAAATAAGCGGTGATATTATTGCCCATCTTACAGGCCTTAACCGTCACCTGGGCATGGTTATAGAGACCTTCAACATGTATACCAAATTAGAGGATGCCAACATAAGGCTGGAGGAAAACAACGACATACTCAGTAGCTTAAATAACGAGCTCAACCTTGCTCAGCAAAAAATCAACGCTGAGCTCGATCACGCCCGGTCCATTCAAAATGGGCTGCTGCCCAGCAAATTCCCTAAGTCCCGTCTCAAGGACATCGCATCCCGCTATGTCCCGGCCGGTAAGGTAGGCGGTGATTATTACGACTGTTTTGCTATTAACGAAGATCTTCTGGGCATCCTGATGGCAGATGTAAGCGGCCATGGTATTGCCGCGGCCTTAATCATGTCCATGTTCAAAGTACTGCTTAAAAAATTTACCACACTTTACATAGATCCTCTTACAATTCTTACCACTATTAATCAAACCTTTCTCAACGAGATCAAAGGCACTAACTATGTCACAGTGTTCTTTGCCACCTTTAACAATAAAACCAGACAGCTTACCTATTGTAATGCCGGTCACACCCCCCAAATCCTGCTCACTGATAAGGGTGACTTTAAGGAGCTAAAGGCAAACGGCCTGTTTGTGGGCGTACTCGACGATATCATGCTGCAGCAGCAGGTTATAGATCTGCCTGAGAAATCCCGTCTGGTACTTTATACCGATGGCATTACCGAGGCCAGGAGCCCCGACCATAGCATGTTTAGTTTTGAAAAACTTAAAAATGTTGTATTAAACTCGGCAGATGCCAGCTGTACACAACTGCAAGAGAACATTATGAGTTCCCTAGGGGAGCACTGCCAGGACCTGGAAGCTAACGATGACATTACACTTTTCATAGTGGACCTTTAAAGCATAGTTTGTGAACTCCACATTAAACTTAATCCACGCCTTCCCTCAGTTCCCCCAAGTTACCGCTTTTTTCACCACCCGAGGGGGGGGCGTTAGCGCTCCACCCTTTGACTCTCTTAATCTTGGCTACCTGACCCGGGATTTTCAGCCAAATGTCGCTAAAAACTGGGAAATTCTGGCAAACGAACTGGGTATTGGACCTCGAGATTTTCTACTGCCAAGGCTGATTCATTCCGATATTGCGGTCACAGAACAAGAATTTTCTTCATCAGAAGGCCGTCCGGAGGCAGACGCTGTATTTACCACTTCCCTGAACAAAGCCCCTGTAGTCACCGCCGCCGATTGCCTTCCCATATTAATTTACTGCCCCCAAATACCCTTAGCTGGTGGCGTACATGCCGGCTGGAAGGGCACCCAAAAGCAGATATTGGGAAAATGCTTGAAAAGGCTTATGGCCAAGTATAATATTGAACCCCAGCAGATTTATCTTTCCTTCGGGCCCTGTATTGGCACCCATCATTACCAGGTTAAGGATGATGTGGCAAAGCAGTTCAGAGCAGATTTTATTGAAAGCCTTAATGGTGAAAAATGCCTTAATCTGGAAAAAGCCAACATGGATCAGGCCCTGCAGTTAAAAATACCGGTGGAAAACATGCTCACGCCAGCGCCTGCGGGCTCCGGCCAGCCAGGTGAATTTCCCAGGTGCACATACTGTAACCCGGAACATTACTTTTCCCACCGCCGGGACGGCGCCCACAGCGGCCGGATGGCGGCCATTATCAAGCTTGCGTTATAGCACCAATTTAGCTATTTAAAGTTTATTCAGCCTAACATAAGGAGTTAAATATGAAATCAATTTGTTTATTAGCCATTTTCCTAGGTATGACTGCATCGTCCTATGCCATTTTAGGCATTGGCGGACAGTGGGCGCCCAATTTTTCTGCGGAAATTAAAGGGTCACAAGACACCATTTTAGGTACTGCAAGTACGCCAAATTTTTCTTTCAATCAGGGTTCCAAAACAGGTCTAACGGGCTTTGGCGCTAAGGTTTGGCTGGATTTTCTCCCTTTTGTAGACATAGAAGCATCTTCTAATATACAGTTTGCCAAATATAATGGTGCCCTCACCCTTGCTAACACCCCTGGCGCAGCCCTGGATACAACCATAAATCTTGAAGTAGAAACGGGCCTGCCTGGGTTTGATAAAGCCACACCCATATTCGGCAAAATCACTTCAGACCTGTCCATCCTCTATCCTTTTTTAAAGCTTCCACCTCTTATTTCAATAGTTAAAGTCTATGCCGGGGCTGGTATTTCCCATGTTTTATCCACCGCAGTTTTAGACGCAGAGTTTGCTACTAAGGCAGTGACCGAAGCTCAGCTAGATCCAACAACAGCTACAGCAGACGAGGTTGCTACAGCTATTACAACCGCTTTAAAAGACGAAGGCCTGCAATCAGGCATTGGTTTCCACGTAATGCTTGGTGCCAAGCTTAAACCTCCCATAGTGCCTTTTGCGGTTTTTGTGAATGGTAAATATCACATGGGTGGTAGTCTGCCTTCTGCAATATCCTCAGGTTTTACCGCTGAAATGGGTGCCGCTCTGGCATTTTAATCAGAACCTGATTCCAGACTTACAGAAAACCTGCCCCTTATCGGTGCAGGTTTTTTTTATAGCCTTACTGGCAAAATAAGCTTAAACTTGTTCTATTCATGTCCGAGGTTTATTTTTGTTTCATTACCAGCGGAAAGGCGTTATCATGAAGGCTAAATTTTTCCTTATTCCCGTATTTCTTATTTTTCTTGTTCAATCCTGGGCAGGCGAAGTAAAAATGACAATTGCCCCTCCCAGTCTTAATATTAATTCCATAGTAAAAGACCAATTAAAAACTGACTTAAAAGCAATTAACCCTCTGCTTACAGCCGCAGTCGTAGACAACTATATAACTGCACTAGAAGCTGATTTAAACAGTTCTGTTGAAACATCCATGACTGGTCTGGAAACCCAGACAAATTCATCTCTCAGTGGTTTTAACAACCCCACAAAGCTTACTGAAGGTTTCTCCAATGCTAATGCCTATACCATGCACTCAGGTACAATGTTCGGTTATCAAAACTACAGACTCTTTTCCATAAGCGGGGGCTTGCTGGTGGGTCTACAGGCACCTTCTTTAAAAATAAACCCCTCCTACATCAGCGAACTAACAGAAGATATTTCCAAAGAGAAGGATGTGCATGTGGGCTCAGGCATGGGGGCTTCCGCAAATGTTGCCTTAAACGCATTTTTTCTTAAAAAAGGCCTTTATCTGGGTCTTAAATATTTCCCTTCCCAGAAGCTATCATATGAAGGTAGTTCCTTTGAATTCGGTTCCATGGGCATTTCCGCCAATTACAAATTAATAGACAACTTAGGCCTTTTAGGGCTTTTCAAATGGAGGGGTCTTTCTCTCGGCTCCGGCTTTTACAGGCAATCTACAAACATCAAATTAGATGTTGAGCTTCCTTCAGAAAGCGTGGACGCTAACCTTAACGCTGTAGATTACGGAGAAGTTATGACCGGCACTGCAAACTCAACTTTAGACTCAATAATTGAAGATGGCCTCGGTATTGACGGGACTGAGCAGATGGTTCTTACTCCAACTGTAGACTTTAATATGGATATAAACACATATATGATCCCGCTGGAAGCATCCACTGCTGTCAGCCTGTTTTTTGGAATGCTGAATGTGGGGGCGGGCGCCGGCGTTGACCTTGTATTTGGTTCATTTGAATCATCATTAAGCGCAAACGGTAAGGCTGGTGCCGATTCCACCCAAGGGGCATTTAACGGCAGTCTTGAAATGCAGCCTGTTGACGCAAATATAACCGGTAGTATTGATGGCGGGCCCGCACTAATGAGGCCGCGTCTCATGGTTAGCGCAGGTATAGGTTTTGGTCCCGCAAAAATTGACATCCCTGTTATATGGTATCTTTCCTCAGGAGCCACAATTGGGTTAACCCTGGGTGTAGTCCTCTAATTACACGCATGTAAATAAGGCCGCCGTACAGGGGTACGGCGGCCTTTTTTATGCCCTAATGACTGCCGACCGGGCAGATAAATTTTTATTGGCCTGCACGCAGCTTTTTTAAAATCATAATCTCGCACTTTTTAATATACTGTAGCTCTGTCTCCCGGTTGGTGGCACCCTCACGAACAGCAAAGTTCTGATGAGCGCTGGTCATTATAGACTGCAACTCGCTGGAGGGAAGGAAAGCGCTGAAGTAGCCTTTAAGCTGGGTGCGGGAGGAAAAGGCATAGATATGACTGCGTTTATTTTTGAGTTTTTCTTCTTCAAGGATAGTATTTACTGCCATGGACTCTTGTTACCCCCTGATTTGTGGCTACCCATAAATAATTTTTGCTAAGTGCGAAGGTGTTAACCTTATCCCCTATTATATAATTATTTAATGGGAAATCAACCGATATGCCAGTTTTAATATTATAAACAAACACACCCTGCGCAAAAGTCCCAAAAATATAGTTCTTTTGCTTTTTTAACCTCTTTATACCAGTTTTAGAAAGGACTTCTGAAGGCCCCTTATCCCCATCCTGTACCAACAGCCGGTCATCCTGGCTCCAATACAATTTTTTGCCGACTTTTAAAACACCATTTACGGCAAGCCCCTTAGTCAAATGTGTGCTGCCAGGCTGCTGCCAAAGACCATTATTGCAAAGAAAAAGCCCGTATTTGGTACCCGCCCATACCCCGTTTTCAGATTTAGACAGCGTATAAACCGGTAAGGTGAGGATTTCCGGATGTGGTAAAAGCATAAATTCGCTGTTTGATATATTTTTTACGGCCAACCCCCGCTCTGTACCCACATATAAAAGAGAATCTGTGCCAATAAGGCATAAAGCGCGCTCGGCGCGGAGCCCTTTAAAATAGCCAAAACGGACAAAGTGCCCCTTTTGGGGATGATAACGAATGACCCCATCTTCCGTGGCTAACCATAAATAACCCTTCCAGAAAATAATATCGTTGATGGCAGCATTTGGGAAACCCGGCTCTGAGCCGGCGGGATAACGCTGCCACTGTTGCAAATCAAGATTGGATTGCACCAGTGAACCTGAGGCCCCGCTTGCCCCGAAATAAATTTTATCTTCGTATATACACAATGCCTTAACATCGGTATCCTCCAACCCCTGCCACACAGGCTCTAAATGCAGGCGGCGGTGTGAGCCCTTAAAAAGCCCCAACCCATTGGTAAGCACCCAGAGGATATCATAGTCAAAAACTGCTGCCTGGGTAACCGATGCCCGCCTCATGTATTTATCGCGTATTTGCCCCTGAGTATAAAACCAGGGATATGGCATGCCAATACCATTGAGCCCACTTAAGCGCTCAACCGGTTCTGTCTCCCTGCGGCTGGTATCCCCACCCAGAGAGTAATTTAATGAATCTATAGGGGAGAAATCCTGGAAAGCTTCACTGTACTCCATGGGGCCTGATGGTGTAAGAATGCGGAATTTACCGCGCTCCTTGGAAAAGAATACATTAAGGACATCTTGGGAAACCGGGAGGGACGCTGACCACCGGTTTTTAAGATGATCATATACCATAATGTGTTTTTGACCAACTATATAGGCACGACGATAATCGCCTGTAATAAATTTGGGGCTCCCGAAGGAGGAGATAAAGAATACGTCTTTGGGCCGAAGGTCAGCAGAAAAAAGCTGATTAAGGATCAGGAGAAGTAAGAAAAGAAGGCGCGGGTAATTGGGCAAACTGAATATATTCCTGTATAATACTGAAGAGATTAAAATCTGGTTGTGTCCGCTGAATAAGTTCTAATTCTCTTTGAATTTTATCCACTTTCTTTTGGTCTTTCTCCATAAATATAGTGAGAGCATAGGTACGCAACGCAGGCAGCTCCAACCCCAGGGAACGGTAAACGCCGGTGGCCCTGTTGTTTGTAAGGTTAGCCTCAGAAAGCTTACCGGTTTTAAGCTGACAAAGAGCCAGGTAATTTAAGCACTCGGCCATATGAACAAATTTGCCAGCCTCCCTGTTATAGTCTACAGATACATGCCATAAATCAGCAGCCTGGGCATACTCCCCCTGAAGCATGGCCAAAAGAGCCTCTAAACCGGAAAGTGAGTGGTGCTGGCGTTTTTTAAGCCTGCCCTTAAACTGGGAAATATCGCGCGATAAGCTGGCGGCATCCTCCTGCCCCGGCCGGATGAGAGCCGCACGCATGCGAAAAATATCCAGAGTCATGGAATGGCAGAATTCATACCCCCCCTCAGCACAGGCCTTTTGGCCAGCCTGGAGAGAAGTAAGCGCGGCGCTGACACGCCCCTGACGAAACTGGTACTGGGAGGTCTTCCATTGAATTACCAGGAGAAGCTCTTTGTCTGTAGTGGTGGGCAGGGCGCCAAGCAGGTCGCCGACTATTTTGTACTGCTGAGCGTCCAGCTCAATATCTACAAGATTAAGGGATGCCCTGATAATTAACGCCTCGTCAGCCTGGAGTACCGCCTGCTGCATGGCATGCTGAAAAAACTGCCGGGCACGGTTATAGTCACCATTTTTATAGGCGCCTATACCTTTATTAGCCAGCATGGAGGCATTTAGAGAAAAGGAGCAGTTAAAGGCCGTTAACAGGCAAATGATAATTCGTATTAAGGATTTTTTAATGTTGTTATGGTTATTCATTATAGCTTTGTAGTTTAGATATCAGCAAATGTATAAGTATTATGGTCCCAGATTATTTAACAGCATATTAAAGGGTTTTTCTTTTTGGTTATCGATTTTACCTCTCACAAACCAGAAGTCTGAAACAGCGTCTATGAGCTGACCGGCGTTCTCCAACTCCTGACTGCCGTCGTCTATAACCTTATCTGTTTTGGATAATATCTCGGTGATGTCCTGGGCCACAGCATTGAGCTGGGAAACAACCCTGTCCAGCTTAAATGAGGCACCCACCAGTACCCCGAAGGTTGTATCGGCATTGTTAAGAATACCTGGTAAATGCCCGGCTACCTGGCCCTCCAGCTTTTTAGCGTCATAAAGAACACCGGTGCCCATATTAAGGGCTTTGGAAACCAGATCCAGGTTAACCATTACAGTATCGTAAAGCTCCCTGGAACCCAGTATGGCACCAATAGTAGTCTTTGGATTTTGGACTTTGGCGATGATGTCTTCTGCTTCCCCAATTAAGTTGTCCACCTTATCCATTAAATTGTCCAGGCTTATGAGAACAGTCTCTATATCCTGATTTGTACCCACTCTTACAGTATCCCTGTGTTTAAGAATATGTGAAGAGGCATTATCGCTTTTGATATTAATAACCCTGTCACTTACCAGGTTTTTATCACGCATGACATAAGCATAAGAGCTGTCTGTAATAAAGCTTTGATACCTGGCGTCAATGGAAAGATCCAGAACAACACTGCCAAATTGTATACCATTGCCATTGCCGCTTACCAGGTGAATATTGTCTACGGATCCAACTTTTACACCGTTAAAAAGAACTGCTGTACCTTTACGCAGGCCCACACCATCGGGGAATACAGTATAGAGCTTGTATACCGGATTAAAAATGCCCTGACTGGAAAGAATAAGAATAAAACCAACCAGCCCAATAACAAGGGCGGAAAAAACAAAGAAACCCACTAAAAGGTTCATATGTTTACGAATATCAATTGCCATCAGGTTGAATTTTCTTTAAACAGTGTTTGCAGGAAAGTGTCAGGAGAGTTTTTTAATTGTTGATAAGACATGGGTTCTATTAATTCGCCGTCCTTAATTATACCAATATCTGATTCTAACTCCCTGGCAGCCTGCAGATCATTAGTTATTATAATCATTGATACGTTATTTAGCACGCGGATATTGCCAATTAATGCCAGAAGCAGGCTGCGGCTGATACTATCCAGGCCATATGTGGGCTCATCCATGAGAATGAGCTCCGGGTTTGTAATAATAGCCCGGGCCATGGCTGTGCGTTTTTGCAACCCCAGGCTCAGCTCTGCTGGAAATTTTGAGCGATACTCCTTAATAAGGAGCATTTCCAGAGTATTTTCGATACGTTTTTTGATTTCCTCCTCATTGGCTAAATTATGATAAACAAGCGGCAGCCTCAAATTAGCCTCCACTGTATGGGTGGAAATAAGAGCCGCATTTTGAAAAACAAAGCCTATTCGCGATTTAAGGGTGTTAAACTCCGGCTCATTCATCCGCAAAACATCTTGATCAAAAATATTGATAGCGCCAAAAGATGGCCTTTCTAACCCTATCAACAGCCGCAATAGAGTACTTTTACCTTGCCCGCTTAAACCGCTGATTACGAGCACTTTGCCCTTTTCCAGAGAAAAGCTTAAACCCTTTAATAAGGTAGCGCCTTTATAACCAAAATAGAGATCTTTTACGGTTACTATGCTTCTCATAATATGAGTTTTTCCTTAGCCTGGAGCAGAAAGGGGATAGCCAGCAACATATCGCATATAATAATGATGACAAAAGAGCGGACAACGGTCATACGAGTGGCCTTGGGGACCTCGCGAATATCTATGGAAATAGACATGCCATGATAACAGGCAATTACAGAAATGAAGACCCCGAACAGGATGGGCTTAACAGTAATAAGAACCACATCCATAAGACTGAGAGATTCAAATATTTTGTCCATAAAGAGCCCCAGGGAAAGGTGGGCCGTTAATATGCCAGGGGCCATAGCCTTTATGGTTAAAACAATAAAATATCCACCCAAAACCGCCACCAGGCTGAAAATCATAGTAAGCCCCACCATAGCTACCAAAGTGCCAAAAAATGCCGGCACAATTTGATACTGTATGGGGTTGATGCCCATGGATTTAAGGGCGTCTATTTCGTGCAGCACCTTCATATTACCCAGGAAGGTGGAAAAGGCCGAACCCGTACGGCCGGCAATAAAAAGAGCCGTAATCAAAGGGCCTAACTCACGAATAACCACCGCCACCATTACATCGCCAAGGGCGTCCCCACCGCCGAGTTTAGGCATAATGGTAACGGCCTGCAATATAGTGATAGCGCCAATAACCAGAGCCAGCAAGGTGATGTAAGGTATAGCCTCTATACCGGTAAAAAAGATTTGGGAGAGAAAATTTGAAAATGCTGACCGCCTGTTACCCTCTGGGCGGATACCAGCAAATATTATGGTGAGAGTTAACGCAAACAACTCACCAGGATAAGTCTTCTGGAATAAAAACCCCAGCCTTTTAAGCCACCAGATTATGCTGAGTAACCTCATTAAATTCTAAACCACCTCCCATTGAAGGGTATCATTATTTAAGATAAAAGAGTAGAAAAAAGTTGATGTTTTCCGATTGGCTGACACATTATTACCGGTTTGGGAAACTGCAGATGCAGCCATAAAAACCCTCAGGAAAAAGAGCTGGTTTCAGAGGTATTAAAAATGCCCCCTACTACCCCTTGAATAGTCTCCCACATTTGCTGCCTGCCCAGATTTTTTTCCGAGCTTGTTAGTATGGGAATTTGACTTAAACCGTATAACTTTGCGGCTTTTGTCTGAAGCTTGACCCGTTCAGCTTTTTTGAGTTTATCGGCCTTTGTAGCTGTAACTATTACCGGACAGGTAAAATGGGACAGCCAGCCCAGGGCCTCAGCATCTACCTTGGAGGGTAAAACTCGTAAATCTATTAGATAAATAACTGCCGCAAGAGTCTTGGATAAATGAAAGTATTTTTCCAGCAAACCGGAAATATGGGCCTTGTGGGTATGGCTTAACCGAGCATAGCCAAAACCGGGAATATCTACAAAATAAAATGCATCATTTACGGTAAAATAATTTAATGTTTGAGTTTTTCCGGGCCTGCGGCTGGTTTTAACCAGCTTTTTGCGCTCACAGAGATAATTTAATAACGAAGATTTACCGACATTTGACCTGCCGGCAACAGCAATTTCAGGTAAATCGTTAGGCAGATGCTCTACATTGTCAACACTTTTTAAAAAATTGACCTGTTTAATTATCAAAGACGTACCCGGTTTTCTATGGCATTTTCCATGGTAAGATCATCCACATACTGTAAATCGCTGCCTAAGGGTATACCCCTGGCCAGGCGTGTGATTTTAACCTGAGACCCGGTCAGGTACCTGGAGATATACATCATAGTGGTTTCACCCTCCGAGCTGGTATTTAAAGAAAGAATAAGCTCACAGTTGCCTGATTGCTTAACCCGATCTAAAAGAGTTTTTATATGTATTTCATCAGGGCCGATACCGTCCAATGGTGAAATGAGCCCTCCGAGTATATGATATACCCCTTTATAGGAACCTGTTTTTTCAAAGACCAGGACATCGGAAGGGTGCTCAATAACGCAAATGAGATTTGCCTGCCTGCCTTTATCCTGGCATACTAAGCAAAGGGAATCTTCAGCATAATTATGACAGCGCTCACACTCCCTGATTCGCAGTTTGGCCTCCAAAATGGATTTAGCAAAAGCCTCCACCTTGTCCGGGCTTTGACTAAGCAGAAAATAAGCCAGACGCTGGGCTGATTTTTTACCAATAGATGGTAAATCCGCCAGGCGGTTTATTAACTCAGTAATAACGGCCGGCTGCATTTTAGATTCGAACATGAGGGAAATATAGGTTTTTTTGGGTGGCTGTTTATTAATTGCCGGCAGCGTGCCAATTTCATTAGGTTATTGCTAACCATTTAGAATGGACCCTCATAACGCCATTACCTGCAAAGGCAGGTAATCTAAAGCCATAGTTGCCTGGACACCAGCGTTAGCTTCTTAAAAAACCTATCTTTTCCTTCAATTAATTTCAGGAGATCTTTACATGAAGTTTCTTATTACGGGTGGATCTGGTTTTATCGGTTCTAATTTGGCAGAATACCTTCTCCGGCAGGGGCACTCAGTGCGAGTTCTGGACGACTATTCTACAGGCAGAAAAGAAAATTTATCAGGCCTCAGCGGCGACCTGGAGATTATTGAAGGCACAATGCAAAGCCCGGAAATTTGCCAGAAAGCGTGTAAAGATATCGACGCTATCTCCCACCAGGCCGCTTTCGGCTCTGTACCACGTTCCATTCGTAATCCTGAGCTTTATTCTTCCAACAATCTCCATGGGTTTGTTACCTTGGCCAATGCTGCCCGCAAGGCGGGAATAAAAAGAGTAGTGTATGCGTCCTCATCCTCTGTGTACGGCGATTTACAAGTAAGCCCTAAGGTTGAGGGTAACACAGGCAGGCCGCTCTCCCCTTATGCCGCCAGTAAGCAGGCCAAAGAGGCCTTTGCACACTCATTCGCCAATGTATACAATATGACATTTGTGGGGCTGCGTTATTTTAATGTATTTGGTCCCCGGCAGAACCCTGAAGGGGCCTATGCTGCCGTCATCCCTCTGTTTATTAATAAACTATTAGCTGGTCAGTCACCAGACATCCACGGCCAGGGTGACCAGTCACGGGATTTCACATTCATAGACAATGTAGTACAGGCCAATGTAAACGCTCTTACTCATGACATAGCTCAGGATTCCCACATTCTTAATATCGCCTGCGGCTTTAGTACATCGGTCAATGACCTTTATAAACAAATAGCCTCAATTATTGGCTCAGACATTAAGCCAAATTATGTTAATGCCAGAGCCGGCGATGTTAAAAATTCTCTAGCTGATGTAAGCCTGGCCGCAAAGCTTGTTGGTTATACCCCTAGAGTGCAGATAGACGAGGGTCTTAAACAAACTGTAGCATGGTATAAGGCCGCCCAAAAATAAAATTGTTTATAACGGGTATTATCTCTAAAAAACTTTTCGGCTTATTCTGGAGTTTTAAGCTGCGTCTTAAATTCCTCCTTGCGAATGCCATATCTGGCTAAAAGCTTATGCAGTTGACGCGTACTCACACCCGCAGCAGTTGCTGAAAGGTTTATTTTGCCTGAGTTATTTTCTAAAAGAGTTTTAAGATAACTCCTCTCTACGCCTTCAACCCCCTTCCTTCTGGCTTCTGCTAAGGTCGAAGTGGCATCTACGATCACCAGCGCCTCCTCCCCCGCGGATTCAGAAAATAAGTCACTAGGGAAACTTTCTGGTGTTAATACCGAGGAAGTCTCCAGAATGTATGCCCTTTCCATTAAGTTTTCCAATTCACGAATATTACCCGGCCATGAATATTTATTGAAAGCTTCTAATACCTGAGGATGGATGCCCGTAATCTCTTTTAGGTTTTCATTATTTAAACTTTCCAGGAAAACATCACACAGCAGAGGAATATCCTCCACGCGCTCCCTGAGCGGCAGTAGTTCAATAGGAAACACATTAAGCCTGTAATATAGATCCCTGCGAAAATCACCCTGTTTAGCCAATGCATCCAAATCAATATTAGTGGCCGCTATTATTCTCGCATCTGTCTGAATATCAGTTTCCCCCCCCACCCGCTGAAAAATACGCTCCTGTAGTACTTTAAGCAGCTTGATTTGTACTGCTTTTTGTACAGTACCAATTTCGTCCAGGAAAATTGAACCTTTGGAGGCTAATTCAAATTTCCCCATTTTTTTTCGAATAGCGCCCGTAAACGAACCTTTTTCATGCCCGAATAATTCGCTCTCTACCAGGTTGTCGGGCAATGCCCCGCAATGGACACTTATAAATGCGCCCTCTCTGCGATTGCTATGATGATGAATAAGTTTAGCAAATACACCCTTACCAGTACCTGTCTCTCCACATAAAAGCACTGTTGAGCGGGTTGGCGCTACTGATTTCATTTTCGAAAATATGGCGCGCATTCTAGGACTTCGAGTTTTTAAGATATGCTGGAAGTCCAGACTCCAGAACTCATCCCTTAAATGCTCCAACTCAACTGACAATCGTAAATTATCATGGGCATTTGCCAGCACATGTTCTATCTCTACCGGATCTACCGGATAAGTAAGATAGTCCTGAGCGCCAGCTTTAACAGCATGCACGGCCTGCCTTGTCTTTTCTACTGGTGCCAGCGCTATTACTGTAGTTTTAGAAAAATAAGCCTGATAGTTTTTAATGCCATCCTTGAAGGACTGGAGATTTGGATTTTCATCCCTGGTAAAAAATTCAATGTCAATAAATGCAAGATCGAAGGAGTGTTTTTTAATTATATCCAGTGAGATGTTATTCCCGTGCCGGTGAATATCACATTTGCCTTTGAGACTGCTAAGTATAACCTGAACAGCACCCTTATGCCTGCAGGCGACAAGTGCCTTTTTCAATCCGAAACCTTTCGGCAGGTTATTATGCTACAATACATATTGGAAAATCTATATTATTTTTATCGCACAGGACGAAAGTAATCTAAACCATTCGTCAAATTTTAGTTTGTTCGCCAAAAGCACATGTTTTCAATTTTTAAGGCAGTTCTCCTTATTATCCTGCTTATACGCAATAGTCTAGCAATAAGAACTCATCTGTTCAATATCGGCCATAAATAATCGGTTTTGACATTATTGAAAGAAAAACTTGCTTTTAAAACTATCGTTATCACTCCCCATAACGGCTGTCAATCAAACCATAAATACCTATTCTTTTCCCGCGGGTGATATCATATATTTAGCGGTAAAAGAATAGCACTTACCTCTAGGAGATTTTATTTCATGACATCTAATACCACCAAGCTGGGAGTTATCCGCACTGACATACACCTGGATCCAGACAAATCGCGGGTGCTTATAAGGCCTTTTATTGGTTCTGATCAAAGGCTCATTAAATTAATCTCCAGAGTTATGACACTTTCAGAGACGCAAACTGCCGAAGAACTCAATCAGGTAATTTTATCTTTTTCAGACAGGCACTTTAATATTGAAGAAATTTTTATCTCCCATTATAATGCAGTACGGCATCATCTTATTTTAGATACACCAATTTCCAAAGAACGTAAACTTCTCATCGGTTCATACTGTACGAGCGAGTACAGCCTGGAAAGTGCTGCCCTGTTTAATCCTTCCATAGTTCCCCATCCAGACCAGAATAACTTACCTGAGGGAGGGTTGCGCTTTGTAATGAGTTTACGGGCAGTCGGCGAGGGCCATATATCCTCAATAACTTTCCGGCAGGGCATTATTGACAGTAACAGCAATATTACCATAGAAGACTCCAGCCATGTGGTAGCAGCCCCCCACCCGGTTTACAATCAGATTTACCAAAAAGATTTTTTCACCGAAAAGCTATGGGAAATGGGCCTGGAAAATGAATATTCCAACCGTGTGATGCATTACCTGCCCGGCAGGTTTTCATATAGCCAGTTGGAGAAGGTTATACATAAAATATCTGAAAATGACCCAAAGTTAGAGAGAAATTTTGAAGATACCAGAGAAAACCTGTTATGGGTGGCTTCCTCCAACTACGAGGTTACTTTTCCTGAGAACCGCCCATTATCCAGCCGTATTATTTTCCCCAACAGCCCTTCGGAGAGGATGGGGCTTGAAGATGCCCGTTTCGTAAAATTCGATAACAATGGTAATAAACCCCATTACTACGCCACTTATACGGCCTGGAACGGCCAGACCGTAATACCTCAACTTCTGGAAACTCAGGATTTCCTCAGCTTTCGGGCCGTTAGTTTATATGGCAGCGCCATTAAAAATAAAGGTATGGCTTTGTTCCCCCGCAAACTTGGGGGGCAATATGTAAGCCTGTCCCGTCAGGACGGTGAGAATATTTTCCTACTGTACTCAGACTCAATCCAGAACTGGAGCGGCTCTATCCCTCTTCTTAAGCCCTCCCAGCCATGGGAGTACCTGCAGATTGGCAATTGCGGCTCCCCTATAGAATGTGAAGAAGGCTGGCTACTGATAACTCATGGTGTTGGCGCTATGCGCCGGTACTGCATTGGGGCCGTTCTCCTGGACAAGGAGAACCCTTCAAAGGTTATTGGCCGCATGCGCCAACCCCTGCTCATGCCTGCCGAATATGAGAGGGAGGGGGTATGTACCCAATGTGGTTTACTCCTGCGGTTCTCTTATTCATAATGGCAGCCTGGTATTGCCCTATGCTGTATCCGATTACAGCTCAAGGATAGCACTGATAAATATGAAAGAGCTTATGGACATGATGGAATAATAAGTAAGGCGGCAGTCCCGGTATTGCTAAATACAAAATTATTATTTTACAGCCATTTTCTTTTTTTAAAATAGATAAAGAAAGTGATAACTATAATACCCATGGCACCCAGTAAGACAGGATACCCCCACCTGTACTCCAGCTCCGGCATATATTTAAAGTTCATGCCATAAAGCCCGGCAAGAAACCCAAGTGGAATAAAAAGCGTTGAGATTATTGTGAGTACTCTCATAGCCTCATTCATACGATTGCTGTCATTGGATATATGCATTTCCAAAATACTTGTAAGGGTATACCTGAAAGTCTCAAGGACCTCTGTAACCTGTATGGTATGATCATACAAGTCACGGAAATATATAATGGTAGTATCTTCAATAAATGGTACGTCTCTACTTTTAAGTTTGTTAACAATATCCCTGAGAGGCCATATAAGACGCCTCAACAGTATGACCTTTCTCTTTTCATTATGTATTTCCGCAGAAAGCGCCTGTCGGGAATTGTCCATAACTGCATCCTCCAAATTTTCCAGACGCTCAGCCTGATTTTCCAGAAGTAATGCGTAACTGTCTACTATGGAATCTAATAAAGAATAATAGAGGTAATCGGCGCCCATTTTCCTCATACGCCCTTCCACATTACTCAATTGTTTTTTCACCGCTGAAAAAATGTTTAGTTTTTTTTCGGAAATAGTTATAACCATTCTTTTAAATAATATAAGGCTGACTTGATCAGAAGATGATTCCCCGGTGGAATCATCACGGATAAAATGTTTTAGAACTGTAAAATTATAATCATTGAAATAGTCTAATTTCGGCTGATGACCGGTATTAAGTATATCCTCCATTGTTAACCGGTGAAGATTAAATATCTCTCCCAGTTTTTCAAGATCAGCAACCGAGGGCAGACCTTCAATATTAAGCCATGTAACTTTATTATCCTGCTTTAACCCACTTAATAACTCAGGTGCTGAATTTGACTCATTGTAAGTCTCCGGGGTGTAATGAATAACCGTAAAGCTGGTGTTACTGCCGCCATCATAACCTATAGGGTGGGTAAGGGTACCAGGAGCCAGACCTGTTTTATGAGAAGCTCTGGGGGCCAGTCTCATTTTTTTAATCTTAGGGCGATGTCGTTTCATAGGCATTCTCCTGTGTTTGTATTAATTTCACTTTATAATACTATGAAATTTGGCTGCTGTTAACCGGTGTTCCAGGAGTCTGTCAGATTCTGACTTTGAATAGCGAGTCGGAGTGAACAACTTCAGATCAAGACACGCTTTGCTCCCAAAAGAATATAAACAACGTCGTGATAGCGATTGACAATTTCCGGCAAAGCTTGAATTACATTTTCTATGCCCTTATTAGGTGAAAGCAGACCAAAAGTTAAGATAACGGTTTTACCCTCTACAGAGAACTTATCTTTACAATAATTGGGGTCCACAAAAGGCATATCGGGGATACCATGGGGACCATCCTGTTTTCATATTTCACACAACTGGTAGAGAATATTCTTTTACATTTAACTGCTTTATGCCATTTTGGTCTTTTATAACACCAGTAAGTACAATATCGGTTTTAAGATAATTTAACAGCTCTTTAAATAGAACACACTCAGGAACAATCTGGAACTCCTCCTCATACTGGCTGTAAAAGGATATACTGGTAACGTTACCGTCCTTATCCCAGGCTGATGGCAATAATAGCCCCTTTTTATCCAGGAGCACCTCGCGGTCTTTTGTATAAGACATTTTTACCTGCTTTAAAAACTTTTGTTCAGGAAAAAAGGGGCCCGACAAGAGCCCCAAATAAGAGGGATATCCACACCCCCTGCTTATTCTAAGTTTTCTTCCTCAGTTACTTCTTCTTGAATTTCTGGTTTTGGCAGTTCAAACTTTACAACAGTGATAGTTTTATTACCATCGTTGTCTGTTTTAACTGTGCCCGTGACGGTTACCTGCTTACTTACATGAGATAAAAGCTGTTTGCCTATTTTGTCTAATTTAACTGAGTAATAATCCAGAGCTTCAGCATCATCATCCTCACTTTCCACAGTAACAGCTAAATTAATTGAAACAGCATTACCATCATCATCCTCGTCCTGACTTTCAATGAGACCCTTTAATGTTAAAAAGCCTTTACCGGAGAAAACCGGGCTTGCAAAAACTAACCCTAGCAAAATGACTGCAACCGCCAAATCACGGACTCTTATTTTCATACTATCCTCCTATTAATTGTTACCCGGCCTGAAGGCCGATACAAAACCCACATCAAAATACATGCCAATAAAACATCATGACTATGTCATTTAAGTTTTAAAATAATGGCTAAAAATCATGTATAAAGAAAACAATATGACTTTTTTATTCCTGTTAAGAAGAAAACAAGAACCTGGAATTCCTATTATCATGCATTACTACCCCATCCTCTCTAATATCACAGTTAATTTTTAAAATATTATTTGGCCTAAGTATTGCTTAATGGATTCCAGTTGCACAGTAATATACTGCTGTAGTGTTTGTTCATATAACAATAAAGAGGATAATGTGATTAAAAAAAATAAACTGGAAAAAAACTCACCAAAAAGCACTGGGTTATGCAAAAAAGGCATTAATAATCTGCTTGGTCCTGTTGAAGACCTGGAGAGTTATGTTAAAGCAGACTGGTGGATGCATCTTTTTAATTCAAACTACCTCAAAACAGACTGCGACGTAGTAATGGACGATACTCTCACAGTGGGTGAAGTAGATACAATACTCAACATCCTTCCAATAAATAAAAGTGATACTGTTCTGGATTTATGTTGCGGCCAGGGTCGTCATGTAGTAAATATGGCAAGGAGGGGGTTCTCAGCGCTTCATGGTTTTGACCGCTCACATTATTTAATATCCAAAGCCCGGAAACTGAACATTGCAGAAGGTTTGGGTATTTCTTTCAAAGAGGGGGATGCCAGGAAGCTCCCCTACCGTGATAACCAATTCGATTTTATAATGCTTCTTGGAAATAGTTTCGGATATTTTGAGTCCGAAAGAGACGACATGCTGGTTTTAAAGGAAGTAAACAGGATTTTAAAACCCAATGGTAAATTGCTCATAGACATTACCGACGGTTCTTTTATGATGGAACATTTTGAACCGCGAAGCTGGGAATGGATAAATAAAACCCACTTTGTGTGCCGTGAACGTTCTTTATCAAAAGACAAGGCCCGTCTTATTACAAGGGAAGTAATTACACATTCAAGGAAGGGCATTATCGCCGATCAATTTTACGCTGAGAGGCTTTATCAAAAAGCAGAAATTATTCAGCTTTTAAAAAAATCCAACTTTACCAGTTGCGAAATTAAGAAGGAGTTTAATACAGAGTCTCAAAAGAATCATGATATGGGGATGATGGGCAGGCGTATACTGGCCATCGGTACTGCTGACAAAAAAGTTCTTCCTTCTATTAAGTCAAATAATATTCCCATAGAAATCGCTGTCTTAATGGGAGATCCCCGAATGCAGGACATCGTAAAACCAGGCGCACAATTTGATAATGATGATATGTACACCATTCAAAGGCTAAAAGATGCACTGTATTCTCTTAAGGAATATAAATTCACGTTTTTTGATAATCATAAAACACTTTTTAGGGATTTAAACGTGATAAGCTCCAGGTTTCAACTAGTTTTTAATCTCTGTGATGAGGGGTTTAATAACGATCCTCTAAAGGAGCTTCACATTCCCGCATTACTGGAGATGGCAGGCATTCCCTACACTGGCGGTAACCCTCAATGTCTTGCCTATTGTTATGATAAGTCCTTAATACGCGGTATTGCCGCTGAAATGGACATACCTGTACCAGAGGCATCCCTGGTTAAGCCCGAAGATATTGCCTTTATTAGTATGAAACTGGAATTCCCAGTAATTGTTAAGCCCAATTTCGGAGATTCCAGTTTCGGTATAACCAGCAGCAATGTTTGCTACAATATCGAAAGTCTGGAGGCTTCAATTCACCATATCCGGGAACAATTTGGCTATCAAAACCCCATTCTCATCGAGAGCTTTCTTACAGGTAAAGATATAAGTGTGGGTATCATTGGTAACCCGCCCAATTCATTTTCCACACTTCCAATTATCGAAGAAGATTACTCTGCTTTACCTGATGGTCTCCCTCGTATATGCGGTTATGAAGCCAAATGGGATCCAACCTCACCATATTGGGGTATTAAATCCATACCCGCTGACCTTCCCGAAGAAACTCAAGGCTTTTTAAGGGCCAGCTGCCTTAAGCTGTTTGAACGCCTGGACTGTAGAGACTATGCCCGCTTTGATTGGCGGCTGGATGCTAACAACACACCCAGGCTTCTAGAGGTTAACCCTAACCCGGGCTGGTGCTGGGACGGTCATTTAGCAAAAATGTGCGCTATTAAAGACACCTCATATACTAAAATGTTAAGTAAAATTATCAAATCAGCTCTACTCAGGTATAAAATCAACACCAATGAAAAGGTAACCATAAATACTTCTGAACCCATAGAATCTGAGTACGCCCAAATTGCTTAATACTAATTTTTGGAAAAGCTGTTCAAGCCCCGGTGTCGGTAATAGCAGCCGGGGCTTTTTTATATCTGAACGTAACTGTAAAGATTCTCAAATTATAGGTGAATATTTCCTGACAAGGGAACCAAAGCCTTAAATTTTGCTTTTAAAGGCAACTTATTGCCATATGTCCCCTAAAAGCGGTATAATAAATCTAGTCCTATTAGAACGAATCCGCCAAAGGCGGATGCGTTCTAATAAACCGATGTAGCGTGT
>CAZRWX010000028.1:0-22650 GCA_964603925.1 uncultured Bifidobacteriales bacterium | reverse complement strand
TTTTGGACGAGCAAAAATACTGGCGGGGTTTGGGGCGCGCAGCCCCAAGAGACCCCCGCCGACAGGGAGGCGATCCTTGGGGCCTTCAACCCCAAGAGACCCCCACCGACAGGGACGCTATCCTTGGGGCCTTCAACCCCAAGAGACTCACACCACAGGGTGCTAATATTGGTGTACAAAGCCCAGTCTAACCAAGCGCCAAAATCCAGCTTAAAGCATACAAACCATAAGCTGCCAGCCCCATACATATTTGCACCCAGGGGCCTCGGGTAATGGTATCCAGAGGATAAAACAAAAAAGTGCCCCCAATACCGCAGAAAAACCCAAAGAAATGAGCGCGGACATCGGCATCTTCACCCAACCCCATGAAAACCACAAGGAATAAGGCTGCCGCCAGCGGTGCCCAGGTTTTTTTAATGGGCTGGCGGTTCTTAAAAAGACTGATGGCATGGATACATGCCAGAGAACCCAGACAGGCAAAAACTGCTGTGGAAAACCCGATTGACAAATGCCGTGATCCTGAATTAAGAGCAGTGAAATAATTGCCCAAAGCCCCCATCAGTGTAATAGCCAGGATTGCCAACCCGGCATTAAGACGGTTAGCCAGCAGATTAAAAAGCAGATAACCCGAAAACATATTACTTAAAAAATGCTGGGGGCCGCCGTGGAGGGTAAGTGCTGTGAATGCCCGCCACCACTCACCGGCTAATAATTTATCTGAATCGTTACGGCCCAGGTGGGTGAGGAGTATATTATTAAAAAGGGGATTGGTCTGAAAGTAGAAGACCACCATGGATGGTAAAACAAATAATAGAGACGATGTCAGTAATTTTATCTCGCCGGCTTCAGGCATGGGTATACGCCAGCCTTTGTTTTCCTCCCGGTATAAGTCAATAAGATGACGTACGTTGTCCGTGCCCTCTGGTTCTACAAAAAGGCAATAGTCCTCAGAAGCAGCAGGGTGCAGTGGTGCGCTAACTTCAGCGCACGCATACTCTATGCGGTGCGCTATCCCCTGGGAGGCCAGAAGCAGGGATATCTCCATGGTGTTTTTATGACTTCCTTTGAAAACGGGAGTGGGGACTGGATCGGGGGGGAACATAGTTTTATAACAGTGAAAAGTTGTTAGTGAAAAGTGGAAAGCATTCAGGTGCTGATATCATGATTTTATGCCTTTTTTTAAATGTATAGTCAGTCAGATAAAATCAAGTGATATATTCAAAGATTGGAACTTCAACTTAAAACTTTTCACTTTTCACTAATAATCTATTCTCCACACTTGTTAAACTCCACACAATCCTTGTACTTAACAAGACTGCCCCCGAAAATATCCAGGGCGCTGCCAATTGTAAGGTCAATTTTACCCTGGCTCAGATCCCGGACCAGTTTTAAATCGCCCAGACTACTGGCGCCGCCAGCATATGTTACGGGTATATTAACTATAGAGGCCAGCCAGGTGACAAGGTCCATGTCTATACCCAGCATTTTACCCTCTACATCAGCAGCATGAATTAAAAACTCCGCGCAGTGGGTCTCCAGCTTGGCGATTAAAGAGGGCGTAATTTTAACCTGAGTGACTGTGCACCACTTATCTTTGGCCACATACCAGCCATCCCCCTGCTTTTTGCAGCTTAAATCCAGCACCAGTCGGCCTTTGCCTACCAGCTTTTCCATTTGCACCAGACGGCCGTAATCCAGCTCTAGGTCTGGAAATATCCAGGAAGTAACAATTATATGAGAGGCGCCTGCATCAAGGTACTCCATGGCATTTGCAGGGGTAATACCACCGCCGATATGCAAGCCCCCGGGGTAGGTGCCAAGAGCCTCTTTGGCCGCGGACTCGTTGCCCGGGCCAAGCATAATTACGTGGCCGCCCTTAAGGGCGTCCTTTTTGTACATGGAGGCGAAATACCCGGAACTGTTATCAGAAACAAAGTTCTCATTTGCCGCTATGCCCTGTGCTGACAGGGTGGAGCCTACAATTTGCTTAACTTTGCCCTGGTGGATGTCTATACAGGGTCTGAATATGGTCAATAGAGTATGCCTTTTAAAGTTAAGGTAAAAGTGTTATTATAAATTAAACCTCATAAGTCCTTTAGACCAGTTATATAATGATGTCAGGGGAAAAATTGGATAAAACAGCGTGAAATTATATGGATATTCTAAAACCAATTCAGGATCAGGACTTTTCCACTCTAAAGCCTTCGGTTGAGTTTGTCATAATCGTAATACGACGGGTATTCAGGCTATTGTGGGCTCTATATCAGGCATTTCTGGGCATTATGCTCATACTAATTATTTTGGGGCTCTTAAAGGTATTGGCATATTTTGAGCACAGCAATATCCGGTCTTTGCAGCATAACAATCCCCACACAACAGCCTTTATACAAATGGAGAAGGTCAGGCTGGGCAGCGCCGGAGCCGCTTTGGCCCAGTCCGGGCGCAAATCCAGAGGTTTACCAAATTCTATAAGCTGGCAGTGGGAGGTTTGGGATTCTATCCCAATCTTGATTAAAGAGCTTGTTATAATTGCCGAAGACGGTAAATTCTACCATCACAATGGCTTTGATCTGGAGCAGCTGGAGTATGCCATAGTCAGTAATCATCAGGCAGGCAAAAAAGGCCGTGGGGCCAGTACCATCAGCCAGCAGGTGGTTAAAAACCTTTATCTAACCAATGAACGTAGTTACAGCCGCAAAATCAGGGAGGCGGGGATGGCCGTTCTGTTGGAGCATTATCTGGGCAAAGAACGCATTCTGGAGATATACCTGAATATTGCCCAGTTTGCGCCCGGGGTATTTGGCGTTAAAGCGGCTGCTCAGTACTACTTTAAAAAGCCTCTCAGTCAGCTTAAATATCACCAGACGGTGTCCCTGCTTGCGCTTTTACCGGCACCCAATAAATGGACTCCATGGTGCCAGGATTTGGCATATCAAAAGCATCGGATTCGCATAATGGGTAACCTAAGGTTATATAAAGACCTATATCGCAAAATACCCGATGACACCTATAAACGCTTTTTAGAATACGCAAAAACCGACGAAGAAAACAGGTGGAAGCACTTGAGAGACAGAGAGTTACGGGTTTTATTTAACCTTGATAGTGCAACAATGCAACGCGATACCCTTCCGGTTGTTAACCCATAAATAAGCGGCTGGCACTTTCTTAAAATTCCCCAAAATCGCTTTTAGAATCAAGCTTTAGTGAGTAAATTTTCACAAAAATCATTATATGGAGGCATTAATGTCATTTGATATCCAGAGTATTATTTCAAGTATGAGTATAGAGGATAAAATCTCTCAGATGTTCTTAAGCGGTATTGTAGCCGGTGAGTCAGAGGCTCAAATTCGTGAGTACATGGAGACCAATCATTTTGGCGGCTATTCTTTGTCATATAATTTTGCCCGCTTTATACGGGGCGGCAGCTATCATCCCTGCGGTATTGGCAAAAAGGTATCTCTTGAGGAGACAGCAGAGTTTCTCCATAAGATTAAGGAGATGAGCTGGGACATAATGGGGGTACCTGCCATATGTACCCTGGATCAGGAGGGCGGTATGGAGGAAAGTGAGTTCCGCCGGAGTCCGGTAGTGCTCACGCCTAATCAAATGGGCCTGGCCGCTATTGGCGACCCAGACGAGGTTTACAATGCCGCTTATTTAAGCGCCAGTCAGCTCAAGGCCATAGGTGTGGATATGCTCCTGGGCCCCTGCATGGACGTTAACTCTAATCCTCAGAATGTTGAAATAGCCCATAGGGCGCTGGGCGACAGGCCCGAAGTTGTTGCTCAGCTGGGCACTCGCGTTATCAAGGCCTATCAGGACGCCGGTATTTTCTGCACTGCCAAGCATTTCCCGGGCAGAGGGCATGCGGGTGGCAATGCACATGCCGATTTAGATGTTCTCAAAATGCCGCGCAGCCACTACGACCAGGTTGAATTTGTGCCTTTCCGTGCTGCTATCGAGGCTGGCGTAGACATGGTCATGCTCTCTCATACAATATATCCGGCTCTTGGTGATGACAAGCTCCCGGCATCAATGAGCCCTGTTATTATAAACGAGGTGCTTAAAAAAGAGCTTGGTTTTAAAGGCATAGTGTATACCGATGATATTTCCATGCTGGCCATATCAAAAATATGGGGCGTTCCCACAGCTTGCGCCATGGCTTTTGAGGCTGGCTGCGATATGATTCTCATGAAGGTTAATAAAGAGCTTCCGCTTGCTGTAAGCGAGACCAAAAGGTTTATAGAGGAGGGCAAAATTACTGAGGCCCAGCTGGATAAGTCCGTTGAGAGGGTGCTCAAACTTAAAGAGAAGTACGGTATGCTGGAGCGCAAAGACTTTAACCCCGCATCCATTAAAAAAAACGTGGCTACACCCCCTCAGGTGGAGACCGGCAAACGTCTGGCCCGCCGCAGCAGTCTGATTCTCCGGAATGATGACAATGTAATGCCCCTTGGGGCTGATAAGTATAAAAGCCCTCTGGTGGTAGCCCAGCGCAGCTGCAGTATTGCGGTTTCCAATGACCCGAACCGTTCTCACGACATGCTCTTAAACAGTATACGGCGTTACTTCCCTCAGGCCTGGGGCACGGTTATAGATCAAGACCCTACCAGAGATCAAATCTTTGAAATGGAAGGGCTCGCAAAAAATTCCGATGTGGTAATTTTTACTCTCTTTGCCGTACGCAGCGGCGAGGCCGCTCAGGGCCAGTATGACAGGGTGCTTGAGGGTTTAAATAACATTATGGATTTAGGCATACCCGTTATCGTCATTATCACGGGTGCTCCATATCTGGCCGCTGAGTTGCCGAAAGCTGTAAGAGGAATAGCGTGCTCTTTCAGCGCCGGCCCGGATACATTTGAGGCTGTTGTAGACCTTATGTGCGGCAAAATAAAACCCGAAGGAACTCTACCGGTTCATATCAACGAAAAATGGACGTATGGTTTTAAAATAGACCTGTAGCCTTACATATGGCCACAGGTATCAGGCGGAGGTCAGGTATTCTGTGATGGCGTCCCGCAGGTTTTTGAATATCCACTGCATGCGTTTTTTGTCAACCTCTAAAAGCGTAATACGGAACCCCATATAGCCTGAACAAAAGGAACTAATGGGGACAACGCAAATGCCGCGGGAGGCCAGAAGGTAGTAAACAAAGCGCTTGTCCAGCTTTTGGCCTGCCACCAGTTTATCAACCAGATTTTGGATATCAGGGTTTTTGAGTTTAAGACAAAGATTGGGCTTAAGGGCGCCTTCTTTAAAGAGCACTGTCATATAAAAGGCCCCCAAAGTGCGGTTAACCACCAGGCCGTTTACTTTTCTAAGTAAATCATAGGCTATGTTGCCGCGTTCCTCTATCTCCTCATTTAGCTTTTGACGGTAGGCCTTATAACTGGGATGGCCCATGATAGCGGGAATAGCCATTTGGGGCAGTGTGGTGGAGCAAACCTCCAGCATTTTAGAGCTGTTAAGGGCTTTGACAAGCAGATTAAACTCTTCATCTTTACGGGAGTTGTAAAACTCCATCCACCCGCAGCGTGAACCGGGCCAGGGGAACTCCTTGGAAATACCCTTCATGGCGATACCTGGTACATCTTCGATAATTTCGCAAAGCTGGACAGCCTTAACCCCGTTAAAGGTAATATTGGTGTAAATTTCATCGGCTAAAAGAAAAAGATTGTACTCCCGGGCAATTTTTACAAACTCCCGAAGATATTTCTCGGGGTAAACCATACCGGTGGGGTTATCGGGATTAATAATAAGAATACCCACAATATTGGGATTGTAGTGCACCTTGTTGCGCAGGTCAACCAGATCGGGGTACCATTTATTATCAGGGTTTAGATTATAAGTAAGAGGCGGCTGGCTGGCATGGCTACCCTCCGCTGATGAGTGAGTAGAATAAGCTGGAGACGGGCCGATTACACGGGCACCGGCATCCAGATACTCGTAAACTTTGGATATGGCATCCCCCAAACCATTACAGAACAGGATATCATTTTCTGTAATTTGGGCCCCGCCGCGGGCATTTGTTTTTTGGGCCAGATATTGGCGGGTGGTTAATACGCCTTTGGTAGGGGAGTATGCATAGCTGGCAGACTTCTGAGTAAGATCGCTTACAATTTTTTTAAACCATACGGGCAGACGAGCGCCTTTTTGTATTGGATCGCCAATGTTCTCCCAGTAAATGTTAACGCCCAGTGCTTCAAACTGATGAGCTACTTCAACTATTTCCCGAATTTCGTAACTAAGCTCGGTTGAACCCCGATGTAAAATATTTCGTCTCATTACTAGTACCCGTTAAGGTGTAATTATTTGCTTTTGAGCAGGCGCATCTCTTGGGGGTTAGGCCTGAATTTGGGCGGGAAGCGTGTAGAACCTGAATAAACGTTTTTCTTAAGCACAGTGCGCGCAAACATTGTAGAGGAAAGATCTGAACCCGTGAAATCGCAGGAGGTTAAAAAAGCGTCATCGAAACGGGTACCGGAAAGTGTGGCATTGGTGAAATTGCAATTAAAGAGTTTGGCGCCGGTTAAATCCGCGTTATCAAGATTAGCGCCTGAGAAGTCTATGCCGCTTAAAATATTGCCGGTGAGCTTTACCCGCTCCAAATTGGCTTTGTTAAATTTGGTTTTGTCCAGGTAGGCAGTCTCCATAATTGAACCTGTAAAAGACATACCGGTGAAGTCCAGCTTAGCCAGGTTGCCTTTGTAAAAACTGCATTTAACAAAACTGCATTCAGTGAAACTGGCACCGACAAACTTGGTATAGGCAAGTTCAGTGTTGTTGAAATTAACATTAATGAAAACTGCTTTTTTAAAATCTGATTCTACCAGATTGGACCCTGTAAAATCAACATCTTTAACAGTTATGGATGTCATGCTGGACTTGGAAATATTACTTTGCTTAAAGCTAGTGTTGGCTATAATGGCAGATTTAAATGAACTGCCCTGCATATTACTAGTGTTAAAAACCGCATTGGTAAGATTTGCTTTATCGAAAATAGCCTGCTCCATTTGAGCTTTGGAAAAATCTGCGTTTTTCAAGTTACCGGATTTAAAACTTGTTTTGGTACGAAATTTGGCCTGAAAAAATTGACCGTTGCTCAAATTCGCCTCTTTGAAATCGCCCTCTAATACTGTATTTTTAAAATTGCCGTCCATTAAATTGGCCTCGGAGAACACCCCTTGACGGATATCAGCATATTCAAAATTTGAATTAGGCATTTGTGCGCTGGTAAAGTTGGCTTTGGTAATTTGGCTGCGATTAAAACGGATTTTTGCACCCTTGGTTTTGGAAAAATTAAGATTATTGCCAATTATCAAACTAAAATCGCAGCCCTCAATGTTAGAGCCCGAAAAGTCTGCATCGTTAAGCCCCTGCCGGGAAAAAGTCTGCCCGCTAAAATTCTGATTTTTATAAGACCCCTTGTTGGCGGATATCACACAAACAGTAAGTAGCAGCGCAAGCGAAATTTTGAAATATGTTTTCATAATCTTAAAATTTGGATAAAGTTTTAAAAATTACCAGGAAGAGTGGCCTGCAGATATGGCCGAAAGCTAAACCAGACATCTTCTCATGAGTATTATAATAAATAACATAAAAAAATGGCAAGACTTTCACTAAAAATTGCATAAATACATAATAATGAGTCTTTTAAGGCTCAATCAGCTACAAATTGTTAATTACGATACCCTTGTTATATTTCTGGTATACTCAGAATAACATAAAGGGAATGTATGTCTAAATATCAGAAAATTATTTTACCCGTTAAGGGCTCCAAAATAATTCAGAACAAGAATGGCTCTATTAAAGTGCCCAATAATCCTATTGTGCCTTTTATAGAGGGTGATGGCACAGGACCGGATATCTGGCATGCCGCCAAATTTGTGCTGGATTCTGCCGTTAGCAAGGCCTATCAGGGCAAAAAAGAAATTATCTGGATGGAGATTTTTGCCGGTGAAAAAGCTTTGAGTGTTTATGGTAAGGGTGAATGGCTCCCCCAGGAGACAGTTGCCGCCATTAAGGACTATAAAGTTGCCATTAAGGGCCCTTTAACAACACCAGTTGGCGGGGGTATACGCAGCATAAATGTTGCACTTCGTCAATTGTTAGACCTTTATGCCTGTGTTCGTCCTGTTATGTGGTTTGAGGGCGTGCCTGCTCCTGTAAAAAATCCTCAAAACCTAAATGTGGTAATTTTCCGGGAGAATACGGAGGACGTTTATTCCGGTATTGAGTTTAAGGCTAATTCCAAAGATGCCAGGGACGTTATCCGGTTCTTAAAAACAAAAATAGGCAAGAAATCTCTGCGTCTGGACAGCGGCATAGGCATTAAGCCTATGTCGGCTTTTGGCACCCAGCGTCTGGTTTCCCGTGCTGTACAGTATGCAATAGATAATGGCCTGCCAAGTGTTACTCTGGTTCATAAGGGTAACATTATGAAATTCACAGAGGGTGCCTTCAGGAACTGGGGTTACGATGTCGCAGCTAAGTATTTTAAGAACAAGGTTGTTTCTGAGGACACTGTCTGGGCTAAGTACAAGGGTAAAATACCCAAAGGTAAAGTGCTGATTAAAGACCGCATTGCTGATGCCATGTTTCAGCAACTGCTGCTCAGGCCCGACGAATATTCTGTAATTGCTACCCCAAATCTTAATGGTGACTACATATCTGATGCCTGCGCGGCCCAGGTTGGAGGTTTGGGGTTGGCCCCGGGCGCCAACATTGGTGACCAGGCGGCGGTTTTTGAAGCCACCCATGGAACTGCACCAAAATATGCCGATCAGGATAAGGTCAACCCTGGTTCTGTGCTGCTCTCGGGTGTTATGATGCTGCGCCATCTTGGCTGGCAGCAGCCTGCGGATATGATAGTAAAAGCCCTTAGCAAAACTATTAAGCAGAAGAAGGTGACCTATGACCTGGCCAGGCAGATGTCCGGTTCAACTACCGTAAAGTGCTCTGAGTTCGGTAAACTTATTGTAAAAAATTTTTAACTAATTACCTTCTAATGAAGATTTACTAACTACAGAGGCGCGGAGGACACAGAGAAAATGAATTATGCGTCCTTTGCGGCTTTGAATTGAATTATAATTATCATTTCAGACAGATACCGGCCGATGAACATTTTTATAAATGTGAGAGTTTGATGAGCGTTTCCAACGCTAATCAGACACGCTCCATCGGCAGATTAAGGCTTGCTTTAATCTGCTAGTTATTAAGCAGTTAAGCTTTCCACCTTTGTCGGCAAAACGGTAGCCTCCGGTCACGAAGACCTCTATGGCTCTCTTATGGCATCCATGAGTGCCTTAGCCGGGCCTTTACACGGCAAGGCCAATCAGGAGTGTCTGGTATTCCTTAAAAATGTTCTAAAAGAAATTGGGGACCCCACCAACGAAAATGCTGTTACAGCATATATCGGGAATTTGTTTAATTCCGGTTCAAAAATATTTGGTTTTGGCCATGCTGTTCTTCGTGTGGAAGACCCACGGGCCACAGTACAGTATGAGCTTGGTAAGCGGATAGCACCAGACAGCGAGTTGTTTCAACTGGCTCTTACCATGCGCAAAGCCGGCAGCGCATTTCTAAAAAAGCAGCAAAAGGTACCTAACCCATATCCTAACATTGACGCGGTCTCCGGCAGTCTTCTAAATGCCTGCGGTTTAAAAGACGAAAATTATTACACAGTGCTCTTCGGGTTGTCCCGCAATGTGGGTATAGCGGCTCAAATTGTATATGAACGCACTCAGGCCAGGGGCGGCAAAGGCCTGCTCATCATAAGGCCCAAGTATATATACAACGGCCCGGTTCGGTAATTGATATGTAGGGCCAGTTTATGAACTGGCCCTACATATTTACGCTTGATTTCTAATCAAATTTATAGCGCCCCCGGCTTTAAACCATTTTATCTGGTCCTTATTAAAGCTGTGGGACAGTTGTATATTGCGGCAGCTGCCATCTTCATGTTTGATGGTGGCCATAATAACCTTACCAGGGCTGATATCACTTAAACCGCCAATAGAAATTGTATCACTCTGACCTATCAAATCGTAGTCATCCGGATTAGTAAAAGTAAGAGGCAGTACACCTTGCTTTTTGAGATTTGTTTCGTGGATACGCGCTATGCTCCGGGTAATGATAACTTTGGCTCCTAAATGTCTGGGTGTCATGGCGGCGTGTTCTCGGGAGGAGCCTTCTCCGTAGTTTTCGTCCCCGATAATGGCCCAGCTGCGGCCTTCTTTCTTGTAATGACGGGCTATTTTAGCGAAAGTAACGCCCTCATCTTCATTGAGAGCGTCGGTGCCTGTACCGTTTTGGCCAGTGAAAGCATTTAGGGCCCCTGCCAGCATATTATCAGAAATATTATCCAGATGACCGCGGAACTTAAGCCAGGGGCCTGCAGGAGAAATATGGTCTGTGGTACACTTGCCTTTAACTTTAGCCAGGATCAACAGATTGGTATAATCAGAACCGTCCCATTTAGGAAAAGGCTCCAGAGCCTGCAGGCGTTGGCTGCCCGGGGGGATTATTATCTCCTTACTATTATCGGCATTGCCGGAAATTAAGCCCCCGGCAGCGCCCTGTTTAAAACCATGAGGAGGGAGATCGCGCGCTGTGGGTGGATCCAGCTTAAAGTGTTTGCCATCACTGCCGATGAGGGTGTCGGTTTGGGGATCAAAACTCAGAGAACCTGACAGGGCATATACTGCTGTCATCTCCGGAGAGGTTATAAAAGAGAGAGTGGCAGGATTGCCATCGTTACGAGCCGGGAAATTGCGGTTGAATGAACTTACAATAGAATTGCTCACTCCTTTTGGTGTGTCGTTGCGCTTCCACTGACCAATGCAGGGGCCGCAGGCGTTAGCCATAACTTTTGCGCCCGCTTTTGTAAAAATATCCAGATAACCATCTTGTTGTATAGTCTGATAAACTTGACTGGACCCGGGCGTAATAAGAAGGTCGGCTTTGGGTGTAAGGCCGTGCTCCAGGCCCTGATTTAACACATGGGCCGCCCTGCCCATATCTTCATAGGAAGAATTTGTGCAGGAGCCAATGAGAGCGGCTTTTACTTCATCTGGATATGACTTTTCGCTTATCTCTTTTTTAAAACCAGATACAGGCCTGACAAGGTCGGGGGTGTGAGGACCTGTAATATGAGGACCCAGTCTGCTTAAATCAATCTCAATGATTTTATCATAATATTTGCCGGGGTCGGCGAGAACCTCCTTGTCTGGACGCAGGCAGTGTATATATTCGTCTGCCAGCACGGCCTCATCTTCACGACTGCACATTCGTAGATATTGACCCATGGCGCTATGGTAAGGGAAGAGCGAACAGGTGGCGCCCAATTCGGCCCCCATATTGGCAGCGGTGGCCTGGGCGGTGCAGGAGAGGGATTCAACGCCTTCACCAAAGTATTCCATAATTTTGTTGGTGCCGCCTTTAACGCTTAATTGTTGAAGAAGTTTAAGAATGATGTCTTTGCCTGAGCCCCAGCCCTGCAGGCGGCCCTTTAACTCAACACCAATAACACCGGGATAGAGGAGCTCCCAGGAGTCCCCTACCATGGCGTCTACAGCGTCAGCGCCTCCCACACCAACAGCCATCATACCAAGACCGCCGGCATTGGGGGTATGGGAGTCTGTGCCTATTAATAAACCCCCGGGAAAGGCGTAATTCTCCAGAACTATCTGATGAATTATGCCCGAACCGGGTTTCCAGAAATCCATGCCGTATTTGGCCGCGGCGGACTGCAGAAAATCGTACACCTCCCTGTTTGTAAGGACAGCGGTTTCAAGATCTGCTGAAGCCCCCTGAGAGGCTAGTATAAGGTGATCGCAATGTATAGATGAGGGTACACGGGTAGAGTTGATACCCGCCTGCATGAATTGCAGGATGGCCATTTGAGCGGTAGCGTCCTGCATGGCAACACGGTCAGGCCTGAGGGCTAAAAACGATTTACCCCTTTGATAATTGCCAGGCTCCAGAGAATTCATATGACTGAATATGATTTTTTCAGAAAGCGTGAGGGGCCGGCCCAGTATTTGCCTGGCAAGCTGATGGCGATTTTCGAAGTCTGCGTAAATATCTCTAATTTTAAAAGTCATAGCTGACGGTTCCGTAAGTTGAAGAAGTTAAACGTGGAAGGTGAAATATAACACAGGAGACGCTTACAGCCATCAGTGGTAATGAATTTTTAGCAGTCTTCTACTGCTTTGTCACAGTTTTGTAACTTTTTTAAATCCATTTTGAGAAATTCTTGACGAAAAGCGGCTATTTTTTAAATTAAACGGCAAATTTAAAGGCAATTAAATCGCGATGGTAAAATTTCCTCGGTAAAACCAGGGGGCAAAAATATGATGATTGAAGTTAATAATTTGAGTAAACGTTATGGGCAGTTTCTGGCTCTGGACGATATCTCATTTACTATAGAAAAGGGCGAGGTTGTAGGTTTGTTAGGGCCAAATGGTGCCGGCAAAACCACATGCATGAAGATTATCACCTGCTTCATGCCGGCTACCGCTGGCCGTGTCAGTCTTGCAGGGCACGATATTTTTCAATCTCCGCTTCTTATCAAACAAAAAATTGGTTATCTCCCGGAGAACTGCCCCCTTTATCTGGACATGGAGGTGGAGAGTTTTTTAAAATTTTGTGCTGAGGTGCGTGGCATAGAGCCTGGCAGCCGCAAAGGGGCCGTAGAGCGTGTTATATCAAACTGTGCCCTGGGTACCGTTACCAAAAAAGTTATAGGCCATCTTTCAAAAGGTTACCGTCAGCGCGTTGGTCTGGCCCAGGCCTTAATTCACAACCCCGATATTTTAATTCTGGACGAGCCCACTTCGGGTTTGGATCCTAACCAGATTCGCGATATTATCCATCTCATCAACGATTTGGGCAAAGAGAAGACCGTTATCCATTCTACCCACATTCTCTCTGAGGTGGAGGAAACAAGCAACCGTGTTCTTATTATTAATCAGGGCCGTATTGTGGCCAAGGGCTCACCGGCCGAGCTCATGAGTCAGTCTTCTGGTACTACAGTCTATGCGGGGCTTCAGGGCGAGGGTGTAGAGGCCCGTCTTAAAGAGGCCGACTTTGTAAAAGATGTATCCAAACTTAATGATGGTGCCAACGGCTTTGAGCGTTACGCCATCCACGGTAAGGACGACAATGCGGTTTCTCAGGACTTGTTCAAATTTGCGGTATCTAATAACTGGGTTATGAATGAGCTCAATACAAAAACAGCCAGTCTGGAAGATGTCTTCTCCCGTTTAACTAGAGGTTAGCCAATATGAGTAAAAGCCTATCCATATTTAAAAAAGAGTTTTTAAGTTATATCACCAGCCCCATTGGCTATGTGTTTATAATTTTTTACACCCTTATAGCCAACGGCTTCTTTTTTATCGTTCAGGATTTCTTCCGTCAGGGTCAGGCCTCCATGCGAGGCTACTTCCTGGTTATGCCCTGGATATTTCTGTTTTTTGTTCCAGCCATTACCATGCGCCTCTGGTCAGAGGAAAAGAAGCTGGGCACAGTTGAGCTGTTGTTAACTATGCCGCTTAAAGAGTGGGAAATCGTCCTGGGCAAGTTCCTTGCCAGCTTTTTATTTCTGGCTGTCACTCTGGTTTTTTCCTTCACTCTCCCTATAACCCTGGGTTATTTAGGCGACCCGGACAACGGCGTTATCATCGGCAGCTACATTGGCGCCCTCCTTATGGGCGGGTCTTATCTTGCTATTGGTATTTATTTCAGCTCCATTACAGACAATCAGGTAGTCGCCTTTATTTATAGTCTGGTGTGTATTTTTGGTCTGCTCCTTATTGGTATAGCGCCTATGTATCTCAATAAAATTGGTGCCTTTGCCTATGTTTGTGAGTATATCAGTTTGCTCAGCCATTTTAATAATGTCGCTCGCGGTGTGGTAGATACCCGCGATGTTATTTATTACCTGTCGGTAATAGTGCTGTTTCTTTTTCTTAATGTTAAAAATGTTGAAGCCAGAAAGTGGAGATGAGAATGAAAGACAAAAAGCTCACACACGAGACAAGTGCTGTATTTTCCATATTAACGGTGGTTATTGTACTGGCCATTGTTGGTCTTGTCAGTCAGTTATTTGTTCACAGCCGTTTTGACCTTACCGAGGACAAACAATTCACTCTCAGTAAGGCCGCCGTTAATACGCTGGAGAATTTACCAGATCTCATTACTATCAAAGCGGTTATATCATCCGACCTGCCTGCGCAGTTCCTGCAGATCAAAACCCATGTAAAAGATTTACTAGAGGAGTTCCGCGCCAGCAGCAAGGGTCAGCTGGAGGTAGTATTTATAGACCCGGGCGAGGACAAGGACAAAAAGCAGCAGGTAAAGGCTCTTGGTATCCAGGAAGTACAGATGCAGGAGCAAAGCAATCAGGGTATGGAGATTAAAAAGGGTTTCTTTGGTCTGGCCATTACCTACGGTGACAAAAAAGAGACAATACCCGTGCTTAACAATCTTCAGACATTTGAATATGACCTTGTTGTAAAAATTAAAAAGCTCACCGGGGCGGTTAAGAAGGTCGCTATCATAGAGGGTTCAGAGCAAAACAAGTATATGTTTATGGTTCCGGGCAATCCCCCTCAACCTCAGGTTGGTTTCGATCAGAACTTTCCCTCCTTAAAAGCCCAAATGGAGAAGGTTTATAATCTCAGCTATCCCGATATTAACTCTTCTGATATAGCTGATGATATTGACATGGCCATAGTGGCCGCACCGGGCCGTCTTTCAGAGGCGGAGATTTACCGGTTGGATCAGTTCTTTATGAAGGGCAAAAGCCTGCTGTTTATGAGTCCTGGTGTAGAGGTTAATCTAGGTGCCGGTTTGCAGGGTCAGGCTACTTATAATGGGTATGAGGGTCTCATGGCTCATTATGGTATCACTGTCAAAAAGAACATTATACTGGAGGCCCGTAACTGGCAGATGGTGCCTTTTGGAAACAGCATATTTCCTATACCTTATCCCTATTGGATAGTGGCTCACGGCGAACAGCTCAATCGTGAGAGCGCTGTCACAACAAAAATCGGCAGTTTGAGTTTCCCCTGGACATCGTCTATTAATGTGGACTCATCAAAAATAGATTCCAACCAAACGGCCATTATCCTGGCTTCATCCACAAACGAGTCCTGGGACGAAACAGGTCGCTTTAACCTATATCCCCGCGATCTGAAAGAGTTCCTGCCCGTTAACCAGAAGTCCCAATCTCTGATTGCCATGAAAACAGGTATTTACTCCTCATTTTATAAAGGTAAAAGCCTGCCCGCAGACAGTATTTTCACCGCAGATGCATCTACCTTTGTCAGCGATTCAAAAGGAGAGTCCCGTATGTTTGTAGTTGGCAGTGCCCTGTTTCTTACGGATTTTTACATGGGCCTTATGCGTGCCACAGACAACCTTAACTTTATACTCAATGCTACCGATCAGCTGGTACTGGACCCTGACCTTATGGCAATCCGCACCAGAGACATATCATCAAGGCCTATAAGCGAAGATAAAAAAGATAGCAAGTTAACCATTGTCACCATTAACATGCTGGTATCACCCTTAATTCTTTTAATTGTGGGTGTATTCGCTGTTATGAGAAGAAGAAGGAGGGACGCAATAAAATGAAAAAATCCAGTATTTATTTGGTTGCTGCACTGGCTGTACTTGTCGGGCTTCTGGCTCTTAATAACACTATGCGTAAAAAAGCCAGCCTGGGTGTATCAGCCTTAAGCGCAGATATGGCAACCAGTACCAGGTTTTTTAAAGTGGAAACTAACGAAGATACCGCATCTCTGGCCATGTCCGGTTCTGTCTGGGTAACATCTGATAATGAGTTCCCCGCGGACACAGCCAAAGTCAATAAGGTCCTCAAAGCAATATTCGAGCTTAAGAGCGATGAACTGGTATCACGTAACCCCGATCGAGCCAGTGAATACGGTTTGGACTCTACTGCTGTTAAAATTGTAACCTTATTAGACGGCGGAGGCAAGCAGCTTGCTAGGGTGGCTATTGGTAAAACATCCAGCGCGGACTGGAACTCAACATTCTGGAAGATGTATGGGTCCAATAAGGTATACCGCACTTTGGGCAATATTGGCTCAGACCTCAGCGGCAAAATCAATGACTGGAAGGACAAAAAGCTCTATGCTTTTAAAAAGGAAGAAGTAAAAAGCATGGATGTTACCTGGCGTGACACTCTTGGAGTTCTAACATCCTTCGCTGTGCAGGTTAAGGAGGACGGTACTTGGGAGACAGTGGCCCCCGAGTACGGCAACGCCAAGAAAAGCCCCGTAGACGTAATGGCCAGCCGCTTTGAACAGCTTACCATTGATGAGTTCCCGACCCAGGACGACAACACAGTAGTTACCCACACTCCCGACCTGGCCGTTAAAGTGCTGCTTAAAGACGGCCAAGAGCATCAGCTTAAAGCTCAAATTTCCGGTAACCATTATTACATGAAGCATCCAAACCGCAGTGAGAGTGTAAAGCTCTCCAAATGGCGCCTGGATGTATTCCAAAAACCCCTAAGCGATATCTTTGAGCCTATCCCAGCGGAGGCTGCTGAAAAAGATACCGCTGTCACCACACCGTTCTAGTCACTTCGGTACCTTAAAAATCTGGTGACCAAATATGTCATTTCGAAGTATCCCTCAAGGGTGCTTCATTGAGAAATCTCGTTTACGTTTCCTAACGAGGATTCTCACAATAACATGGGTTTTATTCGGAATGATGTTTTAAGTAACTTTCCGTACATATTAAGTAATCTTTAGCCCCAATCCAGGCCTTTACAATTATCCCTTACATATTGCTCCAGCTGTATGCACAACGGCTGTATATTTAAGGGGCCTGGGCTATGTGCCTGCAGGTTGGTTAAAAACTGACGGTGATCTCTGCCTTGCCGGTAATCTGGTTCACGGGTAGGGTGGGCGAGATAAGTAACTACCTCTGGAAGTATATCCTGTACAGCCATTACCCCATAATACAGGGCAAAATCTTTTTTGAGACGCAGGGAGCAGCCTAGAATTTTCTGGTTGCCAATGCATATATCACCTGTACCACGGATATTTGTTACTAAACCCAGATGGTCCTGTATGAAACCGCAACAAAGGTCCGTACCCTTCTGAGTGTATTCGGCAATTTTAAAGCCCTGTGAGCTCTTAAACCGTAAAGCCGCGCACAGGCAGCCGGGAGTTAGTATAACCGCCCCGCCGCCGCCCGAACGTTTGATAACGGGAATATGGTCACGCTCCAGGTTAGCGATATCAGCCTCATTTTCGGGCTTTTGCGAACGGCCCAAAACCAGCATAACGCGTTGGGGAACCCAGATAAGTACAGGAGCATGGGCACGGTTCAGCAACTCATCACCGGTTCTAAGAGTTGTGTCGTGGTTTTCGGAGAAGTCTGTTACTTGTATTGTCATAAAGTAATAAGGGAATACTACCGCAAAGGACGCGAAGAGCGCGAAGATTTTTTTTTAAAATAATTATTATTCTGTTTTAAGTATAAAAAAATGTCCCTTCGCGCTCTTCGCGTCCTCTGCGGTTTAAAATTAACTCCTTAAATTCAAGTACTTAACATACCACTTTTTAATGGAAAGATGGGCCGCTCTGGTGGGCAGCAGAATGGTTCTAAGGCCTGTATCTGATAATGCAGAGTTCAGGACACCCGCTTGTTTAAAAGGAATTACACCATCAAACAGCCCATGGAAAAGTAGAACGTTAAGACTGGTATTAGTGATAAGGGCTTTGTCTGTGTTTCTTGAATAAAGGTGCTCTATAGTATTGCTGAAAGCCTGCATTCTGTTATGGTATTTGCGGGGGTGGCGCACAGGATAAAGCCCGCGCTTAAACCAGCTGAAGCTGGGAATAGCCTGCCAGAAGGTATTACTGCCCAGCCGCCACCATAGCTGGAAAAAGAAAAAGTGGAATACCTCCCACACCATACCAATTTTTGGCACAGCCACAGCCACAGGCGCGCATAACAGGTGGGCGTGGGAGACCTCGGTAAGCTGCTGGGACAAACGCAGGGCGAAGGCCGCGCCCATGGACTCCCCTATAAAGCCAATGTCTACTTCTTTAAGGTGGAGTTCGTGTTTGATTTGCTCCCAGGCTGCCAGGAGCACACTCTCTGCGGTATCTGTATCCAGTAAACTGACACCTTGCAGCCCATGACCTGGCAGATTGACGGCAATTACACGAAAACCCTGTTCATACCAGGTGTTAAACAGTTCGAAATTGTCGAATAGAGCATCGTTGCCGGCACCATGGAAAAATACCTTAACACCACGGGCTTCTTTGATTTTAGAGGGAAAGTGGAAATACTCTACACCGTTATTACAAACATATGACTGGTATGGGGAATTATAGGCATTAACTGACCAGAAACATCCCAGGAAAAGTGTAAAGGCAAAGACCATAAATAAGGCCGCAACCCAGTGATGGGGAAAGTGACTTGAGGTATAGGTTAGAATAAAAACCAGAGTCAATAGCAGGATACTTGTGACACCATGCAGCCAGGGCCATTTTAGTGTAAGCCCCTTAAAGCCGCTGCGGTGGAATAAATGCTGCCCCAGCAGAAAAAGGAAAATAAATTTTAAAATGAAATAGAACATATGAATATTACCGCACTAGTAATTTAAACGAACAGGGGTGAAGTCATGGCCAGCCGGCCTTTTGATGTATATGCCTCTGCCCGCAGGTAAGTAATGCCGCTGGGTATGGGTATACGCTCTTCAAAATCTCCTGTGTCCTTTTCTAGAATCCAGCTGGATACCACTTTTTCGCTGGTATCACCGGTATTACCGGAGAACAGGTGGATTTTTTTGATAAGGCCAAAATAATCTATGCTCTTTGCCACGACACACACCTTGCCCTGTGCGGGTTCCAGGTTGAGAAAAGCACCTTCTGTGCTTACAGGCGCCCCTGAGTTTAAGGACTGGTGCAGGCTGTTAACATTAAGCGTATCGGCTTTAACCAGAGTGCGGACATTGCCGAAAATGTGATTGGTGTTTTGATAGAGCTTGAAAAGGGGGACACTGATTCCGCAGCTTTTATTAAGATCGCCGTGGGCGTCATTGGCCCCGATAGCTGTAAGCTTGCGGCCTTTAAGCAGCTGTTGTACCCAAAATGCCCGGCCCAGAGAAAAACCCCTGTCCCTTGCCCCATTCCAGAATTGCAGCCCATTTACAGCCAGGTGTGAATCGTTTAAATCTTGAGGCCCCCAGGCACCCCGGCGGAAGGCTAATTGTTCTATAGACCCTATCCGCGCTCTGGGGTGAGCGGCAAAACATGGCGTGCCCTGGGCTATTTCAAGTACCTGCTGGATGGTAAGATCTGGTTTGTTGTTGAACCACCGACGGCCGCCATCTCCCAGACCAGGGATAAAGTCTTTATGGCCCAATACCAGCATATGCACATTACGCCCCAGACTGTTAGCGCATGAGACCTCCTCGCCGGCCACCATAAGGGGGCCCTGGACGTTATTATTGAGGTCGTTAACCTCCTGACAGTATTGACGCCATTTTGCTGTGGGGTCCCCGGGTTGCATATAGCGCTCTTTTTGATAATAAAAGTCATAGGAATGATCGGTACATACTACAAATGAAAGGCCAAGGGCGCGCGCCGCCTGCTGATAGCCCGCCGGACTCATGCCGAACTCCACAGGATCGCTGGAATAGGTGCTGTGACAGTGGAGCTCCCCAGAAAACCACCCAGCCGGATAGGGAAGGGGTGTACCCAGACATGTGTGAGACAGAGGTATAGGCATGATGCCAGTAAGATTAGAGTTAAGAATGATGCGCTCGGAACCGGAAGCCTTCTTAAGGCAAATTTTAACATTGATAACGAAATCGCCAACTGTGCTCTGAAGACCCGGCAGCGTAAACGGGAGGAAATGAAAGTGACCGGTTATATTACGAGGGAAAGTCAACTGGTGCTTTTGTAACTGCCCCTGGCCCTGCAAAACTGCCTGAGCTCCTGTGATGGTAATGGGGTAGTAGTCGGCGTCTTTAATAACCAGATAGAATATTGGATTTTGCCCCGGAAGGCTGAACCTGGGGCCGTCGATAAATACCTCCGGCCAGTGTTTAAATATTGGCGACCAGGGCAGCTTAAATTTGTAATGAGTTTCAGCGTAGGGTATTTGCTGGGGTAGTAAAAGCCCCGGGAGTGAAGAAAACATGGCTGTTAAGGAAGGACAGTGACCTTTATTTGACTGGTGTAGTCTATAAAGGCATTGTCGATGACGCTAACTGTAACAGCGCCCGCTGTGGCAGCAACGCCAAAGATACTGGTACCATGTATGCGAACAAAGGCCGAATCGGCATGTTCTATAGTTAAAGTGACATCATCATAGTCTGCTCTGGTGGAAAGACGGCCGCGGGCATCAGACATTACACGTTTAAAGAGCTGGGGAGCGCTGGTGTCCCCGGCCTGAATCGTGAGAATACCACCGCCTTGATGATAAATGCCGGGAGATTCCTGGTCCTTGGTTACACAAAAGGTGAAAAATAAAGGCAGTAAGGCAATAATGAGGTATTTCATGCGGGCTCCTTTAAAAAGGAATATAGCAAATTAACCCACCGACTCTATAATTGTGCCATTTTAATGAAAAGGTTTAAAACGGGCTTAACGCTTTTAGCGGCGCTTTTTCCAGAACTGCAGGCGGTGCTTTTTATGTACTTCAACTTCAGCCGCTGGCTCCTTTTTGGAGTCAGAAGACTTTTTGTTGGCAGCGGCCTGGCCCTGGCGCGGCCTTCTATTTGGCCTTTGGGGCCTTACGGGTGACTCCGTCTCCTCCTCTTCCTCGAAACCGGCGAAAGGATGGTCCTCTACTACTGGTATTTGCTGACTGATAAGCTTTTGTATATCACGAAGGTAGGGCTTTTCGTCCCTGCTGCAAAATGATATAGCCATACCGCTGGCACTGGCACGCCCCGTACGCCCTATACGATGGATGTATGTCTCGGGGACATTGGGCAGGTCGTAATTTATAACATGGGATAATGCGGTTACATCTATACCACGAGCGGCAATATCTGTGGCAATAAGCACATGTGTGTGGCCGCTTTTAAAACTGCCCAGCGCGCGCTGACGCGCCCCCTGGGATTTGTTGCCATGGATAGCGTTGGCATTGACGCCCGCCTTGATCAATGTGCGTGCCACCCTGTCCGCGCCGTATTTGGTTCGGGTAAAAACCAGTGCGGACTCTATAGTGCCGGATTTAAGAAGGTGAGTGAGTAATTTTGGCTTTTGGCTTTTTGACACAAAGTAAACGGATTGCTCCACCTTTTCGGCTGTCATTTGCTCGGGTTTAACGGACACCTTGCGCGGATTGCCTAAAATATTTTGGGACAAGTTAATGATATCCGGGGGCATGGTGGCTGAGAAAAACAGCGATTGCCGATTAGAGGGCAGTTTGTCATTGATTTTGCGGATGTCGTGGATAAAGCCCATATCCAGCATACGGTCTGCCTCGTCCAGTACATAGTACTCCACATGTTTAAGCGACACAAAGCCCTGATTCATAAGATCAAGCAAACGACCCGGAGTGGCAACAAGCACATCCACACCCTGCTTTAGGATATTGGTTTGAGCCCCCTGTTTTACACCGCCGAAAATGACAGTATTCTTTATGCCTGTGAACCTGCCGTAGTCGCTAAAGCTCTGCGCTATCTGGATAGCGAGCTCCCGGGTGGGGGTGACAACCAGGGCTTTGATTTTGCGCCACTTATTGCCCGGCTCCTGCTTATTATACAAGTGCTGGAGTATGGGAATAGCAAACGCCGCTGTTTTGCCGGTGCCTGTTTGGGCACACCCCAGTAAATCCTGCTTATTGAGCAGGATGGGGATGGACTGTGATTGTATGGGGGTGGGTTGTGTATAGCCTTTGGCCTCAATGGCTTTCAGGATTGGCTCGATAAGGCCCAAGTCTTTAAATGTCATAGTTTTCTTAGTGCAAAGTTAAGCGAAATGTGATTATTAGTCTATTAAAGGGAACCTTTTATGTATTTAAATATCAAATAATTAACAGTGGGGGTCTATAATTGCTCTTGCTATATTGATACAACAGTTTTAAAAGGCTTTATTTTGGTAGTAATCAACATTATTTTTCAATTTTTATTTCTTATAGCCGCCGCATCATATGGGGGTCAGGGGGCGCTTACCGAAGAGGCCGCTGTGCTCAGGGCTCTACGTAACAGTCCAGACATTCTGCTGCTGCAAATCGACAAAGAATCAGATTCTCTTACATTGGAACTTGCCAAATCCCAGAGCGACTTCACCCTTGGAGTCCGCGTTCCAGCATCTTACACCAGAACCCAGTCACAATACGTAAATACAGTTCCCGGGGATATAGACATTGATCAGGAAACCTCCCAGCTTGCAGTTAATGTAGAGGGTGGCAAGCCGCTGCCCGGCGGCGGGGCCATAAAAGCCAGTGTGGGGGAGGAACTCCTTAAAAGAGATAATCAGGATATTACCAGCAACCTTTCTGGTGGTATAGGGTTTACTCAGCCTTTTCTCAAAGGCATGGGCAGGCATTCCCCAATTGCCTTCCGCATTAAGCAGCAGGAGGTATCCAGTCAGATTTCCCGTATTGCGCTTCGCGGTGCCTTATCCCGCGCTATTACCGATATTC
>CAZRWX010000027.1:0-23039 GCA_964603925.1 uncultured Bifidobacteriales bacterium | reverse complement strand
CTGGCCAGGGTATAAAGCTGAATTTTGCTTATTTTGCCCCCTTCCAGCGTAATGCGATTAATTCTTTGGATATAGGCATTTATCTCCAGGTGGCTGGGTTTAATATCCCAAAGAGAACAAATAAGAGTCTGGATGGTAACAGGATAAAGTTGGGCAGTTTTAATCAGATTTGATGTCAGAGTGTTTAGAGATAAAGTACAGCCATTAACCTTTTCAAACCATTCTTGAGTGCCGGCATCTAATTTTGCCCATATTTCTCCATTTTTTCCCATTAATATTCTGATCCCCTCTTGCGTGCGGGACTTGTGGAAAAGGGAACTATTCGTAATTAAGACGATCTTAAATTTTAATGACTCATAATCATCCTGGTATTGACGTAAAATTTTACATACTGCCGGGAACATTGCTTTGGAAGTAGGTTCCCCATCGCCGCTTAAAGCAAGATCCTTTAAATGCTTTTTCGAATCTGGAATGCGAGAAAACTCCTTTAAACGGCAGATTCCCTCCTCGTCAAATGATCCCAGAAGTGAAGCTAGTTCTGAGCTAATTTTATTGATATCTATCGGTTTTTTAATCCCGGAAGCTTTACGATCCACCTGGCAATAAGCACAGTTAAAGTTGCATTTTTTGTTCAAATTAAGGTTAATGCCGATTGATATGCCCCCGGAACGTCGGGAAAGAACAGGGTATACCCAGGTGTATTTTTGAAACTGCCTGGAATGGTTGGAATGAGCGGAGTCAATAGAGTGGTTTATGGTCATAAAGCTAATTTAAAGCTGGTAATGAATAGATAATAACCATTTTGTAAAACAAACGTCTGCCATTTTTTCAATAGACCCAAAGCATTATAAGAATGTGGCAGTAATTTGTGGGAGAATATTGGGAAAAATGGTAAATTTCAGCGCTAACTAATAATTATAAGCAACAAATGTTTACGGGTATTATCCAGGAAGTAGGCCGGCTGCAGGCCATGACACCATCAGGTGAGGGCATGCATTTGGAAATTGGGTGTAGCAAAATCCTCTCTGAAATTAATATGGGCGATAGCGTAAGTTGTAACGGGGTTTGTCTTACTGCCACTCATATGGGTTCAAAGTCCTTTAATGCGTTTGCAGTGCGGGAGACCCTGTCAAAGTCCAATCTTTCCAATGTCAAACCTGGTGCTTCCATTAATCTGGAGCTGGCAGCTAAGCTGGAGACAAGGCTTGGGGGGCACCTGGTATCTGGTCATATAGATGCCACAGCGTCTGTGGAGGCTATTACTAAGCTGGCCGATGGCAGCTGGGAGTTCTCGGTAGATATCCCACAGGATCTCAGCAGGTATTGTATTCCCAAAGGCTCCATTGCACTTAATGGTATTAGTCTCACTATAGCTCATATCAAGCTAAACCGTATTACAGTTTCATTAATCCCTCACACGCTTAAAGAGACAAATCTCTGTGGGGTAAATATTGGGTATTCGCTTAATGTCGAAGTGGATCTGGTTGGCAAATACTTAGAACGGCTTGCCCAGCCCTATGGGGTTGGGCAAAGTTCATTATCACATGCGCAACTCAAAGATTGGGGTTATTAATGCTGGACCAGGTTCAGGAAGCCATAGAAGAAATAAAAAAAGGCAACATGATTGTGGTTGTCGATGAGGAAAATCGGGAAAATGAAGGCGATATAATTTTTTCAGCATCTCATTCAACTCCCGAGAAAATAAATTTTCTCACAAAGCATGCCCGTGGCCTTATTTGCGTTGCTCTTACAGAGGACAGGGTAAAACAATTGGCACTGCCAATGATGGTTAACGATAATACGGCACCTCATCAAACCGCTTTTACTGTTTCGGTGGAGGTAAAAGAGGGCACAACCACTGGTATTTCCGCTCACGACAGGAATAATACCGCATTAGCTCTGGCAAATAATAACCTTGGGCCCCAGGACTTCATAAGTCCGGGCCATATTTTCCCTCTCAGAGCAAAAAAGGGTGGTGTCCTTGTTCGTGCCGGCCATACTGAAGCTGCTGTAGATTTAGCAAAATATGCTGGTTTGAGTGGTGCCTCTGTTATCTGTGAGGTTCTTAAAAATGACGGTTCCATGGCTCGTTTAGAAGATCTCAAGAAATTTGCTATAAAGCATAAGATGAAGATAATTTCTGTTAATGATCTCATTAGTTACCGTCGACGCAAAGAGACTTTAATTCAAAGAATTGCCACTCCCAGGCTTCCTACTAAATATGGGGAGTTTCAAGCCTATGCATATCTCGATATTATTCATGGCCATGAACATCTGGCGTTGGTTAATGGTGAAATTCACGGGGATAAACCTGTAATGGTGCGGGTACACTCCGAATGCCTTACTGGTGATGCTTTTGGCAGCCTGCGTTGCGATTGCGGCACCCAGCTGAGTTTCGCTCTCGAGACTATATCTAAAAACGGCGGTGTACTTCTTTATATGCGACAGGAGGGCAGGGGTATAGGCCTGCATAACAAAATGCGCGCTTATGAGCTTCAGGACCAAGGTCTGGACACTGTCGAGGCTAATCACCGTCTTGGGTTTCGTTCTGATATGCGTTCATATGGTATTGGGGCTCAAATACTTTTCGACTTAGGTATCCGGAAAATCAATCTGCTTACAAATAATCCTAAAAAGCGTTATGGTATGGAGGGCTACGGTCTTACAATTGAGAAGCAGGTGCCAATATATTCAGAGCCTAATAAAGAGAACCTGGAATACTTAAGGACAAAAAAAGATAAAATGGGTCATGATTTGCCCCATTTAGATAAATTTTCTAAACAAAGCCCTAAAAAGCCTGTTAAAGCCGCTAAGGCCAGTAAAACCAAATCATAATCACCTTAAAAAGGAATTGGTAATGAAAAAAGTAGAGGGAATTTTATCTGTAGGTAAAAACCAGAAATTTGCGCTGGTAGTTTCACGGTTTAATGAATTTATGACCTCAAAATTATTAGATGGCGCCAGAGATTGCCTTGTACGGCATGGTGCCCAGGATAATAATATCACAGCAGTATGGGTGCCGGGGGCATTTGAACTTACACCCATTTGTAATAAACTGGCAAATTCTGGCAAATTTGATGCTATTGTGGCTTTAGGTGCTGTTATTCGTGGTTCTACACCTCATTTTGATCATATCGCAAATTCAGTTTCTCGCGGTATTTCCGACCTGGCTTCAAAGGCTTCTATTCCAGTAGTTTTTGGCGTGCTTACTACAGACACTATAGAGCAGGCCCTGGAGCGCGCCGGCACCAAGGCCGGCAATAAGGGTTGGGATTCAGCTTTAAGCGCAATAGAAATGTGCAGTCTTATGGATCAAATTAAATGAAACATCGCAGGAAGGGGCGGGAATTTGCAATTCAGGCATTGTATGCACTGCAGGTGGGTAATTCCCGTATACCTGATATTTACCCTTCCATTGATGAGGGCCTTAAGCTGGATAACGATTCCAGGAAGTTTGGTATTCTTTTATTCGAAAAAGTTTTGCAGTATGAGCGTGAACTGGGGGAAATTATATCTAAATACTCCATCAACTGGGCGGACAGCCGCCTGGCCGTTATCGATAAAATTATACTGCAATTAGCTGTAATGGAGCTTCGGCATTTACCAGATATTCCCACCAAAGTGAGTATAAATGAGGCCGTTCAGCTGGCAAATAAATATTCCACTACGGAGTCATCCAAATTTATTAATGGCATCTTAGATGCCATATCAAAAGATCAACCCGATATTAAGAAGGGCAGCAACAAATGACAGAAAAAAAAATTAGAATAGTCCTGGCTATTGCCGCTTTTGGTGTAAGCCTCATAACTTATCTTCTCACGGTGGCTCCCACAGTATCATTCTGGGACTGCGGTGAGTTTATTGCCTGCGCCAATATTATGGGCATACCCCATCCTCCCGGTACGCCATTTTTTATGATTATGGGCAGGGCTTTTATTGTATTGTTTGGCTTTTTCTCTGATGTGGCATATCGCATTAATTTGCTTTCCGTACTCAGCAGCGCGGGGGCGGTGGCCTGTACCTTCCTTTTTACAGAAAAGCTTCTATCCCTAATTCTTACCGAAAAAAGAACCACATTTATTACCGCTACCGGGGGTATGGTCGCGGCATTCCTGCTTACTTTCAGCGATACATTCTGGTTTAATGCAGTGGAGGCCGAAGTATATGGTATTGCCATGTTCATTGTTATGCTCATTTCATGGTTGTCTCTTCTATGGGTGGATGAGATGGACACCGGTAAAGGTGAACGCTTTTTACTTCTCATATGCTATCTGGCTTTTCTGGGTATAGGGTTTCATCTATACACCGTAATGACTATTCCAGCCATTTTAGTGCTGATGTTGTTAATTTATCCCAAATCCCGTGTAAACTTTCCTTTATGGGTTACAGGTACAGGCCTTATGTCGGTAATATATAAGGCAGGTTCCTTTGTATACATAGCGCTTGCGCTTTTGGTAATTATGGGCGCTGGGTATCTAATCAGTCAGGATAAGGCCTGGAAAAAGCGCTGGTCTCTTTCCATGTGGTTTTGCATTATAGCCCTTATCGGCTATTCTACCCACGCATATATACCTATCCGTTCTGCTCTCGATCCTCGAATCGATGAAAATAACCCGGAAATTCCCTTAACAAAAATATTCGATCGCTCCGCCTGGTCAACGTATGAGTCTTTTGTAGAGCGCAAACAGTATGGCAGCGAAAGTATGCTCGAGCGAGCTTTTCATCGCCGTGGTTCGGTATGGAACCAGGTCTTTACCCATCCGCATATGGGGTACGGCGGTTATATGCTGGCCCAGTATCTTCCCTGGAAGGTTGGCGCGGGCAGGTCGGAAATTGTAGACAATAAGTACCTTGGCAAGGCAGCATTTACGCCTGAGGAAAATGATCCGGTTCGTATATTGGGTATGGATTTTAAATCTCAGTCAGAAGTTATTCCCCCATATACCAAACGTAATTGGCAGGTATTCTGGTTTGTCTTATTTCATATTCCCATGCTCTGGGGCGGTATCATGGCCTATAAGCGCAACCGTAATTTCGGGATATATATACTACTGTTGTACTTTATGGCCAGTGCCGGTCTCATATTTTATATGAACTTTTCTGATGGTATACGTCCGGACATGGGCCCTTATAAACAATGGGTTTCCCAGGGTGCTAATATAAGCGCTCCGCCGCAAAATGTTTATATGGAGGTTCGTGAGCGGGACTATTTCTATGCTCCCAGTTATATGTTCATGAGCGTGCTGTTTGGCTTATCAGCGGCCTTTCTGCTGGTACGGCTGCGTGAAAGGCAGAAAAGCAATGACGGCAGTATTGTCAAAGGTACGGGCATTGCTTTGATGGTCGTCTCATTTATTGTTCCAGCCATATCTAATTATGAGGTGCATAACCGCAGCAAAGTTTGGGTGCCCTTTGATTATGCCAAAAATCTGCTGGAATCCTGCCGGCCAAATTCCATTCTTTTCACCAATGGTGACAATGATACGTTTCCTCTCTGGTTTATGCAGGAGGCAATGAATGTACGCAAAGATGTTCGGGTGGTTAATCTGTCTCTGGCTAATACTAACTGGTATATCCGTCAGTTGATTGAACAGGAGCCTAAAGTCATACTTGGCTATACAGCCGATCAAATAGACGCTCTGGAATATCAAATGAACCCCTCCAAATCATCAGTAGATTATAAACTTGGTAAAACCGGCCTTTCGGTTACCCTGGAGGGTAACGACAAAAAGCCCTATTATAAGGTGCAGGACCTTATGGTGATGACCATTGTCCAGAATAATTATCCCAAGCGCCCAGTTCATTTTGCCATAACAGTTTCTGACCCAAATATGATGGGTTTGGAAAAGTATATGGAAATGGAGGGCATGGTATATACCCTTACCAACGATCTTAAACACAAAGAGATAAATGTGGAACGCTCTGCTCATCTCGCAGACTCTGTATATGTATATCGTGGTCTCAGTGATACCACAGTTTTCTTAAACAATGATACCCGGGGTCTTCTCAGTAATTACTTTATGATTAACCACCAACTCAGTATGTGGGCGCTTCGGAAGATCACCGCTCTGGATGCGGAAATATCCAGGCTGGAGAGCGATCCATCTATTGATAGTACCAGTGAGGGTGGAGACAGTCTTTCCACAGTTTTAGAGGCGAAAAAAACCGAAAGGGTAGAACGTATTGCTTTTGGAAATAAATATCTGGATAAAAGCAGCCAGATTCTCTGGTGGGACTGGCGTCATTTTTACTACAGCAGTGCATTTTATCGCGGTCTCAAAGATTATGTGAAAACCGAAGAGATGTTATTAAAAGGTAAAAATCTGGGTAAACAAACTATGCGGTTTGATATGCAGTTAGCAGAGGTTTACCTGGAGTGGAATAAGTTTGACAAGGCAATTCCCATTTATAATTCTCTCAAAAAGCAGATACCCGAAGAGTTTCGTATCTGGTTTGCCCTGAGCGATGCTTATGAAAAACAGGGGAAGTTTTCTGATGCCAAATCCACTTTGTCTGAATGGCTGGAGGGCAATCCACAGCATCAATACTCCGGCTTTGTAACCCAGAGAATTAGTGAGTTGGAAAAGAAATCAACACCTCTGGTTGTGCCTGTGGTGGCCGATTCTGCTGCAGATTCAACAGGAGCAGCTGAACAAAGCAGTGCAGGCGTTGTAGAAAATCTCACCATTACCCAGGATTCTCAATAATTAGCTCTAGCTTTTATAAAAAGGCGGCACTGAGCGCCGCCTTTACTCCTTTATCCATTATAATCCAATGAAACAAAAATTTACGTTTAATCTGCTTAGTAAACTGGGCTTCTATTTCCGTTACTTTTTCTACAAAGCTATTATTCCTCTTGAAGTTAAATCACCAAAATTTAAAATGTGGTGGTATGAAGCGCTGTATAGTTTAATGAAGTTTAAAAATTATGAAATTTGTCTGACCTGGCCGTTTAATGATGATTTAATCAAAACCAGGTTTGGTAAGTTTCGTATACGCGCTAATACCTCTGATGCCGCCAATGTATCACCTGCTTTTGAAAGACCAGATCAAAACTATCTAATTAATCTTATTAAGACTTTGTCAGGTCATGATCAGCGGGTGCTTTTCCTGGATATTGGTGGTGATTTAGGCAGTTATACTGTTTTAGTGGGTAACCGTTTTAAATCTTATAATGTCGACATAAAATGTTTTGAGCCCATTGAAGACAGCTGTGTCTTAATAAGGGAAAATATTCAGCTCAATATGCTGGAAGGCAAAGCGGAATTGTATCCATTTGCGCTGCTTAATAAAAACCAGGAAGAAGTGGAAATCAAACTTAACATTGGCTCTCCAGGCTCCAGCTCTTTAACTGAGACTACTCAGCAAAAGACAAAAACTCTTGTGGTACAAACTCGCAAGCTGGACGATGTATTAAGTGATGATGACCTGGAGTATGATGCTGTAGTTATGAAAATTGATGTTGAAGGTGTGGAAAAGGAAGTACTGCAGGGTGCCAGTAAGTTTGTGCAGAAGGCGAAATCCGTTCATGTTATGGTTGAAGATTTTATAAATCCAGATATTATTCAGTTTCTGCAGAACGAGGGTTGGGAATTTTCAGCAAAAGTTACAACCTATAACAGCTGGTGGTTTCATAAGGGACATTAGGCTTACAGGGTTTAGTTACTATGCGCACAAAACCAACGTTAATTTCGCTACTTAAATTTTTGATTACTGCTGCGGTAATCTGGTGGCTTTTAGATTCAATCACCTGGCAACAATTTAAATCTTATATTACTCGTGCTCACTACGGCTGGGTGTTGGCTGGTATTTTGCTCTTTGTTTTAAGTATTGTACTGGGGGCATGGCAATGGCATATTATTTTATACAACCGTAAAGTGTTTCTGCCTTTTACCAGGGCATTGCGCATATATTTTATAGGCATATTTTTTAATAATGTAGCCCTGGGGTTTGTGGCAGGGGACGCCTCTAAAATAGCTTATCTGCATTTGGACAAACAAAATGCCAAAGCCGGGTTAGCGGCAACTTTGCTTGATCGCCTGGCTGGTCTTATGGCCCTGTGTGTATTTGCCATTATAGGTAGTATATTCATTTTTACCATGAATATACAACAGAATAAACAGCTGTATATGGTACTGGGGGCCCTGGGGTTTTTTTGTCTGCTTTTATTCGGTGTCTTTCTTTTTATTCTTTCCCGGCGTCTTCATAATTTTGCCAAAAGCATTATGGCCGTTCTCCCTGGCTTTTGGGGGAAGGGCCTTTTATTAAATATATTTGATGTGGTAGCCTTGGACAGGCGAGGGAACGATAAAAAAATGCTTTTAAAAGTTATAGTACTTTCCTGTCTAATCCAAAGCATGCGTATAACTATGCATATGCTGTGCGCTCAGGCTTTGGGTATTTTTCACCCGGGTATGATACAATATTTTCTGGTTATTATACCAATTACGGCACTGTTAATGGTAGTTCCTTTACCATTTGGAGCCAGGGAAACTGCTGGCGGTATACTTTTCAGTATGGCTGGGTTTTCTTTGGAGGACACCGTTATTATGGAGTTCCTCGCGAGTTTATCTGGCACATTGGCATCTCTGGCCGGGGGTGTGTTCTTTCTTATTAATCCCAAAAAAAGGTCATCTGTAACTAACGGTAACGGCTGATTAAGCTGGTATGTTTTTCCTGCCAGGGCATGTGCTAATTTGTACCGATGTCAGCATTGTCTGCTAAGAGCTCTTTTAGGGCCTGACTTACCAGCTGTGGTTGAAGTTCTTGAAGACATTTAAAAGAGCCATCCAGTTTACATGTAAGGGGCTTGGGCGAGTAGATAAAACAGGGGCTGCATGGCAGATTGAGTGATACAATTTTGTGTTTTACATGCCAGGGGTGGATGAAGTTCTGGTTAGTGGGGCCCAGGATGGCCACTGTGGGCACTTTCATGGCTGAGGCAACATGCATTAGACCGGAATCATTTGAAACAAACCCATCCAGCGTGCCAATCAGGGCTGCCACCTCTCGAATTGTTTTGTTATCGCAAATAGTCACCCTCTCCCTGTCACGGCAATTTTCCCAGATTGTTTTGTTATCGGCTACTTCTGATTTAGCTCCGAATAGCACGAATCTAAGATCGGGGAAGTCATTGATAAGATCGGAAAAATAAGCCCCGGGCCAACGCCTGTTAATATGACTTTTAAATGTACTGGTACCAGCGTGTATACCTATAATTGGTCCTGAACCAAGTTCCTGTCGACATTGATTACCAAGTGACACTTCATCCTCCGAAAGGTAAACATGCATGGGAGGTGGGACATCGGCAGGGATATTAAAAAAGCGCAGAAGGCGAATATTTTCCTCAACACAGTGCATGTCACCCTTTTCTTGAATGGACTTATTCTTTAAGAAATTCAGTTGAGAAAGATTCATATTTAAATAAGTGTGCCCAATTCTGGTTTTACAGCCTGTAATCAGAGAAAACAAATTGTATTCCCTGCGATTTGAGGGATAAAAAGAGAGACTGGTATCAAATCGGAATGAAATGGTTTTTAACAATGTTGCCAGGCTTTGGATAATATTCATGTTATTTATGGGGCAGGTAATGAGATTATCAATGTGAGGGTTGTTTATCAGGATCTGGTAGGCGGCTGGGTTCAACGTAAAACAAGTGATGTGACAATCATGTTTATGCTTTTTTAACAACTCAAGCGCGGGAGTTGTCATTAAGGTATCACCTATTCCAAAAAGAGGTGTAATTATGATTTTTTCCATATATGGCAATTCCGTCTATTTTATATGTTCAAACTCCTGCCAGGATCATATAATCATTTGAATTTAACAATCCATTTTTCAAAAAATGGCTTTTCAGATGAATAATTCACATATTTTAACCAATTGTAAATAACTGCGCCTGCAGCTGGAGTTTTATTATTATTGAGAGTTTAAACCATACTTAGGCATTTATGAATCTTTCTATAGTTATCCCCGCATATAATGAGGAAGAAAGTCTTGCAAAGCTGCTTGACGAAATTATTCCCATTTGCGAGTCACTTTCCCTGGAATTTGAAATAATCATAGTTGATGACGGCAGTACAGATCAAACCTTTAATATTGTACGTACAGCCTCTGCACAGGATAATCGCATTCATGGTTTTCGCTTCCGGCGTAATTGCGGTAAGGCGGCGGCTTTATCTGTTGGCTTTGGGCATTGCAAGGGTAAATACGTTATTACTTTTGATGCAGACCTTCAGGATAATCCCTCCGAAATACCTGCTTTATTGGCTAAATTAGACGGTGGTGCAGATATGGTTTCGGGGTGGAAAAAGCTCCGTCATGACCCCTGGCATAAGGTCATTCCTTCAAAAGCTTTTAATCTCCTTACCAGGTTCATATCTGGTCTTAAGCTGCACGATTTCAACTGCGGGTTAAAGGCCTACAGACGTGAGGTAGTGCAAACTGTTAATCTGTATGGTGAGCTGCATCGCTATATACCCGTCATGGCTAACTGGGAGGGTTTCAAAGTCGAGGAAATGGTCGTAGATCATCGTCCACGTAAATTCGGCAAGTCAAAATATGGTTTGGCACGGTTTAAGGGTGTACTGGATTTACTTACAGTCTGGTTTCTTCATCGTTACACAATGCGTCCGTTACACCTGTTTGGCCTGGGTGGTTTGCTGTCAAGCTTAATTGGTTTCTGCATTCTTATTTACTTCGCCATTGACTGGCTAATTACTTCTAATTTACATTTACGCCCCTTATTGTTAGGTGGCATTGCTTTTATTCTAGTGGGTATTCAGTTTGTTTCAATAGGCCTTTTAGGCGAGCTCATCACCCAACAGTCCAATGCCATCTACCCCATTGCCGAGACAGCTGGGGACGAATCTGAGGATCGCAGATGAAAGTGTTATTATTTGGATGTAATGGCCTTTTAGGGCAAGCCTTAAGGCTGTCTGCACCAAAGGATGTAAATATTGAGGGAATCAGTCAGGAGGGGAACCTGTTTGGTCAGCCTGTAATCCCTTATACTCAATTAGATATTACTAATTCCCAGCGTCTTAAATCAGCAATCCAGTCTATTAACCCAGACTGGATATTTAACGCTGCGGCCATGACAAATGTAGATGGCTGCGAAACCAATCCTGAAGCCTGCAAGGCTGTAAATTTAACAGCTGTTGAAAATATGGCTGCATTGGGAATTCCCATGGTACATATATCCACAGATTATGTTTTTAATGGTGAATCAGGCCCATATCAAGAGGATGACCAGCCCGATCCAATAAGCGTTTACGGTCGGTTAAAACTACTCTCAGAGGCCCCTGTTCTAAATGCCAATAGCCGGTCTCTTATAGTGCGCACCATGTTGCTCTGGGGCCGCGGTGCCAATTTAAGGCCTAGTTTTGTAGATTTCGTAAAAAATGAGCTTGAAGCTCATCGTTCTGTTAAAATTGTCACAGATCAGATTGGCAATCCAACTCTAGCTAGCGATTTAGCTGCCGGTATTTGGCATTTAGTTGGAAAAGGGCATTCGGGTATATATCATCTTAGCGGTTCAGAATGTGTCAGCCGTTATGAATGGGCCCGGCGTATAGCGCATTTTTATAATCTTGATAATACTCTTATTCATTCTGTATTAACCAGAGATTTGAATCAAGCTGCTCCACGACCCCTTAAATCAGGGTTTTTACTGGGTAAATTTACTCAGGTTGCTGGTTTTACTCCAAAGAGTGTAATTGAACAACTTGAGGCCATTTCAAATTAGAATGGAAGTTTTGCATAGCGGGATTTACATTCTAATTAGCTGATGGAGCATATCCCAACTTTGTGAGAATGCTCATCAGACATTAGCCTTTACTAGATTTTAAGCATAAGTTGATAAATTCCTAGTGTTCTAATCTTGTTTTTAAGTACTTTTTTCTCTCATTCTTGGTATTTTACGGTGTTATGGAAAAGACTCTTATAATTATTCCAACCTATGATGAGATTGAAAATCTCCCCAGGCTTATTGTGGAGATCGACAAGCTTAATCTTGGTACGCATATTCTTGTTGTTGATGATAACTCGCCCGATGGCACCGGGCAATGGGTAAAAAATCAACAGTCCAAAAATCCAAATCTTTTTCTGATTGAAAGAGAAGGCAAAAATGGCCTGGGCAGTGCTTATGTCAAAGGTTTCAAGTGGGCTATAGAAAATAACTATGATTTAGTTTTTGAAATGGACGCAGATTTTTCTCACGATCCTAAATATATTCCAAATTTTTTATTTAAAATTAAAGAAAATGACCTGGTTCTGGGCAGCCGTTATGTAAAGGGTGTTAACGTTGTTAACTGGCCTATGTCACGCCTTTTATTAAGCTACTTTGCCAATATTTATGCGCGTATAGTTACCGGGCTGCCAATTAAAGACTCAACCAGCGGGTATAAATGTTTTCGGGTAGGGGCCTTAAAATCCCTTAATCTGGATCAGGTTAATTCCGGGGGCTATTCTTTCCAAATTGAAGTCACATATAAGTTGTGGAGAAAAGGCTTTCGTATTGCGGAGATCCCTATTGTATTTGTTGATCGCATGGCTGGGGCATCCAAAATGTCCGGCAAAATTATCAGCGAAGCTCTTTTTCTTCTGTTAAGGCTCCGGTTTGGCAGGGGTTAAGTTTTGGTTGACAGTTCTCTATCTCCAGGAATATCTCTAATAATTGTATCCTATAATTCCCGGCATGTATTGGCTCCTTGTCTGGACAGCGCCATTCATGCCGGGGGTAAAATTGATGTTGGCTTTGAAATAATCATTGTGGATAATAATTCCAGGGATGGCACCATTCCTTTAATGACATCCAGGTATTCACAGTTGAAATGGATATTATCCGAGACAAACCTTGGTTTTGGTTCCGCCTGCAACCGGGGGGCATTTTCTGCCAGTTATTCTCTGTTAATTTTTATGAATCCCGATACAATTGTAGAAGAGAATACCTTTAAGGTAATGTTGGATTTATACGCTAAACAACCCGATATAGGGATTGCCGGGTGCAAAATTTTAAATCCGGATAAGACTTTACAATTAGCGTGTAAACGCAGTTTCCCAACTCCCTCAGTGGCTCTTTACAGGCTACTAGGGTTATCTCTAATCTTTCCTAAAAGCCGAATTTATGGCAAGTATAACCTGACTTATCTGGATGAAAATCAGGTTCATGAGGTAGATGCCGTATCGGGTTCATTCCTGTGTATTAAAAAGGATCTATTTGATGAAATCTCAGGTTTTGATGAAGATTTCTTCATGTATGGGGAAGACTTGGATATATGCTACAGGGTTAAATTAAAAGGCTATAGAAACTACTATACTCCTGATACAGGCATAATCCACTTTAAAGGGGAAAGCGCAAAAAGCCGTCCAATAAGCTCCTTTATTCATTTTTACAGCGCCATGATCATTTTTTCAAAAAAACATTTTGAGCTTCGTATTCTTCCTGTCTTCCTGCTTTATTCGGGTGCTTTTATAATTGCGCTTTTTAATTTTTTCCGAAATTGGGGGCGTAAATGGCAGCGTTGGGCTATGGACTTAATGCTTGTCAATTTAATATTAAGCATGGTTACCATTTTTTACAGCCAGTATAAAGGTCTTGATCATATAATTGTTCATGATCCCGTTCTTTACCTTAAATGGCATGCTATTCTTTCATTATCTGTATTTTTTTCCATTGGGTATAGCGGCGATTACAGTAAAACACCAACTCCTTTACGTGTATCCACAGTGGCAACCGGTATGGCCATACTTGTATTTTTTGCACTAGGCTATTTTTTTTACGAAGAAGCATATTCTAGGATTGTATTTGGCCTGGCTGGTGTCTGCAGTTTTGTATTCCTGGTAAGCTGGCGCAGCTTGGCAAATAAAGGCAGCCTTCTTCTGGGGCGTTTGTTTGCCTCTCGGGAAAGGGTTATCATTATCGGGGCTAATCAACGAGGTTTAGAGCTAAGAGATCTTATCCTTGAAGGTTATTTGCCTGGGTTTGAGTTTATTGGTTTTGTAAAGGATACCAAGGACATAATTAGCGATGAATTGAGACAGGACGTTGTGGGTGATCTGCCCTCCATTACGCGCGTGCTTCGTCATCTTGACCTGAATCAGGTCATTATTGCGCTAAATGAAGAAGCTTATCAGACTGCTATTTCTGTTATTACACAGCCATGGAGCCATGGTCTAAAAGTTAAAATACTTGTGGGGAATCCAAAACCTAGAATGGTAACTCTTGTAGATTTAAATTATAATAGGTAGCTATTTAACTGAGGTGCAATATGCCTATAGTTCCCAAAGGTCCATATCTTGATTTTGAATTGCCGGTAGCCGAATTAGCTCAGCAAATTGAAGATCTTATGAAAAATACCAATATTAGTTCTTCTGATGTAAAAGAGCTTGTAATTAAAAAAGAGAAGCTTCAGAAAAAAATTCAAAAGAAACTCACACCATGGAACAGGGTAGAATTAGCCCGCAGGGCTGGCAGGCCTTATACATTAGATTTCGTGGAAAGTTTATTTACAGATTTTATAGAGTTGCATGGTGACAGGCATTTTGGTGAAGATGCTGCTATTGTTTGCGGTTTTGCCCGTTTCCAGGGCCAGTCGGTGGCAATTGTCGGTCACCAAAAAGGCAAAGACACCAAGGAAAGCATCAGGCGCAACTTTGGTTCCGCACACCCTGAGGGTTACCGTAAGGCATTACGAATTTTTAAAATGGCGGAAAAGTTCAAAATACCTCTAATATGCTTTGTTGACACTGCTGGTGCTTATCCAGGTATTGGTGCTGAGGAGCGCGGGCAGGCTCAAGCAATAGCAGAAAATATAAAATGCATGACAACTCTGGAAGTTCCCATAATTGTTATAGTAATCGGTGAAGGTGGCAGTGGAGGTGCTTTGGGCATAGGTGTTGGCGATCGGATTCTTATGCTGGAAAATGCCTGGTACAGTGTAATTACTCCAGAGGGGTGTGCGGCAATTTTATGGAAGGAGAGCAGTAAAAAAAAGGAAGTCAGTGCTGCTCTAAAACTAACAGCAGAGGATTTACTGAAATTAGGAATAATTGACAGAATTATTCCGGAACCTTTAGGGGGTGCTCATTGGTGCCCGGAAGATGTGTTTTTTACTCTGAAAAAAGCATTATCAGAGGAATTTGATGCTCTGAAGAATATTGAAACTACAGAATTAATTGGAAAAAGGATTTCAAAATATGCCGAGATAGGAGTATATTCAAAATAAACGGAGGCTGCGATATGATCGATGAAGAATTATTAAAGATTTTATGTTGTCCAGAAACCAAAAAAGACCTCTTTTTAGCCGAAAAAGAGCTTATTTCTAAAATAAATGATAAAATTGAAAAGGGTGAACTCAAAAATCGAGGCCAGGAGGTTATCAAGGAGAAAATCGATTCCGGGTTGATTCGTGAAGATAAAAAATATCTTTATCCTATCAGGGAGGATATCCCAATTATGTTGATAGATGAAGGTATACCGCTTGAGGGATTGATTTAAAAACCGATATTAATTAGGACAATGTCTTAATTCGGGAAGCTTATGCCTATTCAATATAGTTCTCAGGATTTGGCTAAAAGATATGAAGCCAACAATCATACTCCATTATTTGCGCGTTATGCGGAAGCGCTCCGGGAGGAGGGTAATGTTGACGAAGCAATTGCGATTTGCCACCAGGGTATTAAGGCTTTTCCAGGCTCAATAACAGGTTATCTGATACTAGGTAAGTGTTTCAGGGACAAAGGTGAAACCCAGGAAGCTATTACTCAATTTCAAACAGTTTTCAGCCGGGACAATCGGTGTTTATTTGCTATCAAGGCTTTGGGGGATATTTATATGTCCCAACAGCAGACCCTGGAGGCTGCTGAAAAATATATCCTGCTTGCTAAGTTAGATCCACTTGACCCTGACGCTGCCCATCTGAGTAATAAAATTAAAGCTGAACATTCCGGGCAATCATCAGCAACAGAAGCCGCTGTTGATCCGGTTTCGGATATTTCATCCCTGGAATCACCATCTCCCGATGTTTCTGATGTTGGTGATTTTATTCCAGATTCTATCGGGGAAAATGAATCTCAAGAGGATGTGGAATCTGAATTATTATCAGATGCTGATAATGATGACGGTATTAATGAACAATTCGATGTTCTAACCGGGTCTGACGATATTGAGACTGAGATTGAATCTGCGGAAGAGCAGTTTGGGGAGTCTGAGAATATGGAAACTCAGATTATGTCTTCAGAGAGCGCTGAGGTTCCCAGCCAACATGCTGAAGCAAATGAGGTTATTAATCCAGAAATTGAGGAATTTGAAGATAACGCTTTTAAAGATAACGCTTTTAAAGATAACGCTTTTGAAGATAACGCTTTTGAAAATAACGCCTTGGATAATAATGTCTCTGAGATGGATTCAGGTTTTACACAGGATTTACCTGAAGAAGCCCATGAATTAGACGTAAATATGGACACACAAATTCTCGAAGCGGATGGCTACCAGGCTGATGCTGACGAATCAGCTCTCTCTCCAGCAAATATCGGTGATACTCCTGCAGCTGAGGATTTGATGGAGTCTGAAGCGTTGCTGGAAATTGATGCCCCAGATGAAGGTCTTACACCGGAGTCAGATGCGTCAGAAGATACTCTGTTATCAGAAAGCTTTTCGGTTGAGGATGACAATGTACCTAACTCTGATGATGAGGTTTCCGGGGATGATGTTGGTTCTGCTATTGACTTTCTTGGTGATAGCAGTATGACAGAACCGGTAATTGACGGGCCGGCTTCAGAGCCTCAGGACTCTGCGCAAACTCTGGTCCTTAATGAAGCTGATCTTGGTTTTAATGATGTATCAGGTGAACAAGCCCTCTTATCTTTTCAGGGTGTTTCTGAGGGCGACCCAATAGAGCAGGTTGATGGTTCTGATGACACTCTTATGGTTTCAGTTGAAGACCTGCAAACAGAGGGTATAGAAGGTGATACCCTAGCAATGCCTGTCAATGAAATACCTTCTGACGACTCTTTTTCCTCAGATCAGGTAATGCAGGAGGATCTATCAACTGTAACTTCCTCAGATGTTGAATCAGCTTTTGATAATATGCATGGAGATGATGTCCTTCAAGGTGAGAGTGATTCTAATCAGATTACAGGGTCAAATACAGAGGATTCCTCTGAAACAGCCATTATACTGGAGGATTCCCTGAACTCCCGGCCAGCTGGTCAGGACTCCGGTATCGAAAGTGACACTATAACTGATGATGGCGTTGCCGTAGCGGAGACACATATTCTTACTGAAAATGAGCTGTCGGATGGTATGGAGTCCGGTTTATTATCTGGGTCAGCGGAAAGCGAAGCTGGCTATTCCGAGGCAGGGCAAACCCTGGCTATGGACGAAGAAGAACTGAGGGAATCTTCAAACGATAATGATGACTGGCAGGATAGTCCTCCGAATATGGCTACAGTTACCCTTGCCGAAATTTACTTTAAGCAGGGTTTAAAAGAGCAGGCACTGGAGATTTATCGGCAATTGCTTGAGCGTGAACCTGAAAATGAAGAAATTAACAACAGAATAAAGGAAATTGAAGCGGCTGAGATGGAAGATCCGTCAAATAAGGAACGTAACAACTCTTCTGATCGTCGAAGGCCGCGTTCAGGTGTTAAAATTAAGAAGAGACGAAGATAAAAGATCTAAGGGAGCTAATTAATGAAGGTAGAGGAAATAAAAAATTTAGCCAGGTTATTGGAAAAGGGTACACTTACAGAAATTAACTGGCGAGAAGGCGACTCACACATTATTCTTAAAAAGGAGGGTAACCCCGTATTTCCCTCAGAAGAAGCTAGACCGGCCCAGTTACTGTCTGCTCCGGGCGGGGCTTCCAGTTTACCAACAGGGCAAATCGAAGAAAAAGCCTTGTATGTGGATGATGGCCTTCATGTTATTACCTCCCCCATGGTTGGCACATATTACCATTCTCCCACTCCTGAAGACCCAGCTTATGTCAAAGTGGGTGACAGGATAAGGAAGGGGCAGGTTCTATGTATAATAGAGGCTATGAAACTTATGAATGAGATCGAATCTGATGTATCAGGTATAGTTCAGGAAATTTGTTCAGAAAACGAGATGCCGGTTGAATATGGTGCTGCGCTTTTTCGTATTAAACCCGATTAATCATTAAATAATTTAACCTTAAGGTTCATAATCCAATGGAAATTGAAGTCCTGTTGAAGGATATGTTACGGCGTCAGGCTTCCGATCTTCATATACGTGTCGGCAGCGTTCCGTGTTATCGTATTAACGGCAATTTGTTCCGATTACAAATGGATAAAGTTTCCTTAGAAGTGATGGACCAATTCTTAAAACGTCTAATGAATGAGGAAAAACGCTCTCAATTTTCTCAGCTTCGGGAAATAGATTTTGCTATTGGCATACGTGATGTTGGGCGCTTTCGTGTAAATGCTTATCACCAAAGGGGTACAGCAGCATTAGCAGTACGTTCAGTAGCTGGTAACATTCCCGATTATGAAACTCTGAAACTTCCGGAGGTTATCCGTGATCTGGCTTTAAAGAAAAGAGGATTAATACTGGTAACCGGGGCCACTGGTTCAGGCAAGTCTACCACTCTTGCTTCCATGCTGGATCATATCAACGAACATACTTCTTCAAATATCATTACTATTGAAGACCCCGTTGAATTTTTACACCGTGATAAAAGAAGTATCGTTTCACAGCGTGAGTTGGGTCAGGATACCGTCAGCTTTGCTAATGCACTCAGGGCCGCTCTGCGGCAGGATCCTGATGTCATCCTTATTGGAGAAATACGCGATTACGAGACTATGAGTATAGCTCTTACTGCCGCGGATACAGGGCACTTGGTCATGTCCACACTTCATACTATGAATGTTATTGAGTCAATCAGCCGTATTATAAGTTTTTACCCCCCCCACCAGCAGGATCAAATCCGTCTGCTCCTCAGCGGTACTCTGGTGGCTATAATCTCCATGCGTCTTCTACCATTAAAAGATAACTCCAGCCGCATACCGGCTTGTGAGGTTATGGTAAGTAACGCCAATATCAGAGATCTGTTGCTTAAAACCAATAAGAATGCTGAGATTCAGACAGCTATTCAGGAGGGTTATACTCAATACGGCTCTCAATCATTTGATCAATCCATATTAAGGCTTTTTCAGGATGAAGTTATCACTTTTGAAACAGCCAGCCGAAATGCCACTAATCCGGATGACTTCGAGCTAAAAGTAAAGGGGATTGAAGGTACCTCAGACAGGAGTTGGATGAGTGTTTAATAAAATACTAATTGCCAACAGGGGGGAAATCGCCTTAAGGATTATCCGTACCTGCAAAGAAATGGGCATCAAAACCGTAGCAGTACATTCTACCGCAGATGCGCGCAGTCTTCATGTACATTATGCAGATGAAGATATATGTATAGGTCCTCCTTCTTCCAAAGCCAGCTATTTAAACGCTAATCAGATTCTGGCTGCGGCAGAGCTGTCGGGTGCTGATGCCATCCACCCTGGTTTTGGGTTCTTATCTGAGAATTCTCAGTTCGCCGAAATGTGTCAGGAGAATAAAATAGTCTTTATAGGGCCTACTCCGTATGCAATGGCTATGCTGGGCAATAAGGCTCAAGCTAAAAAGGCCATGGAAAAGGCCAAAGTGCCTACTATTCCGGGCTCTGAGGGTGTTGTCTCCAATATAGAGGTGGCAATTAAGGCCGCGGAAAAGGTAGGATATCCGGTTATTGTTAAGGCATCTTCAGGCGGTGGCGGCAGGGGTATGAGAGTTGCCCTGGATAAGAAGGAGCTCGAACGGATTTTCCCCATAGCAGCATCGGAGGCTCTGGCCTGCTTTAATGACGGTGATTTATATCTGGAAAAGTTTTTTACAAATCCCAGACATATTGAAATGCAGCTGATGGGTGATATTCATGGTAACACTATATTTTTAGGCGAGCGGGACTGCACAGTGCAAAGGCGGCATCAAAAGCTTATTGAGGAATCTCCAAGTCCGGCCATCACCCCAAAGCTCCGTAAAAAAATTGGTGAGATAGCCGTCAGAGGGGCTCGTTCTGTAAAATATCACAATGCCGGCACAATGGAGTTTTTGTTTGACAATGGTAACTTCTATTTCATGGAAATGAATACGCGTATTCAGGTGGAACATCCTGTTACAGAAATGGTCACAGGTGTAGATCTTATTCGTCAGCAAATACTGGTAGCAGCCGGGGAAAAACTGGATTTTGCACAGAAAGACATACAACTGCAGGGGCATAGTATAGAATGCCGGATTAATGCGGAAGATCCGTTTGACAACTTCAAGCCAAGCCCCGGTACCATTGCGGATTTTAACATGCCCGGCGGTATAGGTGTCCGTGTAGACACTCATTGTTACAATGGTTATGTAGTACCGCCTTATTATGACAGTATGCTGGCCAAGTTAATTGTACATGCTCCCACCAGGGAGAAGGCCATTATGCGTATGTTACGGGCTTTGGATGAATTTGTGATTGAAGGGGTTAAAACAACAATACCAGTACAAAAAAATATCCTGAGGCATCCAGATTTTATATCAGGTAATTTTGACACAAAATTCCTGGAAATATACCCAGAGCTTCTTACGCCCGAATATGTATAGGTCGCCTGCTTAAATAGCCGCTATAAGGGGGCCGCCAGTAACGCTCTTTAGAGCAGGCTCAATTGATTGTTTTTACTGAGTTTTGCGGATTTAATTATGCGGGCTGCAATTATCTCGCCTATGTGACTGACTTTGGTTACAGGTATATGTTTGTCATCCATAATACATCTCATTTTGTTGGACTTAGCCCCTTTTTGAGGTTTAAATTCCAGGTCTACAATGGGGTTGGAATCTGCGCTGAGGAAGTTTAAATGACTTTCCTCATAATCACTGATGAAGTAGAAGTATTTTTCGTTAGTGGGAGTGGTTATATTAAAACGTTTAGCGTAATTGGACCTGGTATTGCCGTCTGTATATATCACAGAAAACACCTGGTCAGGGCTGAACTTACTTAAATATACTATACCATCACCTACCTCCATGCTGTTCTGACCTTTATAGGTGATGTAAGAACCATCATTATACAGCAGTAGGACACAGTCGTCAGTCTCCAGGCTGCATATCTTGATGCCGTTAACCTTAAAACCAATTAGGTTGTTTTTTTTATCCCAGAAAAGGGGTGTGCCAGTTTCGGGGAGCTTGCTCTTTAACTTTGGGCGCTGGGGCTGGTAATGAATTTGCCTGTGAAATTTCCTGGGAAATTGTTGTAGTATCTGCGGGTTCTTTAACAGTAGTGGAGTCTTTGGTACGGCTAACTTTGCGGACGGCGTATTTAGAAATAATATTCCCGCTGCTGCCCCGGCCCTTTACATCATACTGAGCAAAAGTAACAGGGAACTCTTTTTTTATCCTGGGTTTGGGGACCAGCTTTACAATTACCTGCTCGGCCGTTATCCTAGCTGATGTGGAAAAATAATGGATTTTGGAGTTTTCTTTGCCTTTGGTAAGTGCATATTGTTTGTCGCGTGTGACCCCGCCAACAGCAAACCTTTTAATATAGGTAGGGCCAGTGCGGCCATCCCGGTATATGAGGTTGTAGATGGTATCCTTATCGTTTTTATCAAAACGGGCGGCATAAAGTATATTTTTACCCACATAGGTTTTAGGTGCCACCTTGGTTACAACCATGGTACCGTCTTCTGTAAAAACTATAACATCATCCAGTTTGGAGCAGTCAGATACACACTCATTGGCCCGCACGCCAGTACCAATAAAACCTGTTTCGCGGTCGAAGAAAACTTTAAGGTTGGATAGTATTACCTCTGAAGCGGCAATTTCCTGGAATTGATCTATCCTGGTTTTACGCTCCCGGCCCGGCCCGTATTTAGCTAAAAGATTTTCAAAATACTTGATGGAATATTTGGTTAGATGCCGCAAGTGCTTATTAACCTCCGTCAGCTCTTTTTCCAGTGCGATAAATTCATCATCAGCCTTTGCTGCGTCGTAGCGGGATATGCGCTTAATGCGGATTTCGGTAAGTCTGGTAAGGTCCTCTTCGGTAACTTCGCGGATAAATTGCTTTTTAAAAGGCTCAAGGCCCTCTCTAATGGTTTTTAAGATGGCCTCCCAGGTTTCGCATTTCTCAATGAGACGGTATATGCGTTCCTCAATAAAAATGCGCTCCAGGGTACGCATGTGCCATTTCTCTTCCAGATCTGATTTGCGCAGTTCCAGTTCAGCCTTAAGGATGGCCACAGTATCCTTGACATTCTCCCTGAGCATCTCTGATACACCTATAAAGGCCGGGCGTTTGTTGCGGATAACACAGCAATTGGGGGCCAGGGAGGATTCGCAGTCTGTAAACGCGTACAGGGCGTCTATGGCTTTATCCTCCTCTGCGCCAGGCGGGAGATATATTACAATGTTAACATCAGCGGCAGTATTGTCTTCAATACGTTTAACTTTAATTTTGCCTTTGTCATTGGCATTGACAATTGACTCCATAAGTGAAGTAGTGGTAGTGCCAAAGGGGATTTCTGTAATAACCAGAGACCTTTTCTCCCCTTTAGTAATGGTGGCCCTGACTTTTATACGCCCGCCTGACTGACCATCGTTATAATTGGAAACATCCATGGACCCGCCGCTGGGAAAATCCGGGTAGAGTATAAAAGGCTCTTTTTTTAAAATCTTAATGCAATTTTCCAGCAACTCTACAAAATTATGGGGTAAAATTTTGGTAGACAACCCCACGGCGATACCCTCAGCCCCCTGAGCCAGCACCAGGGGAAATTTAATAGGAAGTACAACTGGCTCCTTATTGCGGCCGTCGTAGGAGTTTTGCCATTCGGTAATACGTTTATGAAAGGCTACCTCTAAGGCGAACTTACTGAGTTTGCACTCTATGTACCTGGGAGCTGCCGCTGAATCACCCGTAAGGGGGTCTCCCCAGTTACCCTGGGTATCTATCATAAGGTTTTTTTGCCCCAGATTTACCAGAGCATCACCAATAGCGGCA
>CAZRWX010000026.1:0-23602 GCA_964603925.1 uncultured Bifidobacteriales bacterium | reverse complement strand
AAGCCAGGGCTGAAAGCCTCATATTGCCAAACCAGTTGCTTAACAACCACTGGCCGGGCAATATCAGAGAGCTACTCAATGTGGCCGAGCGCTATCTAATTATACGCGAACTGGGGAAGAGCTGGATAGACGCCCTGCAGCCGCCAGAAGGACGGATTAAAGGCTTTAGCCTGCCAAAGCCAAATGACCCTTATCAGCAGGCAGACTTATCCGGTAAAATTTCCGATCAGGAAATATTAAACGCCCTGGAACAATGCAATTATAACAGGGCCAGAACTGCCGCCCACCTGGGGGTATCAAGAAGAAACTTGCAATACCGGCTGGCAAAAATAAAAAAGGAGAAATCACTTAATTTTTAACCATAGTTCAAAAAAAAACCCAAATACCCATTAAAATGGGCTTTGCCCATTCTACTAAGCAGATTAAAGCAAGCTTTAATCTGCACATGGAGCGTGTTTCACCTGTCATCCTTCGTCTCCGCTCAGGATGACAGGTGAAACACGCTCCTTCGATATTTCGGCAGGCTCAGTACTCAGGATGAGCGGACTTGTAGTCGAAGCAAGGATGTGTAAATGCTCATAGGGCATTAATGGTTAAATGATAAAAACAGCTAAATATTTTATTTATCAAATATTGGGTTTTATAATTAAGATCAGGTAAATTATTTTTCATAACGTGATTAACAAAATAACAGGGGTAAAAAAGTGAAAAAGCTAATCCTTATACTTGGTCTAGTAAATTGCTTATTCCTTAGCTTATATGCCGAATCTAATAAGCCGGAGTTTTTTGGCCCTCAGCCACTAGATCCATTACCTGAGTTTGAGGCCGATTCCAGCGGCAATCTTCTCCTTTTCAAATATGATTTGGAATTAAAACCCTTTACACATCCCAATCGTATCAACTTGGAACATTATAAGGGCAAAAATCTTCTGGTTTTTTATTTCGGCGCTACCTGTGGCCACTGCAAAAGTGCCATACCCCATGTGTTAAAAGTTAGGAATGAGTTTTTAAAAGACAGCGTGGAGATGGTGGCTATAGCCACAGGCCATAATAAGCCCGAAGATATTGGCAAATTTATCAAAGACTACAATGTTAATACACTGGTATTCAAAGATGAAAAAAGGGGGTTCAGCACCAATTACGGCACAGGGGGGGTTCCCGTTATCATGGTTGTTACAAAAACAGGGCATTACGTTCGTTTTAAAGGGTTTACGTCCAATAAAACACCGCACCAGATGCGATTGTACTTTGAAAAGCTATTCTCTAACGATGCTCATGCTGAGTAACCCGCTGCAGGCGGGATAGTCGAAGCATTAAGCGTATTATTAGAGGTATCTATAAGATCATGCTCCTCCCCCACAGAAGAGGTAGAAGAATCTTTGGAATAGACCGTTCTAAGAATGATAGGATCTTTCTGCAGTTGTTGCTGAATACGTTCTGAAGCAATATTATCTTCAATAGAAGTAAACCGGAACCGCTCCAGCAGTTTGATGAGCTTCCAGGATGTTGACTCTAGATTAACATTATGACGGAAAGAATTCATAATGCCCGCTGTGTGCCTTTGCTGCTGAGAGTCCAACTCCCAGGGTTCAAAATAAACAACTGCAGGCACGCCTATTTGATTTATTTGATGGATATAGCGCTCTGTAATTTTATAAGGATAAAGGCGTAAATAGCCACCACCGGAAATTGGCAGAAGCTTTTGCCCAAGCTTAAGTGTCGACATGGGGATTTCTATGATCTCCCCTTCCCCTTCAAAAAGAATGCGATGGGGCAGCCTGTTGGGGTAGCCGGGGAAACCGTAATTATTCCTTTTAATAGGGTATATGCTGGAGTCGTATTCGAAGCCATACTTAGCGAGAATTTCTAATGCCCATAATGTAAGCTCGTTGATAGTAAAATTACAGGCCCGGTGCCCCCGGACAGGCTTGGATGTGGACCTGTTAATGGCCTCCAGCGATTTTAATAAATCGTCTTCAAATTCATTGGGTGTCATCTCGGTAATCAGGTTATGATAATAACCCCTGGTAGCTATTTCGTGACCTTCATCTGCGATCATCTGTACCACTTCAGGAAAATTTTCCGCCACCCACCCCAGTATAAAGAAAGTGGCTTTGGTATGATGGGCATTTAATAATGCTAGTATCCGCTCAATGTTGAAAATAATACGGGTTGGCAAACGATGCCACAGTGAATGCGGGGCTTTGTTACGCATATTAGAAGCGTGAAACCAGCATTCCACATCGATAGTCATAAAATTTGTAACGGGAATTGGCACTGGCAGTACATCTACAACTGTATCCAAATGAATTTCTTTGAGCATTTTATGAACTTGCAGGTTGTTGTTTTTAATAGCAACACGCCCACCGCGCTTTTTAACATCATGCACCAAACGCACTAAAGCTCCCATATCATCCAGATCGAATTGTGAACCCGGGGAGACGCAAACCTGAAAAATGCTTTTGCTGCCGTTAAAATTTATGCCCTGAAGCTTTTTGCTGAGAGCGGCTGGGTCTTTGCCGGTAAGAAGAAAGGGGGTGGAGGTTTGAAACTCGTTAACCACCACTATTTTATGCCCGGATGTGGGGTTTTCCGTATTGGCTTTAAAAGGAAGAAGCTTGGCCCTTTTAAGCCCCTCAAGCTCTTTAGGTTTAACCTTAAAGGACTTTAACAGATAAGCAAATGTGGAGTAGAGGATTGCCAGATCCATTCTAAACCAGGAAGAGAAAGAACTTAAAGCCGCCTGATAAGAAAAGTCGAAATGTGATTTGCGAATTATACTCTGGAAGTTCTCATCATAACCAAGTGAAACCTGAGCCAACCCAGTAAGACCAGGCCGTAAAAATAATGTACGGTTCCAGTAATGGGGGATCTTCTCCAGATATTGATTAGTAAAAAAAGGCCGCTCCGGCCTGGGACCTATAAGGCTCATATCCCCTTTAAGAATATTAATAACCTGGGGTAATTCATCTAAATGAGAAAAACGCAGCCATATACCCGCCCGGGTAATACGGGAATCACTGCCTACATCGCACAACTGGGGGCCGTTTGCCTCTGCGTGGTGCCTCATTGTACGAAACTTGATTATTTTAAAAAGCGAGCCGCCAAAGTCTTTACCGCGTCTTTCGTATTTCTGCCCTGGTTTGGATTTACGTTTACTTTTGAATTTAAACCGGCGGTTAAGGCCCACTCTATTTTGCAGGTAAAATATGGGGCCGGGGGAATCAAGCTTAATGATGAGGGCTATAAATGGGAGTAATGCAAGAAAAAACAGCGTACCAGCCAGACCTGTGACGAGGTCTATACAGCGTTTAAAGAATAAAACAAATGGCGAGGGTCTCATATCAGAATGATTCAACTAGTCTAAATATAGCCCAGATTTAAAAATTTTCTTTATAAGAATGTGTGATTATAGTCACGATCGTGTAATTTAGCGGGTAAACGCTTACATTTCCCGATTATGATAAAAGCAGAGTCCGCAATAATTGAAAAGCTTATTCCTGGTGGGGATGGAATATGCCGCATTAATGGCAAAGTTCATATGGTACCATATGTATTGCCAGGTGAAAGGGTTAAAATCAGAGTTATAAAAGATAGCGGGCAATATGCTGCCGCCCAGTGTTTATCCATTGAGGAGCCTTCCGAACACCGGCGGCCATCATCATGCCCATTTTTTAAAAAATGCGGAGGCTGTGATTGGCTCCATATGGCTTATCCCGAGCAAATAAGGCAAAAAAAGCTGATTACAAGGGAAACTTTTAAACGGATAGGCAATATTGACCTGGATACCATAGAAATTGTATCGGGGAAGCCCCTGGGCTACAGGAATCGTGTTCAGTTTCAATGTTTTTTTGGGAAAGAATTTGGTTTTATGGAAAGAAACACCAATAAAATCATACCCATTTCTCAATGCCCTATCCTTTACCCCTCCCTGAATAAGGTACTTAATAATCTTAAAACCGATTTTAATCCATGCCTCATATCTTCACCCGCAATTACTTTTCCCGATAAAATCAAAGCTTTCGGGTTTTCAGATTGGTCTATTATTGATTGTTTCAATCCCCATTCTGCTGTTTCTGTGGAAATTTTGCAGAAGCGCCTTTATTTCGATATGAATTGCTTTTTTCAAAGTAATTTAGAGCTGCTGCCTTCCTTAATCTCTTTTGCTTTGGATAATTTCTCAGGGAGATGCGCAATGGATCTTTATTGCGGTATCGGGTTATTTAGCTCATTTCTATCAAACAAATTTGAGAAAGTAATCGCTCTTGATAATAACCCGCATTCATTGAAATGGGCAAAACAAAATGCCCCTGGTTTAAATAATTCATTTATATTGTCTTCATTTGAAAAATACACACCTCCCGCAGGGCAACGCATAGATTTAATTATCGCAGATCCGCCAAGGCAGGGATTATCTAAAACAGCTCGTAATCATATAATTCAACTAAAAGCAAAGAACCTTGTTTATGTTTCATGCAACCCGCCCACCCAGGCAAGGGACTTGAAAATACTAACAGAAAATGGTTACTGTGTTACAGAGCATTGTTTTTTTGATTTTTACCCACAAACGGCCTACTTGGAATCAGTTTTTAAGCTAAAACAAGCAACATAATTGACCTTTTACGGTCCATTTGTATAATTTGTGATAAAGCTTTTGTTGATTATCAGGAAATAGCACACTATGATCTTGTTTATTGTTCTCATCATCCTCATTGTTATGTTGACTGCCGCAGCAGCTTATTTCGCTCTTCAGAAAAAAACAAAGGATGATGAAGAGGGTCCCACGGTTTATACAAGCGGCATTTTTTCACTGGTAAGGCAGTCCCCCAGGGAGATCCTTAGTAAACGGAAATTAAGCCTGACTCAAATTGAAGAAGCCCTGAAAGCAGCCCCACCTGAGAACGTCACAGGTTCAGCCCAGAGTTACCTGGATCTTTGGATTAATATTATAGAGAACAGTATAGAGATTATAGAAAATGGTGACAAGGACGGTATCCAAACCTATTGCTATTCTGATTCTTCAAAAAATATTGATGCCCTGGGTATTATACAAAAAGGTACGTATGTTACCAGGGAACAATTACATAACTACCCCGAGCTAATTCCGCCATTTTATCTTGGCTGTAATATTAAACTCATACCCAAAAATGCCTGGAATACAAACCTGGACGGCACTGGCTGGAAACCACTCCTGCCGGTAAAGGGTAAATACTTAACCCCTGATTGGAGAACAGTTGGTAAACTGGACAGCCAATAACAAATCCCGACTTTTTATTTTATTCATTCTGCTCCTGAGCCAGTTGGTTTGCGGGCAGGGTGGTTCTGCGGTTATCACCCTGGTAATGCCTGTAGGCGCAAGGCAGTTAGGTATGGGTGAGACTGCCATTGCTATAGCGGATGATGTATATGCTACATTCTGGAATCCGGCAGGCCTGGCATTCGGTCCATTGTCTGATGAGTGGGAGGTGGCCCTTTCCAACAAATCTGAGAAGAATGTCAATCACGACTTCACTACTCTGGGGGGCAGGGAGAAGCTGGGGTTTCTTTCCAAACCAGTTCTATGGTCTGGTACAAAAAACGGTCTCATGCACTTTAACGGTAAAGTATGGAAGGATTATTACGAATATGTACTGGAGCAGGACGATGAAGTACGTAATGTGGTTAAAGAGTACATTGGTACAGAAATAAACCTGGACTCTATAGTAGAAAAGGTAAAAGTATACAACAATATAAAGTCAAAAGAAGACGAAGAAAACCTTATCAGCCTTAAGCTGCCTTATAATCTGTTAATTGGCAGTAATGCAATTTCAGCCCTCCTTGTTGATAAAAGTCAGAGAGTGTGGGTGGGCACCCCCAAAGGCCTTTACAGGTTTGACGGAGCCAAATGGAAATGTTATAGCCAGGACGAAGCCTTTGCGCGAGAGAGCCTCAAAGAAAAGGAAGAAACTCTTAATATTACCAGCCTTGCTTTGAGGGGGGCTGAAATTTGGGTGGGCACCAAAAACGGGCTGTTCAGATATCGCAAGACCAATTTTACACGCAGGGGCGCCACCCTGTTACCCTCACAGTATATCACAGCCATTGCCGCACATCCCAACTCTAATGAGGTATTTATTGCCATGCAGGGTAAGGGGGTAGCAAGATATTCACCAGCCCAGACAAAAGGTATGAAAGCAAAATGGAAGCTTTACAACATAAGGGATGGCCTTTTAGATTCCACTGTTAATAATTTAATACTGGATAAATATGGGCATGTGTGGGTAGCACACCCCCATGGAGTATCCCACTTTTCCCTTCTGGAGTGGGAGCGATACCCATTTTCCAGCAATCAAACCGTAAGAAACCTGGACTTGGATGAAAACGGGAGTGTATGGATTGGTACAGACAAAGGCGTATGGAAACACACACCAAATTATACAAACCCCAAGGGCCGGCAAAAACAAAAGGATGCCGCCGCTGCCAGTGACAAGGGTTCATGGATCCATTACCATACAGGTAATGCCCTGACGGATAATAACGATCTTGTTATTGAAACACAGGGCGACGATGTGTGGTTCGTAACTAACGCGGGGGTGGAGCGCTATAACGCAGCTAAATCCCAGGTTGGGCTTTTTTATGAGGACTTACTGCCGCAATTAGGTTTAAACGATCTTTTCCACGTATATATGGGTACCACCTTCCCCATGCAGGAGTGGGGCACAGTAGGAGGTTTTGTAAACTTTATCTCCTTTGGTGAAATAACCCAAACAAATGAGGCCGGGGAAGAGACCCAAAACTTTAATTCCACAGAGCTTGTGGCGGCAGCCTCCTACGGCACACGGCTTAACAAAAATGCGGGCCTGGGGCTCAACATTAAATTTATTTATTCCGCTCTGGCCCCTGGTGTTTCGGCCAGCGGCGAAAGAACTGATGGTGTTGCTGCCAGTTATGCAGTAGACCTGGGGCTCCTGTGGAAAAAAGTTTTTTTTAAAGGCTTAAGCCTTGGTTTTGTCATGCAGAACATTGGCCCTGCGGTTTTCTACGTTGACCAGGATCAGTCAGATCCCATCCCTTTTACCTGGAAGCTGGGAGCGTCGTATGACGTATTCTCAACTCCCAGCCATCGCTTAATTATAGCTGCTGACGCCAATAGGGAGGCTGTTTATTATGATAGTGATGTAGGCTCAGTGCCTGTATATATTGGTTCCTGGAAGTCCCTTATTTACCCTTACCACGACAATAAAGAAAGGGATATCTCCACCATAAGTGGTTGGAACAGGAATATGGAGCTTACCGTTTACAACACCGGGATAGAATACACATATGCAAATATTGTTTCTTTTCGGGGGGGGTATCTATTAGACCTGGCCGGCCAGAGAGAAGAGTTGGATCTGGGTGTTGGTTTTATGCTTTCAGATATTCTACAAGTTGACGCCACATTTATTAAAGCTTTAAATGGTGGCATACGTGACGGTCAAAAACGCTTTAGTCTGATTTTTAAGTTTTAAAACCTGCCGGTTATTCTTTAATCTCTATTAACTGCCACTTTGTGGAGGCAATATTGCTGGCCTTGTCTTTAGCAATCAGACGATAATAATAAAACCCGGGGGCAAGCAGGGCCATATAGCTGTCCCGGCCATCCCACTTAATAATTTTAGGCGGGAGCCCTTTACCTGTAAAGGCTTTAACTGGTTTACCTGGTTTTCTAATTGCATCACTCTCACATATAACAAATTGCCAGGATTCCAGGTCACTGTCCTCGTCCCGGGCCAAAAGCCTGAAATATACATATTGATGATCCCCGCCTTCAGATGGAATAAGAACACCTTTGTCTTCTTTGGCTGAGACCAATGGCGGGGTTTTATCCTCAAACACACCAAGATTTAAATATACAGAAAAGCTTTGTAGAATTTCATCAGAATAATTAGAAACAGGGATACCGGCTAATGAATAACAAAAGCCCCAGAGATGCAAACCAACACGGGTGTCCAGGTTTATACCCAACCCCATGGAAAAATTAGGATCTGAGGAGATGGCCCCCCCCCTTATACTGCCAATTATACCAAGATTATTCCCAGCTCCAATATTAGTCTTCAGAGCAGCAATATGGCTTGCAGGCTCTTTTAAAATATCAAGAGAATAAAGATCGTAATAGGCCTGAAACCGTTCATGCAGTAGAAGCTTAATACCAGAATGATAGCTTCTTTGTATTTTTAGCAACTTTGAGCCATCAACAATATTTGATTCGTTGATATTCTTAACTGCAAAGCCTGTTTGCAGCCAGGAAAAAAGCCTGTATACAACCCCTGCATTAAAATCAGAATTAAAACCCCTTATGCTATCTACTTCAATATTTTGCGAATATACAACCAAACCAATAGAAAAATATGGCCCAGGACTTATAGTAAAACCCCCTAATATACCATGGTGTAGATAGTTTGATGGATTGTCCCTAAATGCGCCAATTGCGTATGAAATCAGCATATTTTTATTACCGCCATAATAAAGACTGGGTGATATGCCTTGTGTGGGAGCCACTCCTAAAAAGAACTGCTGTCCTGTTGGTATTTTAAGACTGGCAGGGTTTGAAAATATAGCTGATATTCCCCCTATTTCAGCAGTACCTCCACCAGAAAAGGCCAGACTGAAAACACCTTTATCCTTCTCTTTAAAAGACTCGGCGTAATTTAAACACACGCTCATGGCTATCAATAGCGCTATTTTTTGCATACAGAAATAAAAGAATGAAAAAAACCCCTTATAGCAAGAGGTTTATGACGCGGCATGGGATAATTAACGCCGAAAAACGCGTTCCAAATAATTTTAATGAGTACTATTCGTCGTCCAGTAACCTCAGGGGCATTACAATAAAGAAATAGTTTGCCCCATCGTCTTCAGGCTTAAAAACCGTTGCGCCTAAATTTGAATTCAGTTTAATGACTACATTTTCGGTATGAATCAGCCTTAACACTTCCAACACATACTGAGAATTAAAACCTACTGCCAGTGTTTTACCCGAGTAATCCACTGCCAGACATTCTTCAGAATCCGCACCCAAATCCTGATTTCGCGCTGACAGCAACAATTGCTTTTTCTCAAATTGAAACTTAACCTGTCGAGTTTTTGAATGAGCCATAGTGGCCACACGTCTCAGCACAGAAATAAGCTCTTCCCTGTTGATGCATATAGTATTGTTAAGCTCTGCGGGAATAACTTTTTCATAATCTGGATAAGGGCCGTCAATAAGCTTTGTATAGATAATAATATTCCCACATGTAAACTTGGCATTAGCCTGCCCAATCTCCACATTAACCAGGCTTTCGTCTGAAGACGCGGTCTTAAGTACTTGAGACAATGCACGGGGAGGCAGTATTATACCTTGATCAAGAGTGATATCCCCCTTATCTACCCAGGCTTTACCCAACCTGTGTCCGTCAGTACTTACCATAAGAAGCTTGTCGTCTTTGTGCCCCCAATATGTACCTGTAAGGCTGACTCTTGTGGTATAATCGTTGGAAGCTGCAAAAGCTGTTTTCTCGAATAAAAATTTAAGCTTGTCATATGTTAATTGAAAGGAAACCGCACTATCATCGGCCGGCATGGCGGGATACTCGCTAGCCTCGAACCCTGTCATATTAGCTTGAAAGCCTGAGCTGGATTTTATATTAAGGACATAATCATCAACAGAACAGGTAATCGGCAGGTCGGGCAACTCTCGTATTACTTCTAAAAATTTTTTAGCATTTACAACAATACTGCCATCCCGATGACCCTCTACCTCAATCTTTAAATGGATGGTAAGGTCCAGATCGGTAGCTGTAATCTCCAGAGAACCACCCTCCAGCTTGAATAAAAAATTATGCAGGATTTGAAGGGTTGTCTTATTTGGTATGGCGCTTTGAGCTATTTGCAGTGCATCTAAAAATATACCCTTTTTAGCTTCAAACTTCATTTTGCCCTCGCTGTAAAATTGATGACCATTATATTATGAAATTTATCCTGTTTGATAATCAAAAAATACTTCATTATGTCCCTGTTTGTTAGAATATGGCTGAAAAAAGTTGCTTCATCCCGCCTGTAAAAGCTCGTTTACCTTTTCCATAACTTTAAAAGCATCTGCTACATAAAGCACATCAGCCTTGCCCTGAGCCCACCCGCAGGACGCATCTAAGTTTACGGCCCTGCGTTGATCAATAAAACGCCATCCCACAACATGAGGCTCCTCGCCATGGCAGCATGTAGCCAGACCTTTGCGATGCCTGGGTGTGGACCCTGTTTGGCCTACCTGATTAAGGTGAGACATAAAGTTAAGCACAGCAACCCCCTCAGTGTTTTGATCAACCAGGGATTTACTGCTGCCAAGAGAAGCTTTTGATAAATTGAGAAACTGAACAATATGCCGTTCCGCATCCTGAATATGAATATTCCCATCTTTTTGCTTTTTAGTCCAGCCCGCTCCGGCAACAAAGAGAGCTTCCGCATCGGGAAGGATTGTCTGGGTGTTGCTGGATGGTGATTCAAGGCCTGTTACCTCTGTTCTGGTATCATCTACTCCCAATGTCAAAACTATATTGGTAATATTGGCCGTACCGGAATCACCCTGCCATGGTTCGTAAACACCGCCATCAATTAACAAAACCCACGGGCGTTCAGATCTGGAAAGAGTTGCTCTGATTCTTTGACGATAATACCAACGAGTAACCTCTACGCCAGACCCCTGGCTGGAAACACCATTTATGTGAGTGTCCACTTTACCATTAAGCCTGAAGGCGGCCCCCGGTAAAGAACGCATGAGGCGAGAACTACCTGGAGCTAAAATTAAAGAAGCTGCTGAAGCCTTGATAACAGCCTCTAAGGCACAGGAATCACTCCCATATCTGGAATTTTTAAACTCTTGACCTGAGAGGCCATAGAAAGCACTGGCGCCGCAACCAGCAATAGAATTTATTGCCCCTTCAACATTGCCACCTATAACACCTACTTCAAGTTGCGCATTTATCTCACGGGACAAATTGATAGCACCGTTCAGGGCTTCTAAACTGATTTTTGATAATAGGTCATTATCTTCAGAATTTGTTATAAAAAGGATTTTTTCCATTTGCACACTCCTATTCTGCAAGCCAAGTTACAATTTCTTCAGCTATTTGATCTGTAGTCATGTCTTTAACGATCCTGGTTTCGCGCTTTTGCTGAGGAATGCCGACCCGAACATAATTAATGCCACCAAGGCCGATGTCACCTTGGCCCGCTTTCTGCAGGGCGGGCATAATGCCACGCATATTCTGCATACCTATCTGGGGATTATTGGGTGGTTCTGGAAGATTGCCAGTAGCCCAGCCTATTAATGCAGGGGGGCCTTGACATATTGACACCAAATATTGCCCACCCTCAACACGTTCTTTGATTTTGAAACGGCCATCACTTTGCAACTCCAGAGCGTCTACACCCAGGAACTGCTCCCTAATGCCCAGGCTCTCGCCAACAAGCTGCATAGTAACACTGGCATCACGGGAAGCTGATGCGCACCCTCCAAATATCAGCATATTTTCTTTATTCAAGCCATTAATACCTTGAATTGCTTTGGTAAGGGCGGCTGCTGTTTGGTGTGCATCCATAAAACCGCTTGCTGATGCATCCACGGCTATAAACTCAAAAATTACTTTTTGCGCAATAGACATCATTAATTGCTGGAGTTTGGCTTTAGGACCTGCACTAACCAAATAAATTTTACTGCCCTGTACCTGCCGGGCCAGATTAGCAGCTTCATAAAGCGCATGCGCAGCCCAGGGATCTAAAACAGATGGCAGCATAAGTTCGTTTTTTAAGCCTGGACCTTTCGGGGTCTCAACAGGCTCGAGAGTTTGTAAAGGATCTGGTACCAGACTTCCACAAACAACAATATCAAAGGCTGAGCTCATAAAATTCTCCTGAAGGTTTTTAATTATTCACAAATTAAAATATCATTTTAGAATTTAATTAGATCACCCCAACTATTCACATTTAAGACTAAAATATTGCACCTCAATACTACATAGAAGTTAAGATCTGTCCTGTTCTAGTAATCAAAAACCAGAATCTGTGAACGTTTTGTGGTTGGATATGGGGGGGTTAATTTTCTGCTGAGTGCAAGCCGCCGGAACCCGCTCTGAAATCGACATTGCCAATTTCTGCGTTATTAGAGCGGGGAACTGAACAATTCCAAAAACAAGCCCCGCAATGAACACATTTTTCCCTGTCGAACAATGGAATATTATTGTCTTGACCTGGTAAAAGAGCCTGGCCGGAACACATTTCAATACACACCTGGTTATCGCATTTTTCGCATATGGCAGGGTCTAAGAAACAAACATGATCGGCATACCCACCCGCAGCCTGCACTTTGCCTCCAAGTAGTAATGCATCTTGATGGGAAATCAAAAGAGATCCATCGAGTTTGATTTCGGGCCAGCCAATTTTATCCATAATGGCATTATATAGACTTGAATTGGTACTTTTGCAGGCTTTACGAAGGTCTGATAAATCTTTGGGTGAGATTTTATCTTTAAAATATGACTGCATTGAGGAAATATTTTCATGGATGGGTTTAACAGCGCTTTTAATTTTTAATAGCCCATTGCTTAAGCCAGAAAGCCCCATACCTGAAACACCCAGGAAAAAACTCTTTTGAAAACTATCTCTGGAACCCTCTGCTATGATGGAGTCTTTATCCATCCAGCTAGCCCTGCGCCGACCTAAATAAGCTTGATTAAGATTACCTCTGGTAAAAGCTTTATCAGCACCCGCTAACTCTATTACACCCTGGGCAAGTAAAACACCAGACAGCCAGGCTTCATCTACGCCAGAATTGGTAAGAACATTAGTACTGCCAGAGCCCTCACCAATGCGTGCAAAACCATCACCTACCAAATGCGGTTCGCCTTTACGGCCTGACTCTTGGAGAGATTTTGCACCCCAGGAACGCATTTTTGCCCCTTTTAAGTGTTGCCAGAGAGATGGATGCTGCATCCAGTGTTGAAAATATCTGTAAGCATTGCGAATTGGATTTTTAAACCATGAGGGTACAAAAATACCAAGAGAAGCAATATTGCCTGGCAGTACATAAAGAAAACCAAAAATTTCCGGTTCTGGAAAGCCCATTGTGTGGAGCACAGTCCCAGCTTCAAGCTTACAACCTTGAGGTAAATCTACAACAGCTTTCATACCAACAGCCCAATCTCTCTGATGGTTGCCCTCGGGCATCCCCAACTTTTGGTTTATTTGCTGACCAACAGGGCCGACAGGGCCATCACCAACAACAGTAAGGCTGGCATTAATATCCATACCCGGCATATAGACGGAATCTGGTTTGCCATATTTATCTGTACCCTGATCCAGTAACCGCACACCTGTAACTTTATCACCCTGCCAGAGAGGTCCACTGACTGGCATTGCGGGCCAAATCTGAACCAGGCCGGTACCCATAAGTTTTGTGCCAATCCACTGCATAAACTGGCCCAAAGAGAAAATTAAGCCATCATGTTTATCCATAAAAGAAGGGATATACGGCACCTTAAGCGCTGAATGTGAACTAAATGGTTTTAATAAGGTGTCCAGAACCTTATGAGGTAAAGAACGGCGGCTGGCGCCAACCGGGTCTAAAAGGTAAAGTAGCTCCTCTTTTTTGACTTTACCAGACATGGGTAATTCATTAAGCTCCTCCTGAGAAAGGCTTTGTTTAATTGCTTTGGCCCTCGAAACAACACCAGAAACTCCAAAGCCTATATCATCTGCGCGTTCATAGCAAATAACCTGCAGGGGCATACCTGGGGCCACTTTGCTCTCGAGAAGCACTTTGCCGGTTTCGTCTACAAGATTATTGGAAAGTGTATGAAGAAAACCGGCTGTAGCAGGGCCAAAGCCAACGCAGACAATATCTACGTCCATGCTCTGACGATTGGGATCTGTCATTGCTGAGGATAATCTAATGCTTCTGGTATCATCACCTGTGCCAAAGACTGCCCAGCTCTTTCTTTAGCATATCGTGATTCAAAAAGACTGGAATTAACTTTACTTACCAAACCCTCAAACTCCTGCTGTTGAGAGGGATTCAAGGTTTGTTTTGCGTTGTACCCAAATACCAATTCTGTGCAAAAACGGGTAACCTCGCCAGCGGCTTTTGCTGACTGGATTACACATAAATCAGAAAAGAACTGCGTAAAACCAGGCAGGCCTTCTGCTAATACAGGGTTTTGAGGGCCTTTTTCTATAAGCTCAAGAACATCCATGATCTGACTATGAGAAGATAAGAGCCAGCACAGAGCATCTGCAAGAGTAAATGAAACGCCGTGACGGTTTGGCTGATAGAGTTTATCACCTCGTGAATCTGTGGTTGATTGAAGGAAATTAAGCACCCACAACCAGATGTCCATAGAGTTGGCCAATGCTAAAGCTCCGACTGAGGGTGTTTGCTTATGAATACCCTGTAATTGTAATGCCCACGCTTTAAAATGCGCGACAAATAGCTCACTATTCATCAGTAAAGATAATTGCCGGCGTTGAACTACCTCTGGACCCTCATAGGTGGCCTCAAGCTGCATGTCTGTCCATTTTTGAAAAAGGAAACCCGGGCAGTCCTCTGTGATACCATACCCGCCCACCAGACTGACAGCCTCTCTCATCATATTAGCGCCTACACCTGTATTCCATAATTTGCTGGCAGGACAAAGCACAGAGGCTACAGCATCCTTAACAACAAACTCAACTAAAACATTTGAGCCTAACTCCTGGAACCTTTTATTGTCCCGTACATCCTGCTTTTGATACATAAGAGAGATGTACTCCATGGCATCACCGTGAACTTTGCGATGGGCTTTCATTTTAGCACGAGGCCCCTTAATACCCTGCTCTTCTAAAAGTTTGTCTTTAGCTCTTTCTATAGGATCAAATTCGTCAAATAGCCTGGCTGCAGCAAAACCAAGGGAAGAGCTGGCCTCCCCATGCGCCCAGACATCAGCAAGCCTTGTGAGTGCGTCCTCTTTTTGTTGAAGACCCAAATCGTAGCGTAATGTACCTGGCTTAACAGACTCACCACCACGGAAACGTGTACGGTGATAACGAATAACCGGCTCGATGGCGGATAACACCTTGGCAGAAGACATAAGCGCCACAGTAACCCGTGTGCGGCGGAAAACGGCTTCAATTACTTCGCCATGATTAGCGTTGGGATAAATTACCCCATCTTTAACGGTATAACCGCCAATAATGCGGCTGGCGGGAACTTTCAAGCTGAAAATTGGGTCACAAGTAGAGGATAGCTGATGCACCATCTTTTTAGTGACTGTACCGCGATCGAAAACACCAGGATCATCCTCTTCAAGAATAACCATAAAGCTGCTTTTTATCCGTTCATCGGCGGTATCAACGGCTGCAGTAATAAAATTAGCAAAATTCATATTAGTTATAAAACGACCGCGCTTTTCTATTTGAATAACAGGCTCTTTGCCCTCTTCCCATTCCACTATTTTTGCCTTACCACTTATCATAGATGCATCAACACCCACATAAGGCAAGGGCTCTGTTAATGCAAAGGCACCTTTTAAGGTTTTGCGGTTTTCACCAGGCTGAGCCGGCACGCAACCAGACATGTAGGTCTTCCTCTGTTCATAAGTACCTTTTTCATGGATAGGAGATAAAGCTAAATTACCAGCCAGACTGCAAGTGGCCGTACCCCCGTCTACCCAGGCAAGCTCAAAGGCCACTAAGGCCATTGCCAGGTTTTTGGGGCCCTCTATATAACCGCCAAATTCAGGATCTAGAAAAACGGTAGAAATACCAGATTCATCAAAGGCTTTTAATAGTTGATTTTTTTCTTCTGTCCACTCATGAGTATTCCTTGCACCATTAGCCACCAACCTGGCTGTAACACCTTTGGCTACAGCACGAGAAGATTGTATCAGCATTTGAAGATCAAACCGATCGGAAAAACGCCACATTATTTGGCGCACATCATCACCAGGTAATGTCTTTAAATAATGAATATTAGTATTAGTATTCATGAAAACGTCCTCGCTGGAGAAAAGAAAAATGATGAAATAGCGGCTCAGGGACTCGAACCCCGGACACATGGATTATGATTCCATTGCTCTAACCAGCTGAGCTAAGCCGCCATATAAATCGAGATAAAATTAGACAGAAACTCTTTGAATGGCAATTATTTAAGCTGTAAGCCAAAAACTATGTTTATCGCCCGGATTTCATAATGGATTTAAGGGAAAATTTAAGCTTTATATTATTTTGCTTTTTATGGGCATCGTCATTAAACTTCTTTTTTAGCTGACCCACTGTTGCCAGTGGGGGTTTCTTTATTTTAGGCTTCCTTTTTTCTGCTGTTTTTTTATTGTCGGCAGTGATAGAGGTTTTCATTGAGAGAGAGATTTTTTTCCTTTCAGGATCGGCAGACAAAATCCTGGCCTTAACAATGTTACCCGCTGTGGCAATTGAACTCAAGTCTGATACATAACTGTCAGAGGCCTCGGAAATATGGACCAGGCCATCCTGATGCACCCCTACATCAACAAAAATACCAAAATCGGTGACATTTGTGACGACACCCTCAACCCACTCCCCCTCTTTCAAGTCTTTAATTTCACGGATTTTAGGATTAAAACTTGCGTAAACAAAACGCTTCCTGGGATCTCTGTTTGGTTTTAAAAGTTCGCTCTTAATATCCAGTAATGTTGGCACCCCCACCTCTGAATCCGCGTATTTTTCCATTGATAAACTCTCCAATTTCTCCTTATTGCCTATAAGGTCTTTTATTGAAACACCAATATCATTAGATATCTTATTTACCAGATCGTAGCGCTCAGGATGAACGGCAGATGCATCCAGGGGGTTGTCTGATGTAAATACACGCAGGAAGCCCGCGGCTTGTTCGAAAGCCTTAGGTCCCAGACCTGGAACTTTAACCAAACTGGACCTGGAGGTAAAGGCACCAACCTTTTTTCGATAATCTTCAATATTTTTAGCCAATACCTTGTTTATGCCAGAGATATATTTAAGGAGAGAGTACGAGGCAGTATTAATATCAATACCTACAGAGTTTACACACGATTCTACAACTTCCTCCAACCGCCTTTTAAGCTCTAATTGATTAACATCATGTTGATATTGCCCGACACCAATAGACTTAGGATCTATTTTTACCAGCTCTGACAGTGGATCCTGGATTCTACGTGCTATAGAAATAGCACCTCTAATGGTAACATCTAAATCTGGGAACTCCTGTCTGGCTACTGTAGATGCTGAGTATACTGAAGCACCTGACTCATTAACTACAACAGATATAGGAGGGGTTTCTAGTTCTTTTAAACAAGCCTTAATGAAGTCATCAGCCTCTCTTGATGCAGTCCCATTTCCAATAGCAATGATTTCTACATTGAACCGCTCCACCATGGCAAGCAATATTGTTTTTGACGCATCCACCTCTTTTTGAGGGGGCAATGGGTATATGGTTCGGTGCTCCAGGAATTTGCCCGTCTGATCTACAACAGCTAATTTGGTGCCGGATTTAAAACCTGGATCCACGCCCAGAACTATTTTACTGCCCGCGGGCGGTGATAAAAGCACTTCTTTAAGATTTCTAGTAAAAACCAAATAAGCCTCTTTGTCGGCCCTTTTCTTAAGGTTGGCGCGAATTTCATTCTCTATTGATGGCTTTAGAAGGCGATTGTATGAATCTTCAACCATCTGTGTTAAATAGTTGCCGACATCAGAATTATTTGAGAGAACCACCCCCCGCAAGTATTCAATATTTTTTTCATCGTCAAAAACTATTTCTGTGCGTAGTACACCTTCTTTTTCACCCCTTCGTATAGCAAGAATACGGTGGGAGGGGATTTTAGATATACATTCCCTGAAATCACAATATGTATCAAATTTTGTTTTTTTATTTTTGTGCTTTTCTTTAACCTGACTGATAAGAACAGCCTTCAGCTCCTCTTTTTTTCGTAAAAAATTACGTATACTGGGTGTTTCGGCAAGATCCTCAGCTAAAATATCCACAGCACCGGCAAGGGCTTTTTCTTGAGTATCAAATGCTGTTTCTGGTTTTATAAAAGCCTCGGCTGCCTGGTAGGGGTTGAAACCCGGAGGCTGCTTACTTAAAAGAACAGCTAGTTTGTCCAGGCCCGCATCTCTTGCTGAAGAGGCTCTGGTTTTTCGTTTAGGTTTAAATGGTATATATAGATCCTCAAGCCGGTTTTTTTCTTTTGACTGAAGTATTTCTTCTTCAAGAGCTGGCGTAAGTTTGTCTTGAGATTTTATACTTTTTAAAATTGCCTGCTTTCTTACTTCAAGCTCTTTGAAGTATATGTTTTGCTCCTGAATTTTACGGATCACCTCTTCATCAAGAGAACCTGTTTTTTCCTTCCTGTATCTGGCAATGAAAGGTACTGTGGCTGCATTATCAAGAAGTTCAATAGTATTCAATACCTGAGCTTTCTCAATTTTTAAATCTTCGGCAATAATTTGAAAAAAATCCACGGAAAACAACTCCTTATTTCACCTTAATATATCGAAAACTAGCATTGAATAGGCTTATTTACAAAAAAGGACACAATAAACGCATTATATGTGGAAAAATTAGGGTAAATGTTGAACAGAATAAAGACATGTGTGTGACATTTCTGTGACATACCTCAATCTTGTAATGCGTATTATTAGAGATGTCGCCAAGAAAGGAGTAATAATGAGATACGGAACAAAAGAAACTTGGGAAGACGCCAGGCTTTATTATCAATATATAAAGGATATTAATAAATATCCTCTTATAACAAAACCTGAAGAGCGCGCGCTCCTCATGCTGGTAAGGGGGCGCAATAGGCGAGCTATTGACAAGCTTATTTGTTCAAACCTTAAATTTGTAATAAATGTCGCATTTATGTACAGAGGCCAGGGTCTTAGCCTTACAGAGTTAATAAATGAAGGTAATATTGGTCTGATAGAAGCGGCAAAACGCTTTGATTTATCCCGCAAAATTCGCTTTATATCATATGCTGTATGGTGGATACGCCAGTCAATCACCAGATCAATTTCTGAAAAAGCTCGTTTAATCAGAATTTCAGCAGAGAAGGAATTGGTTTTAAGAAGAATTAATAAATACGGTGTTAAAATGAAACAGATTATTGGGGCGGGTTTAAAAATAGACTCTTCTGATTTAGGAAAAAAAATGGGATATAGTTCTCTGCAAATGGATAAAATTTTGGAGATGGGACAGCACTATTCTTCCCTGAATGAACCTGTTGATTCTAATTCGGAGTCTACACTTTTAGACGTAATTGAGGATTGTTCTCAAGAAAACGCTGAACAACTCTCAATCCAAGAATCAAGAAACCGCTTTCTACTAAAAAACCTGAATAAGCTTTGTAAACAGGAGAAAAAAGTCCTCTGCATGTATTTCGGAGTAAATTATCACAGAGCTTTAAGCTTGGAAGACATTGGTGATATTATTGGTCTTTCAAAAGAAAGAGTACGTCAAATTAAGGAAAAGGGCCTGGCAAACCTTAAAAAAGCCGAACTTCCCCGGGATCTTCTCCTGGCAGCATAAATTACCTGTTAAATAATGGCGTGCTTTATCGAAGCACGCTTTTTAGTTTTGAGCTAATATTATTAGTGTTATAAATATCATTGATTTTAGCTTAAGGTTAGTTTATATGGAAAATAATTGGCTTATTAATCTTAAAAAAATGCATCTATTGGTTTTAGGTGATGCTTTTTTAGACGAATATATTCATGGCGATACTTCCAGAATTTCACCTGAAGCCCCTGTACCAATAATAAAGGTTAGCAAGCGTTATTTTGTCCTTGGCGGCGCTGCGAACACCGCTTCTAATATTGCTTCGCTGGGAGCTAAAACCTCTTTGTTTGTAATAACAGGACAGGATGCTAAAAAAAACCAATTTTCAGCTAGTTGCAAAGCTCGCAACATACACCTCCATATTTTCAGTGATGGGCGCCCAACAACAACAAAAACCAGGATTATTAGCCAAAACCAACAAATTTTAAGGCTGGATAGCGAAGTATGCCATCCCATTACACTAAAGGTTGAGAGGGAAATAATAGCGGCTTTTCAAAAAGCATTATCATCTGTGGATGGTGTTGTATTATCCGATTACGCTAAAGGTTTTTTTACCAAAACTCTTTGCAGTAACATCATAAAAATGGCAAAAAAAGCAGGAAAAATAGTAATAGTAGATCCTAGACCTCAAAATGCTAATTATTACAAAGGTTGCACTTATGTCACTCCAAATTGGAAAGAAGCAACTGAAATAATTAAAAAACCTGGTTTACAATCAAAACCCTCAAACCATCTTTCCGTAGCAAAAAGCCTGAGTGATATATTAAGGGCTAATATTATTCTCACTTTGGGAGAAAATGGTCTTTTCTATTATGAAAAAAGCGGCAAATTAAGATATGGGCTGCCAACAGAAGCTAACGAAGTTTTTGATGTCAGCGGAGCCGGTGATACGGTTGTTGCGGTATTTGCTTTAGGGGTTTGTTCGGGTTTACCAGTAATAGATTCCCTAAGAGTGGCTAACAAAGCTGCGGGTGCTGTAATTAAAAGATTCGGAACCTCCGTTGTTAAAGAATCTGATATTATTGATCTGCCAATTCTAAAATCCCATCTGATCAAACGTGCTGATTTATATGGCTTATCAGAACATTTAAAATCTATGGGAAAAAAGATTGTAACAATTAATGGGTGTTTTGATTTGCTTCATATTGGGCATATTCACATTCTTAGAGAAGCGAGAAAACAAGGTGATGTTTTAATATTAGGCCTTAACAGCGACAGAGCGGTAAAAGAGGCAAAAGGCAATAACAAACCATTTATCAAACAAAACCAAAGAGCCGAAATGCTATTAGCTCTAAAATATGTAGATTATGTCCATATTTTTGATGAAAAATACCCTATGGATTTCTTAAAAGAAATCAAACCTCATGTTCACGTTAATGGTTCTGAGTATGGGAAAAATTGTATAGAATCCAAAACCATAAAGGATAATGGCGGCAGAATACATATTGTGAGCAAAATACCAAAATTATCAACTTCTGATATTATTAATAAAATTCAAAAATTGATATAAACTATGCAAAATAGCACAGAACCGCAAATTAAAGCCACCGACTCTAGCGATATATGCAGAATAGAGGTTGAAGGTAGACAGATAATAATAGTTGGCACTGCTCATATTTCAAAAGAATCTACAGAGCTTGTAAAACAGGTAATAGAAGAAGAAAAACCCAATATTATATGTTTAGAACTTGATGAAACACGATTAAAATCTCTTACCAACCAGAGGGCGTGGGAATCTCAAAATATTATACAAGTAATTAAGGAAAAACAATTACCCTCTCTCATATTTTCCTTAATTCTCTCATCTTATCAAAAAAAGCTTAGCCAAAAAACAGGCATAAAACCCGGGACAGAAATGTTAGAAGCTTATTTAAGTGCTAAGGACAAAAATATTAAAATAGCCCTCATAGATAGAGACGCTAGAATAACCCTGAAAAGAGCCTGGAAACGCACCTCATTTATTAAAAAAGGTGTTTTGTTGAGTAATATTTTCGCAAGTATGTTTGAAAATCCACAGATTAATGAAGAGTCTCTATCTGAACTCAGGAACAAAGATGTTCTCTCTGAAATGTTAAAAGAGTTGGCCAAATCTCTTCCCAGCGTTAAAGAGGTTTTAATAGACGAAAGAGACCTTTATTTATCAAAAAGTATTATTAATCAAACTGGAGATAAAATTGTTGTTGTTGTGGGTGCAGGACATGTTTCAGGTATAAAAGAACATATCAAAAATACAGGAGATATTAATTTAAAAGAATTAGAACACATTCCCGCTTCTTCACTAATAAATTCCTTCGCCGCTTTCATAATACCCACGCTAATTATTGGGGCTCTTTTTGTAATTGGGATAACCCAGGGGTTAAATAGCGTTCAAGACAGTTTGGTATACTGGTTTTTAGTAAATGGTTTTTTTTGTTCCCTGGGGGCTATAGCCGCATTAAGCCATCCCGTCACTATTTTAGCTGGGTTTATTGCGGCCCCATTTACATCATTAACACCTGTTATAGGCGCGGGTTATGTTACCGCCCTGGTTCAGATTTTAATGTCACCACCCTCTATTAAAGAAATAAAAAGTGCTGGGAGTGATCTGTATACATTAAAAAAATGGTGGGAAAATAAACTATTAAGAGTGTTCTTAGCGTTTATATTGCCTGGGATTGGCAGTATGGTTGGCACGGTAGCTGGAGGGTGGCAGATTATTAAAAACCTGAAAGATGTTGTTCCAAACACCATCTTTTAAACAAACTCTCAACATTATTTGATTTTTCTTTTTTTTCAACATTTTAGGTGCTTTTTTTAGTTGATAGATGTTGATAAAAAATAGTTAACACTTATCCACAGGGGTTTTCAATGATATTATATTTTTTTCCCCTATGTTCCAACTTTCAATAATTAGTTATAAAGATTGGGTTTATATAGCCTTACAAATAATATTTTACCCTTTTAAACACAATTAACCAGCCTATTACTATCACTAAAATAAAGATCTTAAAAGTAATATATAGGTATGTTTAAAGGTTAATATTAAATAAAATTTATGCTTTAAAAAGCATTAGCTTTTTTGATCTTGAGGTATGTTTTAAACGTTTTATGGCTTTTTCTTTTATCTGCCTTACACGCTCTCTTGTAAGATTAAACTTATGCCCAATTTCTTCCAGGGTATAGGCAGTATCCACGCCTATTCCAAAATAAAGTTTAATAACTTCCTTTTCTTTGCCGTCCAGTGTGGAGAGCACATTAATTATCTCTTTATTAAGAGCAATGTCCATAATAGATTTATCTGGACTATCCAGAGTATCGTCTTTTAAAACGTCTATTAAACAGCTTTCGTCGCCTTTTTGAATAGGAGAATCTAAAGACATATATGGATTGCTTATTTTAAGCACTTCGTTAATTTCTTCCTCTTTTAGATTAAGAGATTTCGAAATTTCCTCCAAGGTGGGGGTTCTTCCTGATTTTTGTTCCAGGACAGAAATCCTTTTACCAATTTTGTGTATTGTACCAACCCTGTTTGGAGGCAATTTTATAATGCGTGAATGCTCTGCTAGAGCCTGCAAAATAGCCTGCCTGACCCACCAGACGGCATAGGAGATAAATTTGAAATGCTTTGTCTCGTCAAACCTTTTAGCTGCTCTTATCAACCCTAAATTACCTTCATTGATAAGATCAGTAAGAGGTAAGCCCTGATTTTGATAATTTTTGCAGACAGAAACAACAAATTTGAGATTAGCCTTAATTAGCTTATTTAATGCTCTGCGATCGGATTTTCTAATAAGAATAGCAAGTTCGGCCTCTTCTTGAGGGTTCAGAGATTTGCTCTTGCTTATTTCTCTTAAATAAAGACTTAGAGAACCTTCATCAGTTAAATACTTAACCGCTTTATCTGCTGGCTTTTTTGGAGTTGTTTGCTTTTCTTTTTTTACAATATCTCCAGTTTTAATGGGTTCCTTCTTTTTTAAAATTGGAGAACGCCTTAAAGCTTTTACGTTTGTTGGCGAGAGAGTGTTTTCT